>DATIBA010000145.1:0-8159 GCA_035457765.1 Gaiellaceae bacterium
GACGCCGCCGGCCACCACCTCCTCGCGCAGCACGCGGTCGGTGACGAGACCGTAGCCCGCCGTCAGAGGGACCACGGCGCACTCCTCGTTCTCCTGTGTCATCCGGAGCGCGACGTCGCGGATGGACATGTCCCGCGCGCATACGAGGGCCGGACGGGCGAGCGCCGCTACGTGGGACGTCCCCCACGGCGTCGCGCGGTGGGCGCGCGCGAGGCCGCGCTCGAGCCGGCCTTCCAGGGTGGCTGCGAGGAAGCGCACTCCGGCCGGGTCCGCGAGAGCACGCACGGTCGCCTCCGCCGGGAAGAGGAGACAGAGGGAGTCTTCACGCGCGCGCGCCGTGAACGCGGGCGGCAGCCGCGAGAGGAGGGAGGGGTGTCCGAACGGCTCGCCCTCCTCCAACACGTCTATGACCTGCCCCTCGTAGAGGAGCTCGACCGCGCCCCGGCGAACGACGTACAGGTACTCGGAAGGAGGTCCTTCCTGACTGAGGATCTCGGCTCCGGCGGGGAAGTACTCGATCTCGGCCGTCCGGGCGAGCGTCGCGAGAGCGTCGGCGTGGAGAGCCGAGAACGGGTGATGCCGCTCGAGGAAGTCGGTTATCTCGCGGAGGGTCGAGTGGACCTCGGGCACGGCCCAACCATACGGCGCGGCCGCTGCTGGTTGACCGCCGGAAGACGCAGTCGTAGGATCGTCCCCTCGCATCGACCACGTCATCTGAACGAGGAGGCAGGCTGTGGCGGAGCAAGAACGGACCATCGGTGCGGTGACGTACCGGGAGGCGGACGAGGCGTACTTCGCGCAACGGAAGCTTCGCCGTCACGCGGGTGTCTGGTCGCTGTGGGCGCTGGGTGTGGCCGCCGTCATCTCGGGCGACTTCTCAGGCTGGAACCTGGGCCTCGACGCCGGTGGTTTCGGCGGTCTCTTGATCGCGACGGTGATCATCACCGCGATGTACTTCGCGCTCTGCTACTCGATCGCGGAGATGTCGCCCGCGCTGCCCCACACGGGCGGCGCATACTCTTTCGGACGCTCCGCGATGGGCCCCTGGGGAGGCTTCGCAACGGGTGTCGCGGAGACGATCGAGTACGTCGTGACGCCCGCGGTCGTCGTGACGTTCGCGGGTGCGTATCTCGAGTCGATCTCCAACAGCTGGTTCGACGGCAGTCCGCCGACATGGGTGTGGTGGGGGGTCCTCTACGTCATCTTCGTCGCTCTGAACATCGTGGGCGTGAGCGCGAGCTTCAGGTTCACAGTGTTCATCTGCTTCCTTGCGCTCGCGATCCTCGCGGTCTTCTACATCGGCGCGCTCAAGGACTTCTCGTGGGACAACCTCACGAACATCGCTCCGGAGGACGGCGGCTCGGACTGGTTCCCGTTCGGAACCGCCGAGGGAATCTTCCTCGCTCTGCCCTTCGCGATTTGGTTCTACCTCGCGATAGAGGAGCTTCCGCTTGCCGCCGAGGAGTCACACGACCCGAAGCGAGACATTCCAAAGGGCACCGTCTATGGGCTCCTGACGCTCATCGTCACCGGTTTCCTGGTGCTCTTCCTCAATACCGGCGTGACCGGCGCGGAGGAGATTCGGCTGTCGGGTGAGCCACTCCTCGACGGCTTCAGGGTCATCTTCGGCGAGGGGGGCGAGACGACCGCGAACATCCTCGGGCTCGCGGCGGTCGCGGGGATCATCGCTAGCTTCCACACGATCATCTATGCGTACGGCCGAAACGTCTACTCGCTCTCGCGGGCCGGGTACTACCCGCACTTCCTGTCGCTCACTCACGGGAAGCGGAACACGCCGTACGTCGCATTGATCGCGGGAGCCCTCATAGGCTTCGGTCTCGCCTTCCTCGTGGACCAGGCGCTCAAGCACGACTGGCTGGGTGGGAACCTGTACGCGGCACTGCTCTCGATGGCCGTCGCAGGCGCGGTCGTGTCGTACTTCCTCCAGATGGTCTCCTTCATCTTGCTGCGGCGAAACATGCCGCAAATCGACCGCCCCTACCGCAGCCCGGTGGGGGTGTGGGGAGCAGCTATCGGCGCTGTCATCGCTCTCGCCTCGCTCGCAGCGTGCTTCTGGCGCGACGACTACCGGCCAGGTGTCGTCGGCGTTGCGATCTTCTATCTCCTGGCGCTCATGTACTTCGGCCTGCGAGGTCGGCATCAGCTCGTCCTCTCACCCGAAGAGGAGTTCGCACTCACGCGCGGCCAACACGGTCACCCGGAGACGGAGGGGTACGGCACGACGTCAGTCGCGGACATCCCGAAGGACGTCGGCCAGTAGCAAGTTCGGTCCTCCGGATCGATGTATCGTCGAGGGCCGGCACAGCCGGCCCTCGACGTGGAAAGGGAGTCATGCTGAGCTTCGAAGAGCTGAAGGCCGAGGTCGAGTCCGGCGCGATCGACACGGTCGTGGTCGCGTTCACGGACATGCAGGGCCGTCTCATGGGAAAGCGGCTCCACGCGGAGTTCTTCCTCGAGGAGATGGAGGACGAGCACCCGGTCGAGGGCTGCAACTACCTGCTCGCGCTCGACATGGAGATGGACCCGATCCCCGGATACGAGATCGCGAGCTGGGAGCGCGGCTACGGCGACTTCGCGATGAAGCCCGATCTCGCGACGCTCCGCCGGATTCCGTGGCTCGAGGCGACCGCGCTCGTCCTTGCCGACGTCCTCTGGCACGACGGCTCGCCGGTCCAGCCGTCGCCGCGGCAGGTGCTGCGGGCGCAGATGGATCGGGCAGCGGCGCTCGGCTACACGCCGATGACCGGCTCCGAGCTCGAGTTCTACCTGCTGCGCGAGACGTACCAGGAGGCCTGGGCGCAGCGCTACGAGGAGCTCACGCCGTCCGTCCCGTACATCCTCGACTACCACATCCTCGCGACGACGTACGACGAGGGCCTCATGCGCCAGATCCGCAACGGGATGCACGGCGCCGGGATCAAGGTCGAGACCTCGAAAGGCGAGGCCTGGCCGGGCCAGCACGAGATCAACTTTCGCTTCGCCGACGCACTGACCATGGCCGACAACCACTCGATCTACAAGAACGGCGCCAAGGAGATCGCGCACGCGAACGGCTGCTCGATCACGTTCATGCCGAAGCCGTTCGAGTCGTGGATCGGAAACTCGTGCCACGTGCACGCGTCGCTCTTCCGAGACGGCGAGCCTGCGTTCCGCGACGACGAGACGCTCTTCGAGCGCTTCCTCGCGGGCCAGATCGCCTGCTTCAAGGAGCTCGCGCTCTTCCTCGCGCCGACGATCAACTCGTACAAGCGCTACGCGGCCGGGAGCTGGGCGCCGACGACGCTCGCGTGGGGGCACGACAACAGGACGTGCGGGTTCCGCATCGTCGGTCAAGGGGCGGCGAAGCGGGCGGAGACGAGAATCCCGGGCGGCGACGTCAACCCGTACCTCGCCTTCGCGGCGATCATCGCTGCCGGCCTGCACGGGATCGAGAACGAGCTCCCGCTCCCGCCCGCGCTCGAGGGGAACGCGTACGAGTCCGACGCGGAGCGCTTCCCGTCCACGATGCGCGAGGCGATCCTCGCCCTCGAGATCGGGACGATGGCGCGCGGCGCGTTCGGCGACCAGGTCGTCGACCACTACCTGAACTACGCGCACACCGAGCAGGCGCTCTTCGACAAGGTCGTCACCGACTGGGAGCGAATGCGGTACTTCGAGCGCGGGTGATGCATCCTCTCGGGACGTATCCGGGGACGTGAGGGTCGTTCTCATCTCCCAGGTCGCCCCGGCGGTGCGCGGGTACAGCACGCTCCTCCGCGAGCTGGGGCACGAGCCGGTCGCCCTCCTCTGCGTGCGAGGCGGCGTCGAGCGCTACGGCGAGCTCGAACGGATGCTGCTCGAGGCCCCGGCCGAGCTCGACGTCGTCATGCCGTCCTCGTGCGCGCAGATTGCACCACTGCTCCGTGTCTTCGAGCCGGACCTCGCCCTCTGCACCGGATTTCCGTGGAAGATCCCCTCCGAGGCGCTCGTGGCCCCGAGGCACGGGATCGTGAACGGCCATCCGTCGCTCCTGCCGAAGTACCGTGGCCCGACCCCCGTCTCGTGGGCGATCCGCAACGGGGAGACCGAGTTCGGCTTCACGTTCCACTACATGGACGCCGAGCTGGATACCGGACGGATCCTCGGCCAGGTGCGGATCCCGTTCGGAGACCAGCACTCGTGGGAAGAGCTCGAGCCCGTGCTCGTCGCCGCGATCAGAGAGATCTTCCCGAGCGTGCTCGAGCGGGTGGAGCGTGGAGATCCGGGGAATCCGCAACGGGAGGACGAGGCGACGTACTTCTCGCTGTTCGAGCCGGAGTTCGCCTGGATCGACTGGTCGAGACCGGCTCTCGAGATCGAGCGGCAAGTCCGGGCCTGGCGCTTTCTCCCGACGGCCCCAAGGGATCGCGGCGCTCTCACGCACCTCGACGGTGCGAGGATCCGGGTGCTGCGGGTCAGCCTCGAGCCGGCGGACGGTCGCGCGGTGGAATGCGGAGACGGCACACTGTGGATCGTGGAGACCGAGCCGGCATGAAGCCCGTCATCGGGATCACGTCGTACGCGCAGGATGCGAGGTGGGGCGTCTGGCACCTTCCGGCGGCCCTCATTCCGCTCGACTACGTCGACGCCGTGGAGCGAGCCGGGGGGCGGGCGCTCGTGATCCCGCCGTCGGAGGACGGCGTCGAGGAGACGCTTGCGACGCTCGACGGCATCGTCTTCTCCGGGGGAGCCGACGTCGATCCTGCGCGCTACGGGGCAAGTCCGCACCCGGAGACGGATACGCCGCAGGCACGGAGAGACGCGGGCGAGCTGGCGCTGCTCGAGGCGGCGCTCGAGCGCGACATGCCGGTGCTCGCGATCTGTCGCGGCTTCCAGCTGCTGAACGTCGCCCGCGGCGGCGATCTCGTCCAGCATCTCCCCGAGCAGACCGGCAACGACGTCCACAAGCAGGTTCCGGGTGAGTTCGCGGTTCACCCGGTGGAAGTCAAGGAAGGGACGCGCCTCGCGGCGATCGTGGGTGCGCGCTCCGACGTCACGTCCCATCACCATCAAGCGCTCGGAAGGGTGGGTGAGGGGCTCGTCGAGACCGCCTGGGCGGCCGACGGGACGCTCGAAGGCGTCGAAGACCCGTCGCTGCGATTCGCCGTCGGTGTCCAGTGGCATCCCGAGGCGGGCGAGGACGCCGCCCTCTTCGAGGCGCTCGTCGAGCAGGCGCGCGAGTATCGAAACTCGCGGGACCGGACCCCACGGGTCTGACCACACGCGACGGCCACGTCGGGCGAAGTAGGCTCACACCTCCTCGTCGAGACTGGAGGCAGGCGTGTACTTCGGGTTCCTCGCGATCTACCTCGTTCTGTCCGTGTTCTTCATCGCGGACGTCCTGCGCCAACCCGCGACGGCGCTCTCGGGTGCGGGCAAGGCTCTGTGGATCGTCGCGCTCCTGCTCGTGCCCGTGTTCGCGTGGATCGTGTACGGGATCTGGCGCATGCGGCGGAGCCGTGGTCTCTAGTGTTTGAATCCGGGCCGTGACGCTCACGGTTCTCAATCCTGCGACCGAGGAGCCCATTGCGGAGCTCGAGCAGGCGGGTGTCGAGGGGACGGACGAGGCGGTCGCTCGGGCGAAGGAGGCGTTTCCGGCGTGGAGCTCGGTCGCACCGGGTGACCGAGCGCGACTGCTCCGGCGCCTGGCGACGCTCGTCGAGGACAACGCCGAGGAGCTTGCGCAAATCGAGTCGCGAAACGTCGGCAAGCCGATCTCGGGCGCACGGGGCGAGATCGGCATGGTCGCTCAGGTCTTCCACTTCTATGCCGGCGCGGTCGACAAGCACCACGGCGAGACGATTCCCGTCGCGGGCGGGGTCGCCGCGACCTTTCGGGAGCCGCTCGGCGTCGTCGGTCTCATCGTTCCGTGGAACTTCCCCGCCAACATCGCGAGCTGGAAGCTCGGCCCCGCGCTCGCGTGCGGCAACACGGTCGTCCTCAAGCCGGCGGAGCTGACTCCGCTCTCGGCGATCCGGCTCGGCGAGCTCTCCCTCGACGCCGGGATCCCCGCGGGCGTCGTGAACGTCCTCGTCGGCAAGGGCTCGGTCGTCGGGCAGCGGCTCATAGAGCATCCCGACGTCGCGAAGATCGCCTTCACGGGCTCGACCGAGGTGGGCAGGATCGTGATGCACGGCGCCGCGGGCACGATCAAGCGCGTCACTCTCGAGCTCGGCGGGAAGTCGGCGAACGTGGTCTTCGAGGACGCCGACCTCGAGCAGGCGGCTGCCGCCGCACCGTACTCCGTGTTCGACAACGCGGGCCAGGACTGCTGTGCGCGCTCACGCATCCTGGTCCAGAAGACGATCTACGATCGGTTCCTGGACGGGTTGGCCGACGCCACGGCCAGGGTTCGCGTCGGAGACCCGTCCCTGGAGGACACGGAGATGGGGCCGCTCATCTCCGCCGCTCATCGCGAGACCGTGGCGTCCTTCGTCGACGGTGAACCGTTCTTCCGGGGCGAGGCTCCCGGCGGTCCCGGCTTCTGGTTCCCGTGCACGCTCGTCGAGGCGACGAACGACGATCGCGTGGCTCGGGACGAGGTCTTCGGCCCGGTTGCCGCCGTCATCCCCTTCGAGGACGAGGCCGACGCGATCCGGATCGCGAACGACACGCCGTACGGCCTCTCGGGCTCGATCTGGACACGGGACGGCGCCAAAGCGCTCCGCGTGGCACGGGCGACTCAGGCGGGCGTGTTGTCGGTGAACGCGAACACGTCCGTGCGCGTCCAGACGCCCTTCGGAGGCTTCAAGCAGTCGGGGTTCGGGCGCGAGCTCGGGATGCACGCGCTCGAGGGCTACTCCGAGGTCAAGAGCGTCTTCATCTCGACGGAGGGCTGAAGAGTGGGACGACTGGACGGAAAGGTGTGCGTCATCACCGGCGCAGGCGGCGGGATGGGCCGCGAGGCGGCGATCGTCTTCACCGGCGAGGGCGCCAAGGTCTGCGCCGCAGACGTCGATCTGGAACTCGCGGAGGAGACGGTGTCCGAGTGTCCGGGCGACGCTCTCGCGCTCCGGGCCAACGTGGCCTCCGAGGAGGATGTCCGGCACATGTACGAAGCCACCGCCGAGCGCTTCGGCGGAATCGACGTCCTCTACAACAACGCGGGGATCTCGCCGTCCGACGACGCCTCCGTCCTCGACACGAGCGAGGCCGCCTGGCAACGCGTGCAGGACGTGAACACGAAGGGCGTGTTCTTCTGCTGCAAGCACGGCATCCCGTACTTGCTCGAGCGGGGCGGGGGGTCGGTGATCAACGTCGCCTCGTTCGTCGCGATCCTCGGCGCCGCGACGTCGCAGATTTCGTACACGGCCTCGAAAGGGGCCGTCCTCGCCATGAGCAAGGAGCTCGGCGTGCAGTTCGCGCGTCAGGGTGTGCGCGTGAACGCGCTCTGTCCGGGCCCGGTCGAGACTCCGCTTCTGCTCGCGATCTACGGCGACGACCCGGCGGCGTTCGAACGTCGGCAAGTGCACTGGCCGACAGGACGCCTCGGCAAGCCGCGCGAGATCGTGAATGCAGCCCTCTTCCTCGCGAGCGACGAGTCGACCTTCGTGAACGGCGCCGCTTTCGTCGTCGACGGCGGGCTCACCGCCGCCTACGTCACGCCCGAGTAGACCCTCGAGGGTCTGACCCCACGGGTCAGACCCCTACGACCTGCACCAGCCAGCGCCTCTCGCGCTCGCGGTCGAGCTCGAGGAAGAGGACACGCTGCCACTGGCCGAGGGCGAGCTCGCCGTCGCGTACCGGGATCGACTCGCCGGCTGGGCCGAGGAGCATGGACATGCAGTGCGCGTGCCCGTTGCCCACCTCCATGTCCTCCTCGCAGACGTTCTCGGTACGGCGGTCCCAGTCGTCGTGGGCGTAGTAGTGCTCGCTCGGTACGAGGCGCTTCAGGAGAACCGCGAAGTCCTCGAGGAAGCCGCGTTCCCACTCGTTCACGCGCACGGAGCACGTGGTATGCGGCGAGTAGACCGCGCAGACGCCGTCGAGGATGCCACTCTGGCGGACGGCTTCCTGAACCTCCTCGGTGATGTCGGTGACGGTCAAGCCGCCGGCGGTGCGGAGCCGATGCTCGAGCTGGAACGTCTTCACGACTCCGACATTCTGTCAGCCGCGTGGTC
>DATIBA010000146.1:0-2464 GCA_035457765.1 Gaiellaceae bacterium
GTGGGTGCGGATGCGCTCGCGGCAGGTGGGAAGCGCCTCCGACCCGCGCTGGCCTTCCTGTCCTCCTCGCCGGATACGACGCCACCCGTTGCGGCCGGTACCGCGGTAGAGCTCGTTCACATGGCCACGCTCGTCCACGACGACCTCATCGACGGCGCAGCGCTGAGGCGGGGCCGCGCGTCCGCCTGGAGCGAGCATGGTGGCGCAGTCGCCAAGTCGGCAGGCGACTACCTCTTTGCGCGCGCGTTCTCGGTGCTCGCCGAGACCGGGGATCCGCACGCCGTCTCCGTTCTCGCGGAAGCGGCGCTCGGCCTCGCACGCGGGGAGGCCATGCAGCGCCGACAGCAGCACGACCCCGACGTGACGATCGACGCCTACCTCGAGCGGTGCGCGCTGAAGACAGGGAAGCTCTTCGGAGCTGCGTGTGCGCTCGGGGGCGGCAACGGCGAGTACGGACGATTGCTCGGCATCGCGTTCCAGATCGCCGACGACGTCCTCGACTGCTCGGGCGAGACGATCGAGACGGGCAAGGTTCCCGGGACCGACCTGCGCGACGGCACGCCGACGCTCCCTCTCCTCCTGGCGGCCCAGGAGGATCCCGTGGTCCACGCGGCGCTGGGCGGTGGCCCGAAGGAGGGCGTCCTCGTTCGTGTCGCCGCGAGTGGTGCGCTCGACCGATCTCGCGAGTTGGCGCTCCACTACGCTTCCGAGGCAAGGGCCTGCCTCGACGGCGCTGCGAGACGCGACGAGCTCGAGGCGCTGACGTGGGCCGTCGTGGAGAGGAGTACCTGATCGCCGTTCTCGCTCAATCGACGCTGGAGTTGATCCGAGGGAAGGTCGCGGCGGGTGAGCGCCTCGACTTCGAGGACGGCCTCGCGCTGCTCGAGACCGACGACCTCCTTGCGCTCGGCGAGCTCGCCGACGAAGCACGGCGCAGGCGCGGCGGTACCGACGAGGTCTACTTCGTCCAGAACCTCTACGTGAACCAGACGAACGTCTGCCGCGTGAAGTGCAAGTTCTGTGCCTTCGCGGCGACCAGAAAGCAGGAGCACGCGTACACGTACACGACCGAGGAGCTCGTCGAGGACGTGCTTCGCCAGCGCGAGGTCGCCGGTTACACCGAGATCCACATGGTCAACGGCGAGAACCCGCACGTCGACTTCGACTTCTACCGCGACACGATCGCCGCGCTGCACGACGTCCTTCCCGAGGTGCACCTCAAGTGCTACACGGCGTCCGAGATCCACCACATGACGACGCTCTCGGGGCTCACGCACGAAGAGGTGCTGCGAGAGCTCAAGGCAGCGGGACTCGGGTCGCTTCCCGGAGGAGGCGCCGAGGTCTTCGCAGATCGGGTGCGACGTCTCGTCGCACCCGGCAAGGAGAGCCCGGAGATCTGGTTCCACGTCCACGACACCGCGCACCGGATGGGGATGCCGACCCACTGCACGATGCTCTACGGGCACGTCGAGACGTACGAGGAGCGCGTCGACCACATCCTCCGGCTGCGCGACCAGCAGGACCGCACGGGCGGCTTCCTCGCCTTCATCCCGCTCGCGTTCCACCCCGAGAACACCGTCTTCGAGCGGCGCGGCTGGCGGCACACCACCGGCGCGGACGATCTGAAGATGCTCGCCTTCTCGCGGCTGATGCTCGACAACGTCACGAACATCAAGGCCTACTGGATCATGATGGGCATGCCTCTGGCCGCCGTCGCGCTCCACTTCGGCGCGAACGACGTCCAGGGGACGGTCGTGCGCGAGCAGATCTTCCACGCCGCCGGTGCGCGCACCGAGACCGAGCAGCGGATCGAGGAGCTCGTGCGGTTCGTGCGGGAGGCCGGTCGCATCCCGGTGCAGCGCGACACGGTCTACAACGAGCTCCGGCGCTGGAACTGACGCCGTGAGTCGCGAGGGCGCTCCGTCGAAGAAGCCGAAAGCCGCGCCCGCGGCCGGGACGCCCATCTGGGTGTGGCTCGTGTACAGCCTCGGGATCCTCGCGGGCGTGATCTTCGTCTTCTCGGTGCTCTTCACGCTCGGCGCGCTTCTGCTGTCCGACGACGTGCCCGTCGGGTACGACGTCTCGTGGCTCGCGATCGTCCTGTGGGGCGCGTTCATGGTCGCCGCGCTCGCGACCTGGTTCGTGCGGAGGAGGCAGCGGTGAGGCTCGGTCGCATCTCGTACGTGAACATGGCGCCCGTCTTCCACCGGCTGACACACGACGTGGAGGAGGTCACCGGCGTCCCCACCGAGCTGAACCGCATGCTCCTCGCCGGCGAGATCGACATCGCGCCGATCTCCTCCATCGAATACGCGCGCAACGCCGCGCGGCTGCGCCTGCTGCCGAGGCTCTGCGTCTCCTCCGAGGGCGCCGTCGACTCGATCCAGCTCGTGTCGAGGATGCCGCTCGCGCGCGTGCGCACGGTCGCGGTGACGCCCGAGAGCGCGACGTCGGTCGTCCTCAC
>DATIBA010000147.1:0-13182 GCA_035457765.1 Gaiellaceae bacterium
GACGTGCGGGAGCGTCCTGAAGGTGAGAGGGTCCTGGAGGTTCCTCGGCTGCGCGCCCCACAGGACGCTTCCGGCGAGCAGCTCCCGGAACCGTGAGATCGTCGCCACCAGCCCCGGATACGGGCGCGCCTCGCCGACCGCGGGATCGACGAGCGCGAGGTTGGCGGCGAACGCCTCGAGGTCGAGCGCACCGGCCACGTCGAGGGCGTCGAGCAGCGTCTCGCAGTCTGCGACCGCGAGCGCCGCGAGCCCGGTCGAGAAGGCGTTGTTGTCGACGAGCACGAGCGCCTCTCCCGCGGCGAGCGCGAAGTCCCCGAGGATCCCGTCGACGAGATCCGCGTTGGCCGCGAGGTCGGCCTGGCCGACCGAGCCGAGCATCCGGACGCGCGGCGTCGCGCCTGCGTTCAGGGCGCCGACGAGGAACTCGGCAAGCTCGGGCCGGACGCCCGTAACCCCTTGCGCGAGCGAGTTCGCGAGCTTCAGCATCGCCGAGCGCACGGCGTCCGGAGGCGCGGGCGGGCCCTGGCCGACGAGGTGCCCACGAACGAGCATCCTGTTGAAGGACGCCTGGTCGTCCTCGATCGCGAACAGCTTGCGCATTCCGACGCCGGTCGAGAACCCGTACACCTGCTCGCCCTTCGCGAGCGCCGCCTCGACCAGGTCGCGGGAAGCGCGCATGCGCTCGACGGCCGACGGATCGAGCTCGACCTGCTCGCCCCCCCGGGCGACGCGCAGGAGCTCGTCGAGCGTGAGGCTCGTGCCCGTCAGGATGACGGCTATCCCCACACGCGTGCTGCCGTCTCGGCGATCGTCGTGAGCTTGGCCGCCTGATCGTCGACGGTGAGCGCGTTCCCGAGCACGGAGGTGGCGAAGCCACACTGCGGCGAGAGCGCGAGCCGCTCGAGCGGGCAGAACGTGCTCGCCTCTCCGATCCGCGCGGCGAGCTCGTCGAT
This sequence comes from Gaiellaceae bacterium, assembly GCA_035457765.1. Taxonomy (GTDB): domain Bacteria; phylum Actinomycetota; class Thermoleophilia; order Gaiellales; family Gaiellaceae; genus GMQP-bins7. The sequence continues at coordinate 954 of DATIBA010000147.1, forward strand.
CGTCTCTCGACGCCCGGTTTTCGTCGTTACGAGACCGAGCACGGCGATCTTGTCCTCGGGGACCGCCCGCAGCGGCTCGAACGAGCCGGAGCGCTCGTCGTCGTACTCGAGCAGCAGCCGGTGCGCGGAGACGCGCGCGAAGAGGCGTTCGGCGAGCCAGTCGTAGCCGCCCTCGACGAGCCACCTGCTCGCCTGGTTTCCCCGGCAGAGATGCATCGAGAACGTCACCCCTTCGTGCTTGCCATAGACGTGGTTGTCCAGCTCGAGTCCGAGATCGAGCCAGCGCTCTGCCGGCCAGCCCCGGCTTCCGTAGAAGTCGCGGTACGTCGGATCGACGAGCAGCGGGTAGTGGGGCGCGTCGAGCTGGATGTAAGTCGCGCCGAGGCGAACGAGCTCGTCGACCTCCTCGCGCAGGATCTCGGCGACCGCGCCGAGGAACTCCTCCAGCGTGGCGTAGGCGCTCGTCGAGCGCTCGGGATCCCAGAAGTTCGCGAACAGGCTCGGGCTCGGAAGCGTCACCTTGAGCAGCCGATCGGTCCTCCCGCGCGCGTAGGTGAACTCCTCGGCGGAGAGGAAGCGCTTTCGGCGAAGCGGCGACTCGACCGCGAGCGGCGGCCGCTCGACGTTCATCGCACCGAGCTCGTCGGACTGCCACTCGCCCCAGAGGAACGCATCGAGGTCCCATTCGCCGAACCCGTGGACCGCCTCCGTCATCTGGCTCTGGAAGGAGAGTCGGCGCATCTCGCCGTCCGTGACGACGTCGAGCCCGGCCTCCTCCTGCAGGCGGAGCGCGGCGTCGACGGCTGCGTCCTCGACGCGCTTGAACTCGGGCACCGCCAGCTCGCCGCGTTCCCGGCGTTCGCGTGCTTCGAGCAGATCGGGAGGACGGAGCAGGCTACCGACGACGTCTGTCCGGGCCTCGATCATCGGGCAACTCTAGTCCTCGACTCGTCGTAGAGTCCGCAACCGGATGGCGACGTACGACGTCCACCAGCACCTCTGGCCCGCGCGCTTCCGCGCGGCGCTTGCAGCACGCGAGACGCCGCCGCTTCTCTCGGGTGACGAGCTCGTGACGATGGAAGGGCGCTTCCGAATCGACCTGACCGAACACGAGCCGGAAACGCGCATCCGCGCACTCGACCGTGACGGGATCGACGTTTCGGTCCTCTCACTGCAGGCGAGCCTCGGGCTCGAGGCGCTCGGCGCCGGCGCGCGAGACGAGCTCGAGACGCTCTGGGCCGAGGAGGTGCTCGACATCGCCGCGGCGAGCGACGGCCGCTTCCTGGCTCTTTCGCCCTCGCGCGTGCGGAGCGGGTTCGCAGGGATCGTGCTGGGCGCCTCGTCGCTCCTGGACCTCGACCGCGTGAGCTCCACGCTCGATGTCGCGGTCGAGCTCGACTGCCCCGTGTTCGTTCACCCCGAGGCCGTATCACACTCACGCCAGGCGCTGCCGAGCTGGTGGACGTGGGTGGTCGACTATCCGGCTCAGATGCAGGCCTCCTACCTCGCGTGGCTCGGCGCGGGGCGCGAGCGCTGGCCGACGCTCCGGCTCGTCTTCGCGCTCCTCGCGGGCGGGGCGCCGTTCCAGCTCGAACGCCTCGCGCACCGCGGCCTCGACGTCCGTTCGGCGCTCGATCCGAACACGTTCTTCGACGTGGCAACGTACGGGCGACGAGCGATCGAGCTCCTCATCGAAACCTTCGGCGTGCACCAGCTCGTGTACGGGAGCGACACTCCTGTCGTCGACCCGCAGCCGACGCTTGATGCCGTCCGTGGCTTCGGCGATGCTGTGACTCACGTTCTCCAAACGGACACACCGTTGGCGTTGCTGAGATGAGCGAGCTCGCTGCTTGGCTTCGTGACCGCGTTCCTGCAGACACCGATCTCGATCGACCGACGATGTCCGAGCTTGCCGCCGAGCTCGCTCGGGAGGAGCATCTCTGGCGGGAGTTCGTACGCCATGACGCCGGAGCCCGCTTCTATCAACAGCTCTACCGCGACCCGAACCTCGACGTTTGGCTCATCTGCTGGGTCGACGGCCAGAGCACCGGCTACCACGACCACGACCGGTCGGCTGGGGCGGTCTGCGTGTGCGACGGAGTGCTGCTCGAGGACTGGTTCCGAGTCGAGGAGGACGGGTGGGTTCGCGAGCGGACGACCGAGCACGGAGCCGGTGGATACTTCGATTTCGATGCGTCGGACATCCACGGCGTGCGCCACCCGGGAACCGGCTACCCGCCCGCGACGTCGGTTCATCTCTACTCGCCCGCGCTCTGGCGCATGGGCCACTACCAGCCAGGACCACGCGGTATGCGGCGAGTGGGCATGACGTATGCGGACGAGCTCCTCGGCGACGTCGCCTGACCGACCCATTACGCGCGCTTGACGAGAGCCGGCCCGGGCTGTCATAAACGGGCCAGCAGACCACGACGCCGATCCTGCGTCATAACTGAAGCGGCGCCCGCCGTGACACACCACCGAAGGGAGACTCGGGGATGGATCGCGAGACGAGGAGGGCGGTCGAGGAGTACCGCCACACACAGGCCGGCCCCATCGAGAACAACCTCGTCGACGAGCTCGTCGGCGGGGAGCTCGACCGCGAGGAGTTCATCCGCCGCGCGGCCGTCTTCGGGCTGGGCGCAGGCACGATCGGGATGCTCCTGCGCTACGTCGGCGAGGCGGACCTCGCCTTCGGGGCGCCCACGGCAGCTGCCCAAAGGAGAGGAGGCACGCTTCGCGTCGGCACCGTTGCCTACGGCAGAGGTCTGGAGCCGTACCAGCTGCAGGAGGCCGGGTCGCTCGGTCTCGCGGGCATTCCCGGCGAGTACCTGACGTTCACGAACCCCAAGCTCGTGGTCAAGCCGTGGCTCGCGACGGAATGGAGACCGAACGCGGCCTTGACCGTCTGGACGTTCCAGCTCCGCCGCGGGGTCAAGTTCCACAACGGGAAGACGTTCAACGCCGACGACGTCGTCGCAAGCTTCAGGCAGTACCTGAACCAGAAGTCGTCGCAGATCCTCGGAGCGATCCCGGAGAGCCTCCTCGGGCCGGAAGGCGTGGTCAAGACCGGGCCGTATACGGTCCAGTTCCGGCTGAAGTCACCGAACAACTCGTTCCCGTTTCTCGTGAGCCAGACGACCTACCAAGCGATCATCCAGCCGGCTGCGATCGCCGCGAGGCCGGACACCTGGGTGTCGGGTGGGATGATCGGCACCGGTCCGTTTCGCCTGAGGAGCCAGAACAAGCAGCGCGCCGAGCTCGTGCGCTTCCCGAACTACTGGGGCGGCAGCCCGCCGCTCGACGGGGTCCGGATCACGTTCTACGAGAGCGCGGCACCGATGGTGCTCGCGCTGCGGGCCGGGCAGCTCGACCTCGTCGTGCAGATGTCGCCGCAACAGGCGCGAACGTTCCGAAACAACAGCAGGTACCGCGTGTACAACGCGCCGAACTCCTCGCACAACATGTTCGGGCTGCGCGTCGACCGCGAGCCGTTCCGCGACCCGCGGGTGCGTCGGGCGATCGCGCTCACACTCAATCGTCCGGACATCATCAACCGCGTCCTGCTCGGCGCGGGCACGCTCGGAAACGACTCGCCGTTCTGGTCGGGATTCCCGTCGACGCATCCATCGATCAAGCAGCGGCGGCAGAACCTCGCCCTCGCTCGGGCGTTGCTTCAGGCGGCGGGGCAGGAGAGCCTCAAGTTCACGATCACGACGCACAACCAGTTCGACGTGCCGGACTTCGCGACCGCCGTGCAGGCGGCCGGCCGGCAGGCCGGGATCGAGATCGACCTCAACGTCATGACGTACGACGACTACTACTCGGCAGTCGGCGGCGGGGACTACAACACGACGACCCCTTGGCTCAACGCGCCGGCGACCATCACCGAGTACGGCTTCCGCGGCGTGCCGAACCTCTACCTCACTGCCGCGTACGTGACGAACGGCATCTGGAACGCGTCGAAGTACTCGAACAGCGACTTCGACTCGGTCGCGCGGACGTACCTCGGATCCGCCGAGGTCGCGGCGCAGCGCCGGGCGACGAGGCGGATGGCCGGCCTCCTGCTGCGGGACACGCCGGTGATCACGGCGTACTTCCTCAACTTCGTCGGCGCGGGGACGTCGAGAGTGCGGAACTACCAAGCGGACGCGATCTCGCACATCCGTGTTGCCAAGACCTTCCTCGCGTCGTAGAGGAGAAGGAGCGGGCGGCCGAGGGTGACCCCGGCCGCCCAGCCCGCTGCGACCGAAGATGGCCCGCTACGTCGCCAAGCGCCTCGGCCTCGCACTCATCACGCTCGTCCTGCTGAGCGTGATCGTGTTCGCCGCCGCTCAGCTTCTGCCTGGGGACCTCGGACGATCCGTGCTCGGGCGCGAAGTGAGCGACGAGGCGGTGGCGGAATACAACCGCGAGCACGGGCTCGACCGTCCCATCGTGGTGCAGTACCTCGACTGGGCGAGCGGCGCCGTGCGGGGGGATCTGGGGAACTCGCTTGTCCCACCGGAGGAGCCGGTCTGGATCGTCCTTAGGCCCGCGCTCGTCAACTCGCTCAAGCTGGCCCTGTACGCCTTCGTCCTCGTCGTGCCGTTCGGGATCCTCGGCGGCGTGATCGCCGGCCTCAACGCGGGACGGCTCGGCGACAGGGCGATCACGATCTTCGGCCTCCCGCTCGCGGTCATCCCCGACTTCATCACCGGTCTCGTCCTCATCCTCGTGTTCGCGATCTGGCTCGGCTGGCTGCCCGTGACCGCGCAGTGGGACGAAGGCGCCGGCCCGTTGACGCAGGTCAAGTACCTGACGCTGCCGGCACTCGCGCTCGCGATCGTGCTCTTCGGATACATCGCACGGATCACGAGAGCCGGAGTGATCGAGGCCCTCGATGCCGACTACACGCGCACCGCGTACCTCAAGGGTCTCCCCGAGGGCACCGTGATTCGCCGCCACGTGCTCCGCAACGCGCTCCTCCCCACGATCGCCGTCATCGCGACCCAGGTGGGATACTTGCTCGGCGGCCTCCTGGCGATCGAGCTCATGTTCAACTACCGGGGCATCGGTCTGACGGTTATCGAGGCGGCGACGCTCAAGGACTACAACATGCTCGCGGCCGGCGTCTTGGTCATCGGCTTCGCGTACGTCCTCGTGACACTCGTCGCCGACATCCTGTTCGCGCTCCTGAACCCTCGGATCCGCTACGAGGCAATCGAGTGACCTCCGTCGCAGAGCCACGCGCGTCGTCCGAGGCGAGCGTTGCGCGACGGGAGCGAGTGCGGCTGCTCCTACGGAGCCCGAGCTTCCTCGTCGGCGCAGGGGTGATCCTGTTCTGGGTTCTCTGCGCAATCCTCGGTGACCGCATCACTCCCTTCGACCCGCGCTTCGACCAGACCGAGGACCTCTCTGCGCCACCCTCGTGGGAGCACTTCTTCGGCACGGACCGCCTCGGCCGAGACGTCTTCTCGCGCGTGCTCGCGGGATCGCGCGACATCCTCCTGATCGCTCCCGCCGCGGCGTTGCTCGCCACGATCTTCGGCACGGCGCTCGGCCTCATCACGGGGTACCTGCGGGGCATCGCCGACGACACGATCAGCCGCCTCATCGACGCCGTGCTGGCGATTCCCCTGATCTTCTTCGCGCTCACGGTCGTCGCCGCCCTCGGAAGTCGAAGCACGTACTCCGTGGCACTCGTGATCGCACTCGCCTTTTCACCGATCATCGCGCGAACCGTGCGCGCTGCGGTTCTCGGCGAGGCCCAGCTCGACTACGTCGAGGCCGCGCGCCTGCGCGGCGAGCGAGCGTCATACGTGATGTTCTCCGAGGTCCTCCCGAACGTGATGCCGCCAATCCTCGTCGAGGCGACCATCCGGCTCGGCTACGCGATCTTCGCGGTCGCCACGCTGACCTTCATCGGCTTCGGGCTCCAGCCGCCGTCGCCCGACTGGGCGGTCCAGATCACCGACAACTACCCGTACCTCGCGGAAGAGTGGTGGACCGTGCTGTTCCCGGCTCTGGCGATCGCATCACTGGTCGTCGCGGTCAACCTCGTCTCGGACAGCGTGCAAGAGGTGCTCGAGCGATGAGCGCGCCCGTACTCGAGCTGACGGAACTCGACGTCCGGTACCGCGTACGCGGCCGCGATCGGCGCGTTCTCCGCGGCGTCTCACTGCGCATCGAGCCGGGGGAGTCGTACGGGCTCGTCGGCGAGTCGGGATGTGGGAAGTCGACGGCTGCACTCGCGATCGTCCGCTACCTGCCGCGGAACGGCAAGGTCGCGGGCGGGTCGGTCTCCGTCGCAGGGCGGGACGCTCTCGCGCTCCGCGGCCGGGATCTTCGCGAGTACCACGCCCGAACCGTCTCGATGGTCTACCAGAACCCCGGCGCCGCCCTGAACCCGTCGATGCGCGTCGGCGCCCAGGTCGTCGAGGCAGTCACCGTCCTCGGGGTGCCCACGAGCGAGGCGACGGAGCGCGCGCGTGCTGCGCTCGCACGCGTCCAGATCGCAGACCCGGACTCGGTGATGCAGCGCTACCCGCACCAGCTCTCGGGCGGGATGCAGCAGCGGGCCTTGATCGCGATGGCGCTGGCGAAGGATCCCGCGCTCCTCATCCTCGACGAGCCGACGACCGGGCTCGACGCGACGGTCGAAGCCGAGGTCCTCGACCTCGTGTCACAGCTCCAGGCGGAGCTGCACACCTCGGTCCTGTTCATCAGCCACAACCTCGGCGTCATCTCGAAGATGTGCTCGCGGGTCGGCGTCCTCTATGCGGGGCGGCTCGTCGAGGAAGGCCCGGTCGAGATGGTCCTGCAGGACCCCCGCCACCCCTACACGGTCGGCTTGCTGCGGTGTATCCCGCGAGGCGGCGTCCGCAAGGACCACGGCAGGCTCGACACGATCCCGGGGTTCCTCCCGAGCCTCGGCGCGGAGCTTCCTGGATGCGTGTTCGCCACTCGCTGTGCGCTCGCCGACGAGCGCTGTCACGTCGAGGAGCCCCCGCTCGTCGCCGTCACGTCGGGGCACGAGAGCCGCTGCTGGTACCAGGAGCGCGCGCGCGATCTCCCTCGCGAGGAGGCGGACGACCTCGCGCTCCCACCGGTCGATCGCAGCAGTCCGCCGCTCGTGGACATCACGGAGGTGACCAAGGTCTTCCGACAGCGGGGACACGACGTTCACGCGCTCACGGAAGTGAGCGCCGCGATCTGGCCCGGCGAGACCCTCGGGCTCGTCGGAGAGTCCGGGAGCGGGAAGACGACGCTCGCGCGAACGCTGCTCGGGATCGTCCCGCCGACGAGTGGCGCGGCAGCGCTCGACGGGAAGGCACTCCCGCCGCGCTACCAGAAGCGATCCCAGGCGGAGCTGCGCGCCCTCCAGATCGTCTTCCAGAACCCGGACTCGGCCCTCAACCGGCGCCACTCCGTTCGTCGGATCCTCCTACGCTCGCTGAAGAAGCTCGCCGGAATCGGCGGACGGGAGGCCGAGCAGCGCATGCTCGCCCTCGCGGATCGCGTACGGCTCGCCGAGCGTACGCTGACCCAGAAGCCGGTCCAGCTCTCGGGCGGACTCAAGCAGCGCGTCGCGATCGCCCGGGCATTCGCGGGCGACCCGAAGCTCGTCGTGTGCGACGAGCCGACATCCGCCCTCGACGTCTCCGTGCAGGCGGCGATCCTCAACCTGCTCGTCGAGCTCCAGACCGAGCAGCGCGTCTCCTACCTCTTCATCTCCCACGACCTCGGCGTCGTTCGCTACATCTCGGACCGGATCGCGGTCCTCTACCTCGGGCGGCTGCAGGAGCTGGGCCCGGCAGACGTCGTGTTCGACGGGCCGCACCATCCATACACGGAGGCTCTGCTCTCGGCCGTGCCGACCGTCGACGGCGGTGGGCGCGAGCGGATCAAGCTCGAGGGCGAGATACCGAGTGCGGCCGCACCCCCGTCCGGCTGTGTCTTCCACACCCGCTGCCCGCGCAAGCTCGGGGCGATCTGCGAGCAGAGCGAGCCGCCGCTCATCGAGGTGGAAGAGGGGCATCTCATGCGCTGCCACATCCCACTCGAGGAGCTCCGCCGCCTGCAGGCGAAGGACTCGGTGACCGCGTGAAGATTCGCGGTGCGGTGCTCGAGCAGACTGGCGGACCGATCACCGTCTGCGACCTCGAGCTCGCCGCACCCGGACCGGAGGAAGTGCTCGTCCGGCTCCGGGCGAGCGGCGTCTGCCACTCGGACTGGAACGCCGTCGACGGCACCGCGGAAAACCCCTGCCCCTGTGTGCTCGGTCACGAAGGCGCAGGCGTGGTCGAGGAACTCGGAGCTGGCGTCACACGCGTCCGCACCGGAGACCACGTCGTCCTTTCCTGGGCGCCCTGGTGCGGAGCGTGCGAGGAGTGCCGCCGGGACCTCCCCCAGCTCTGCTCGACGGTGTGGCCGGCCATGGGCACGGGCGGCCTCATGGATGGATCACCGCGCCTCTCGCGAGACGGCGAGCCCGTCTACCACTACGCGTTCCTCTCCACCTTCGCGGAGGCGTGCGTCGTCCCCGAGCGCTCGTGCATCCCCATTCCGGAGGACGTGCCCTTCGACGTCGCAGCACTCGTCGGGTGTGCGGTCACGACCGGCGTCGGGGCGGTCTGGCGAACTGCCAGGCTCCGGCCCGGGGACCGGTTCGCGGTCGTCGGCTGCGGCGGTGTCGGCCTCTCGGCGCTCATGGCGGCGGTCGCCGCGGGCGCCGACCCGGTCATCGCGGTCGATGCCGCGCCGCAGAAGCTCGACGTCGCGCGCTCGTTCGGGGCGACCCACGGCGTCCTCTGGGCGGGAAGCCCGGAGTCGACCGCCCGGGCCGTGCAGGACGTATCGGCGGGAGGTGTCGACGTCGCGGTCGAGGCCACGGGACGGCCGGAAGCCATGGAAGCGGCTTTCCTCTCGACCCGGGCGCGAGGAGCCGCAGTGCTCGTCGGAATTCCCCGCGGTGATGCGACGGTGTCGCTGCCGGCCACCACGATCCCCCGCCTGGAGCGCCGCGTGTTGGGCTCGATCTATGGCTCCTCGAAGCCGGAGCGGGACTTCCCGCAGGTGCTCGCCCTCTATCGCGCCGGTCGACTCCCGCTCGACCGACTCGTGTCCCATCGCCTCCCGCTGGACGAAGTCGAGCGAGGGTTCGAGCTGATGCACTCCGGCGATGCGATTCGGGTCGTCCTCGAGCTGGGGTCAGACCCCACGGGTCCGACCCCGGAAGTGGGAGCATGAACCTCGAGGACCTGGATGGACGCATCGGCGAGGGCTGGAGCGGCAAGGCCCCGAACGGATCGCACGTGAACGTCGTCCTGGCTCGCCGCGGCAGCCCCACGGCGGCTGCGGCGATCGGCATGCTCGCGCATCCCTCCCCCGGCCATACCCCGGTTCTCGTCTGCGTCGGGCCGACTCAGGCGGAATACGAGCCGATCTGGCCTCCGACGCTGATGATGAACAAGGCGACCGCAGTCGAAGAGCATCACCAGACGATGACCTGGGGCGCAGCACAGCTCGGGATCGGCCAGGGGGTCCTCGACGCAGTCGCACACGGGCTCATCGAGGCGAGCGGTGACCTGCTCGTGCTCGTCGCCGTCTGGGTCGACCCGGCAGCCGACGACGAGACGGCCGTCCGCGAGGCGAATCGGGCAGCAATGCGGAAGGCCCTCGGCGTGTGCGTCGAGGGGCGCGATCCAGCAGCTGTCGCCGCCCTGGTCGAGCGGCGCAACTCCCTCCGCAACCCGTTCTACGACGGAGACTGAGTGCGCATCGCGGCGATCGAGACGCGTCGCTACCGCTACCCGCTCGAGCCGCCGTTCGCGGCGGCCTGGGATCCCGAGCCGAGAACACATCAGGACGCGACGATCGTCATCGTCCGCTCCGACGACGGTGTCGAGGGATACGCAAGCGGTGACGCGCTCCCCGACCGCGAGCTCCTGGAGCGACTCCTCGTCGGTCGAGATCCCGGGCGCACGGACGTCCACGGGATCCTCGAGACGGTCGACTTCCACCACGGCCGCAACTGGATCCTCGAGGTCGCCGTCTGGGATCTCGCTGCCCGTGCTCGAGGCGAGCCACTCTGGAAGGTCCTGGGCGGCACTCGGGATCGCATCACCGCCTATGCATCCAGCGGCGAGCTGGTATCGGCGGAGGAGCGCGTGAGCCGCTGTCACTCGTTGCGCGGGAGGGGCGTGCGAGCCGTGAAGCTCCGGCTCCACTCGAGCGACTGGCGTCTCGATCTCCCCGTCGTCGAAGCGGTGCGGAGAGCCGTTCCCGACCTCGACGTCATGGTCGACGCGAATCAGGGCTGGCGCATGCCGGGTGATCTCGCGCCGCGCTGGGAGTGGGAGAATGCCGCCGAGTTCGCCCGGCAGCTCGCGGAGCTCGACGTCTTCTGGCTCGAGGAGCCCCTTCCGACGCAGGACGTCGACGGCTACGCGGCGCTCCGCGAGGGCACGGACATCCGAATCGCCGCAGGTGAGATGGTGCGAACCGAGGAGGAGGCCCGCAGCTTGGTCGTCCAGGGCGGGGTCGACATCGTGCAACCCGACGTCGTTCTCGCCGGAGGCATCGAGGGGACTCGCAGGATCTCGGAGGTCGCGATCGGCGAAGGCCGTTGGTGGAGCCCGCACACGTGGTCGAACGGCTACGGACTGCTCGCAAACCTCCACGCGGCGCTCGCGTTCTCCACGTGCCCGTACCTCGAGGTGCCCTTCGACCCGCCTGCGTGGTCGGCCGAGCGCCGCGACTGGCTCCTGCCAGTGACGCTCGAGATCGACGGAGACGGAACGATCTCGCCACCCGAGGGGCCGGGCCTCGGGGTCGTCCCGGACTTCGACGCGCTCGAGCAGTACCGAATCGGCTGATGAGGATCCGCGCCGCCGTCCTCCGCGAGCCCCGCCGACCCGTCGCGATCGAGGAAATCGAGCTCGATCCGCCGAAGGAGCTCGAGGTGCTCGTCCGCGTCGCCGCGGCTGGCGTCTGCCACTCCGACGTGCGGCTTGCGGACGGCGAGCTCGGAGACGGTCGCTGGCCGCTCGTGCTCGGCCACGAGGGGGCAGGGGTCGTGGAGTCCGTGGGGACGGGGGTGAGCCACGTGAGTCCTGGCGATCGGGTCGGGTTCTGCATCGTCCCCTCGTGCCGCGAATGCGAGGAGTGCCGAGCCGGACGTCTCAACCTGTGCATCCCCGCCGGCGAGAACGGCCTTCGCGGAGTCCTCATGGACGGAACCTCCCGGCTGTCGCTTCGCGACGGAACCGTCCTTCAGCACGCCCTGATGACTGCCTGCTTCGCCGAGCGGACCGTCGTTCCGGCAGCCGGTGCGATCCGACTGCCCGACGGACTTCCGTTGTGGCAGGCGTCGCTCCTCGGATGCGGCGTCGTCACCGCATTCGGCGCCGTGAACAACGCGGCCCGCGTGCACGTGGGCGAGTCAGCCGCGGTGATCGGCTGCGGTGGAGTCGGGCTCCAGGCGATCGCAGCGCTTCGGCTCGCGGGCGCCGAGCCGATCGTCGCCGTCGACGTCGATCCCGCCAAGCTCGCCCTCGCCAGGGAGCGAGGGGCGACGCACACCGTCCCGTCGGGATCCGCCACGACCGCCGCTCGTGTCGTGAGGCTCACGGGACGGGGGGTCGATCATGCATTCGAGGTCGTCGGGCATCCGGAAACGATGCGACTCGCGTGGGACTGTCTTCGGCCCGGTGGCACGGCTGTCGTCGTCGGCCTCGCTCCGCGGGGAGTCGAGGTCTCGCTCCCTGCCATCGAGTTCCTCTCCGACAAGGGCATTCGCGGCTCGTACTACGGTAACGGCGATCCGCTCGTCGACCTCCCCCGCCTCGCCGACCTCGCGCTCTCGGGAGAGCTCGACCTCGCCGGTGTGGTGACGAGCGTCGAGCCCCTCGAGGCGGTGAACGACGCCCTCGACCGGCTGCGGCGCGGCGAGGGTGCTCGCACCGTGCTGGTCGTCGATCGGGAGCTCGCGGCGTACGACTGACGGCTACTGCCCGAGCGGAGGAGCCATCGCCTGCGCCGGCATCCGCCCCGGGTCGGCGTCCTCGCCTGCCGGAAAGTGGCCCTCTCCGGGCCACGGCGACAGGAGGAGCAGGATGCGCGACGGCTGGAGCGCGCGCAGGCTTCGTGTCTCACCGGGCACGAAGGAGAGGAGCGTGCCCGCAGCGCATTCGACCTCCTGCCCGTCCATCTCGAGACTGACGCTCCCCGCGACCACGTGGACGAGGGC
>DATIBA010000148.1:0-4584 GCA_035457765.1 Gaiellaceae bacterium
CGTCCCGGAAGCGTGGTCGGCGTTCGACCAGACGACGCTCGAACTCCTCGGCATCCAGGCCAGACTTGATACGGACGAAGAGAATGGCGGCCATCACCTCAACCCCCAAACGGTCATTGCTGGCGAAGTCTTGCACGAGCCGGGGGACACTGGTTTCGACCACCGGCGAGTTGCACGGCCGGCCGTGCGGCTGTAAGGCGGGTGACCGAACGCTTTCCCTAACCCCGCGCCGCACGGCGGCGACCCGTTGATGTCGGCCAGGAACGTCTAAGGCCTCGGTTACGCTCCCGAGTCCTGAGACGAGGCCCTCACCGGTGCGTGCGGCACAAGAGTTTGGCGGTGACGCGGAGCACCAATACCTGTGGACATCCCTGAACGATCCCTGAGTTCGCGCTCCTCGATCCGCAGGCGGCTCGGGGCTAGGCGAGACCGCACGTCACGCCGCCTTCTTCATTGCGTCCTTGCCTGTGCCCTCGCACTCCGGACACTCCTCCACGATGCGCTCCCCGTAGATGGGACCGGGGACGTAGCACGATCCCTGGCACTCGGGGCACGCATCCTCCGCGAGGTCGTGCCGCCTCTTCCACGCGCTATACACGGTGTTCCCCTTCCTCGAGTGGTTGCCAGCTGTCCTCGTCCGCTCCCTTGATCAAGAACGAGCTTGCAGCCGCCGTTGGCTCGGGCGTTGGCTGGTTGTCCGTGATCACCGCACCAATGACATCGGTCGCTCGAAAGCGACCGTCTACATCGCGGCGAGCTCCGTTCATGGTCCATTGAGCAATCAGCTTCGTCGTATTCATCCCAAGTTGCGCCCCGCAGTGAGCGAGGCGCCTTTCTCCTCCCCTGTGTCCCAGCGCGTCTATCGCACGGTATCCCCCTCACGGGGCAGTGCAATCCCTCGAACGAGCCTTCTCAGCCGACTGCGAGCTTGACGCGACGCCGAGAGCGCGACGACGACGGGGAGGCCCGGAGGCCTCCTCAGTCGAGCGCGTTTCTAGCTCGCGAGGTCGGACTAAGGCGATGTGGTCGTTCGTTGTCAGCGGCGTCGGCGCTCCGCTCGAAGTTGGTCATTCTTGGTGACCATCGGATGGTTGACACTGTTCGACGACCACGCGACGATCTCGCCGTGTCGCGCACGCTCACAGTCGTCGCTCTGATCCTGGTGCTCGCGGGATGCGGGGGGTCGGGCTCGGAGTCGTCAGATACGAGTGAGACCACGGGGACGGTCGAGGCGACACAGACGACTAAGACCACCCAGACGATCGTGAGCAACGACCCGCTTGCGTGCCTCGAGGAGGCTGGGCTGTCCAACGTGGAGGAGCGAGACGTCGGCTTCTGGCGCGGCAACCACGAGCAGCCCGTCTACGCGATCACCATCCACAAGCTCGCGACACCGGCGAAAACCCCGACAGTCGTTGCCGGGACTTACGCCGTGACGGGATCGTTCAAGGTCGCTGCGGAGGGTGAGAGTCTAAGTAGCGAGGACGGACTTCTAGCTGATGCTCTGGTGCAAGAGGTTGCGGCCTGTCTGGGCGGTTAGCGCCACACGTTCCCCCTCAGCGTGCTGATGGTGTACGTGGCGTTCTCGCTTTCGATGCCTTTGCCCTGTAGGCCCTTGTACGCCTTCGTCCCAGACTCGATCGTCCATCGCGATATGACCGGCCTTCGTGTCGTGTCGATCCTGACCACGTATGTGATCGCGCCCTTCTTCCCCTTGGTGACGTAGCGAAGAGAGATCAGAAACCCAGTAGCCTCGTCACCCCTCAGCCACCGGTAACCGCGCGCCGTCCCGCTGTCCGTGATCGCACCGCTGGCCCTGAACGTACCCTCGCCCGTTATGCCTCCATCGGTGACTGGCTCGAGGGCGTCGTTCGTACCGGCGATGACGACCTTTACGGGCTTGCGGTCTGCGGTGTCCGTCGACGCGACCTTTGCGTCGTCGCCGCCCGATGAGGTGATGATCAGAGCGATCACGACAACACCCAGAGTAAGACCCGACATGACGAGCGCTCCCAACCACATCCGGCTCACTCTCACGCGAACGATCCTACGGCAAGTGGCGCCTCGCTCCTATCCGTCGTCAGCTCAACCCAGGGGCGGACTCGATCAAGAGACATTCCCGCACACTCGTGCAGGCGACCGACCCGTCGCCGAGCTAGGGTCGTGACCAATGGCCCTCGATCACGCAGACGAGGTCCACCTCATCAGAGCGATCGAACTCGCATCGCTGTCGCGAGCGAAAGGCAATCATCCCTTTGGGTCACTCCTCGTCGACGCGTCCGGACGCGTCGTGGTCGAGGCCGAGAACACCGTCGTCACCGAGCACGACGTCACAGGCCATGCAGAGCTCAACCTCGTGCGTGCCGCCAGCATGCAGTTCGAGGTGGAGACCCTCTCGGGGTCGACGCTCTACACGAGCACCGAACCGTGCGCGATGTGTTCGAGTGCGATCTACTGGTCGGGCATTGGACGAGTCGTCTATGCGCTCGGCAGTGAGGCTCTGATGGCGATCGTGAACGATGTCTCGGGATCCGGAACGTTGTCGCTTTCCTGTCGTGAGGTGCTCGCCCGAGGTGGGCGCGCCGTCGAGGTAAGCGGACCCCATCTCGAAGCGCAGGCAAAGCCCGTACACGAGGGGTTCTGGAACTAGAGGAGGCCCGGAGGCCTCCTCGGTCGAGCAGGTTGGTGCGGGGTTCACCCCGCCGAGGGGCGGTGACCCGCGGCGCGAGACGCGGGGCGCGAGCGCCCTTTCCCGCCCCTCCGAGGCGTTCCATGACCCGACGCGCCTGGGAGCCGGAGAACCGCGGTTGAGCGGTTTTGCAGGGCCTTTCCGCGATGCCCCCAGCGGGATTCGAACCCGCGCTACAGCCTTGAAAGGGCTGTGACCTGGGCCGCTAGTCGATGGGGGCCCGGGTCGGAGTGTAGAGACGCCTTGGCTCAATCCTTCGGTCGGCCGTGCCGACTTCCCTGATGTGGCCCTCGCTACCGTTACGTCTCGATGAGACCGGCTCTCGTTCTCGTCGCGCTCCTGTCCAGTCTGGTTTCTCTGACGGCTACGGCTTCAGGCGCCGACCGCGCCGCGCGCTCGGGTCCGCGCGTGACGATCTTCGGTGACTCCGTCGCCGAGTCGCTCGCGTACGTACCCGACGCGCGGAAGCTACTCGGGGAAGGGCTCGACGTACAGCTGCAGATGGCCTCGTGTCGCCGGCTCGCGTCGCCGAGCTGCTGGTACCAGGGTGAACGCCCTCCGACCGTGCTCGACATCGTGCAGTCGTCGACGCTCGCGCAGCTCGGCAAGATCGTGGTCGTCGACGTGGGGTACAACGAGCCGGCGGTCAACTACGAGGCCAACATGTCCGTGGTCGCCACCGCCCTCGCGAACCGCGGTGTCGAGCACGTGATCTGGGTGACGATGCGCGAGGAGACCGACGACTACCGGCAGATCAACCGGACCATCCGCGCTCATGCTCCTCGGTGGCCCCAGATTCAGGTTGCAGACTGGGAGGGCGCAAGCCGTGGGAAGGAGTGGTTCAACCCCGACGGCCTGCACCTGAATGCCGCGGGCGCGCTCGGCCTGGCGACGCTGCTCAGACCGTACCTCCTCGCCGCATGCGGTTCGGCCTGTGCGAGCGCGGGCTCCCCAGCGCCACAGGCGCCGCGAAACGTACGGGCGCCGTCGCTTCGCGGCACGCCCGTCGTCGGACGCGTCCTTACGTGCCGCCCCGGCTCGTGGGTCGGCGTCCGACCGATCGTCTTTTCCTATCGCTGGCGTCGCGACGAGAAGGTGATCGCCGGCGCGCTCGGCCGCCAGCGGCGCCTTCACGCTACCGACGGCAGGAAGCAGGTCGCGTGCCAGGTGTGGGCCGGCAATGCGAGCGGCGCTGCCCAGGCGACATCGAGGCCCCTTCTCGTCCGTGCGGCGCGCTGAACGTCCGTATCGAGACCTGATGTGGTCGCTGGGAAGTCGAGAGATTCCAGCGGCGGTAGCCGGGGCGACTCGGCTCGATGCCTGACAGAGACCCGCTTAGGGGCTCGACACATCGACTCATTGCCGGCCCCTACGCTGGCGACAGCGCGGGCGGGCGCGTCGCCAGGTCACGCGCCTGCGGAGGCGGGGACGGCGCGCTGCGCGGCGATGAAGTCGCGATACCAGCGGTAGCTCGCCTTCGGCACCCGCTCCTGCGTCTCGAAGTCCACGTAGACGATCCCGAACCGTCGCGAGTACCCGAGCGCCCACTCGAAGTTGTCGAGCAGCGACCATAGGAAGTAGCCGCGCACGTCCACGCCGTCCGCGATCGCGCGCTCGATCGCGCCGATGTGACCCTCGAGGTACGCCACGCGTCGCGGGTCGTCGACCACGCCGTCGACCATCCGATCCGCGAAGGCGGCTCCGTTCTCCGTCACGTACAGCGGTGGGACGTCGTATTCGTCCCACAGGCGGACGAGGGTCTCGTGCAGACCCTCCGGATAGACCTCCCAGCCCATCTCCGTGTACTCGGCCCCTTCGACGCGCACCGTCTCGGGCGACCTGCCCCGCGGAGCGGCCCGGACGACGTTACGCGTGTAGTAGTTGACCCCCAGGAA
>DATIBA010000149.1:0-3728 GCA_035457765.1 Gaiellaceae bacterium
CTGAGCTCCACGGCATCGTCCTCCGTCTCGCCGTCGGGAGCGGATTCGTGCGGGGGATTCGGGACGAGCGCGAGGGCGGCGTCGCGCTCGGCCTCGGCCGCGGCAAGCTCCTCCTCGGCCGCTCGAAGCTCGGCCTTGACCGGCTTCAGCGCCTCGAGCTCCCCGGGGGACGGCTTGCCCTTGAGCTTCGTCCTGCTCCGAAGCTCGTCGACCCGCGGGATCAGCGCACGCCAGCGCTCGTCGGCGGCGAGCAGCGCGTCGAACTCGGCGGCAGCGCCCTTGCGTGCGAGCGCCGCGCGCCAGCCCTCGACGTCGGTACGCGCGGCCTTGAGGTCGATCACGTGGAGAGTCTAGAAAGCGAGCACGATCGAGGCTACGTGGCTCTGAGCCACAAAGCGCTGAAGCGTTGCCAGCTGCCAAGAGCGCCGACGCTCGACCGGCTCTCAGCCGCCTGCGGGCTCTCAGCCGCCTGCGACGGACGAGACGTACGCGGCGACGTCCTGAATCTGCTGCTCCGTGAGCTGGCTCTCGAAGGACGGCATGATCCCTTGCCCGTTCGTCACTCGCTCGACGACCTTGCCGTAGGGCGGGAACGACGAGTCGAGATCCGGTCCGACGAGGCCCGCTGAGCCTGCGTCCGCGAGCGTGTGACATCCCGAGCAGCCGGCGGACTCGAAGACCGCCTTCCCCGCGTCGGGATCTCCGGGACCCTCGATCGCATACCCCTCGTTCGCCTCGTCGAGCTCGTAGCCCTTCGCCCTGAGCTCGCGCCTCGCGTCGTAAATCGTCCTCAGCGCTTCGACAGTCGTGGGACTCGCTGCGCCCAGCTCCTGCTCGAGGAGCCTCTCGAGCGCGGAAGCAGGCTCGGTCCTGATCCTGTCGGCGAGAGCGTGAAACCAGACAGCGAGTTCCTGGATCCCCATGACGAAATCGCCATGCGCGCCCTGAATCTCTTCGGGCGGATCGAGCGCTCCGGCACGAGCGTCGATCTCCTCGACGCTGTCGCCGATCGTGTCCGTCAGATCGGCGACCGCCTCGGAGCTCGTGAAGTCGATGTCGGCGTTCTCCAGCTCGCCCAACGCGGCGTCGAAGTCGTCCCCGACGCTCCTGAGCTCCTGCAGGTACTCGTCCTTCGTCAAGCGCTCGCTGCCTCCGCTACCCCCGCAGCCGGCAGCCGCGAGCACGCAACACGCGAGCGCGAGGCCCACCGCGCTCGACGTGCGGAGCCGCACGAGTTCGCGCTAGCTGCCGGCGACCGACGAGACGTACGCGGCGACGTCGGCGATCTGCTGCTCGCTCAGCGTGTCCTTGAACGGCGGCATCCCGGCGCTCGTGCCGTTGGTGACCCGGTCGACGACCAGATCGAAGCTCGGCTGCGTGTCGTCCAGGTTCGGGCCCACGTTGCCCGTCGCGCCGGCATCGGAGAGCGTGTGACAGCCGCCGCAGGCCGACGCGCCGAGGAAGACCTCCTTGCCGGCGACCGGATCGCCTTCGTCGGCCGGCTCGGTCGTCGTCTCGGTCTCGGTGGTGTCCGTCGTGTCCGTCGTGTCCGTCGTCTCGGTCGTGTCGGTCTCGGTGGTGTCGGTCGTCGTCGTCTCGGTCGGGAGCGGTCCCGTCACCGTCTCCGGCGTGGGCGAGGCTTCCTCCTCACCGCCGCAGCCGGCGGCTGCGAGTCCGAGCGCTCCGGCGAGAACGACGAGCACGAGAGCGGTCCGGCGCATCAGTTCGATCCTATACACGCCACGTGGGCCGGGTATGCCCAAGCGTCCGAGCGTCCAAACCGAAGAGAGCCGCCCGTGGGCGGCTCTCCCGAGGCTCGCTCCCCGGCCTACGCAGCTGCGAGTCGCCTTCGCAGCCCTTTCAGCTTGAAGGCGAGGAAGATCTCGGTGATTCCGCGCGCCAGCGCGACGATCCCGACGTACACGACGAGCAGGATCGCCTTCTCCTTGTGGTTTCCGGCCACCCAGAAGGCGAGCAGGATCTCGATGAGGCCGGCGACGAGCTGGAGCCACCAGAGCTCGAACTGCTCCTTCGTGATGAACGCGACGGTGATGTCGAAGAGGCCCTTGACGAGCAGGAAGAGCCCGACGAGGCCGGACAGGGTCGCGAACGTGTCGTACGGGTGCCAGAGCGCGTAGATCCCGGCGAGGATGAAGAGGACGCCGAGGAAGCCGTGTATCCACTTCCAGCCGGTGGTCGAGACGCTGATCTGCATGAACTCGTTCACGCCCGCGACGATCGCGATGACGCCGAAGAGGTACGAGATCGCCGCCACCGTCGTGTAGTCCCACTGGAACACGACGATCGCGAAGACGAGCCACGCGATGCCCGTCAGGAGGAAGATCCACCACTTGTCGGCTGCCTCTTCGACGACCTCGCGCTCTTCGAACATGTCGTTCATCGTGCCTCCCTGGTTCGGATGCGCTCGTCGGACGCGGTTCGGCGAACCGAGGCGGAATCCTCCCGTACGATTCCGCGGCAGTGATCGTCGAGCGGAGCATGCATCCGTCCTGGCTCTCGAATGCCTTCGTGCTCGCGGACGAGCCGGGTGGCACAGCGGTGTTCGTCGACAGCGGTGCGCCTCTCGAGCCACTCCTCGAGATGGTCGAGCGCGAGCGAGTGACGCCCACGCACCTGCTCGTGACGCACGGCCACGCCGACCACGTGGCGGGGAACGACGAGCTCGTCGAGCGCTTCGGCGTGGAGGTGACGACGGGAGGCGTGGAGACCGGCGGGCTTCGGATCGAGTCGGTCGCCACGCCGGGCCACTCGGACGACGGTGTTTCCTTCGTCGTCGGGGATCTGTGCTTCACGGGCGACACGCTGTTCCGCGACGCCGTCGGCGGCGGGCCGGCCGACGAGATGCGTCGGTCGGTGATGGACGTGCTGATGAAGCTCCCCCACGAGCTTCGCGTCCTGCCGGGCCACACGGACGAGACGACGATCGGGCGCGAGTGGGAGCAGAACCCGTTCGTGCGCTTCTGGCGCGGTCTCGAGCCCGAGGACGGCCGCGCCTGCCGCGTGCACGGGGACGAGGCGACGGTAATCGTCTGGTCGCCGGACTACGACGGCAAGGGGAAGGCGCTCGTGCGATTCGGCGACGGCTTGGAGGCGATCGTCGGCGCCTCCCGCATCGAGGGGCTCTGACGACGCAGGCCGCCCCTGCGACGTCAGGATGAGCTCGTGGCAATACGCCTCCATCGCTGCAGGTTCGTCTGGTACCGCATCGCCCACCCCTGCTGGACGGTCCAGCGGGCGCTCGACGAGCAGGGAATCGAATACGAGGTCGTCGCGGAGCCGGCGTTCCCGAGGGGCAGGCGGAAGGTCGTGCTCGAGCACACGGGCCAGCACTTCCTGCCGGCGATCGAGTTCGAGGACGGGTCCTGGTACCGCGAGGACTCGAAGGGGATGGCGGCCGAGATCGCCGCGGGCCGGCTCTTCGAGAAGGCCGGCAGCCAAGCTCGCTAGATACCCCGATAGGGTATACTCCTCTCGATCGCCGAAGACCGAGAGGAGGATCGTGAGCGACACCGTCACGTACAGCGTCCCCGCGATCAACTGCGCGCACTGCGCGCTGGCGATTCGCGAGGAGGTGTCCGAGGTCGAGGGCGTGGAGGACGTCGACGTCGACCTCGAAGCCAAGGTCGTCACGATCAGGGGAGTCGGGCTCGACGACCTCGAGCTGCGCGCCGCGATCGGCGAGGCCGGCTACGAGGCCGCCGCGTGAC
>DATIBA010000150.1:0-29254 GCA_035457765.1 Gaiellaceae bacterium
GCGCAGCGTGGCGATCGCGGCGGCGTCGTCCTTGCGCCCGTCGTCGCGTAGCTTGCGCGCGAGCCGTCGTCTCTCTCGCACGAACTCATCCGACGCGACCGAGAGCAACGGCTCCGCGATCTCGCTTACCTCGTTCACCCCCCGAATGGTCGCACGGACGCCTGGAGGCACACCACACCAGTCCCCAGACGTCTCGAAACGTGTCCGCGGAGGCAAGAGGAACGATGCCGGAGATGCTCCATGAAGCGACCGGATGGAGGTCGCTCCCGATACGCCGCGGGTTGATCGAGCGGGGGCGTCCGCGCTCGGCTACGCAGCCGGTTGTTCCGCAGGAACCGGGACGGCGGTGAACCGAGCGCCGCGCCAGGCGACCGAGTCGACTCCGAGCCTTCTGATCTCGTCGTCGCTGGCGAACATGCGCACGTAGTCCACAACAGCCTGCAGAGCGCTGACCGAGGTCTGAATCGACACTGCGCGTCGCCCCGAGTAGATCTCGTACTTCCTCGTCACATCTATATAGACGCGATCGGCGGCCGAAACTTGCGCCGTGCAGATGGCGACATCCAAGACCCGCTGCGTCTATCGATCGAAGACGCGACCTCGAGGCGAGCGCAAGCCTCGAGGGTTGCCAAGGAACCGTGCGAGAGTGTCACGTGGTAACCGAGACCGCCGAGGGGTCATTCGTTGGCGGTCGGCTCGATCGCTCCGGCTCGGTCGTCGGCGGGAACGTGGCGGCGAGCAGACAGGTGAGCCCGATGAATGCGATGACCTGGGCGGGCGAGGCGATAGGCAGTGGGCTGCTGCCGGCCAGCGTGAGGTCGTTCCAATCGCGGATGAGACCGTCGAGAACGGGCACGTTGCTCCAGGGACTGGGGAGCCAGAGCGTGAGGAGGATGCCGCAAAGCGTGACGATCGGGAGCGCTCGCCGAGACCGCGCCCAGAGCACGAGTTGGGGAATCGTCAGGAGGAGGAAGACGAGCCGGTAGTCGGAGCTGCGCCCGAGCGCGAAGGTCGCGACGTAGATTCCGGCACCGGCCCAGAAGAGGTCGAGTTCTCGCGAACCGCCGGAGCCAAGATGGCGCAAACGCCGCCGGAGGGCGATCGCTGCAGCGATCGCGAGACCGATCAGCGCAAGATCCCACATTCGTCCGGAAGCGACGAGGCGCCCGAGCCAACCCCCGAAGATGTGGAGGCCGTACGCGTACTCGTCTCCCTGGGGCAATACGCGCTCGATGGTCTGGATATCGCGAAACGTCGCCATCGCATAGACACCGAAGAGGCCCCCGACCGACGCAACGGAGATGAGGGCCTCTCTCCGAGGGAGCCTTGCGAGCATCCCGATGGCCGCGATCGGGAACAGCTTCAGGACGGCGGCGACGAGGATCAGCGCCGATGCGGCCGGCGGGCCGTATTGGGTACGTCGCATGGCGAGACCGGCTACCGCGACCATGCCGAAGAGGGCGATGTCCACGTTGCCGCGCTCGACTCCGAGCATGACGGCCGGCGAGCACAGCGCGAGCCCGTAAACGAGCGCGTGCCCGAGCGGCGACTGGCGTGGCAAGACGAGGATCGCCGCCGAGAAGAACGCGAGCACGATCAGGGAGCCGATCAGGTAGGTGTCGTCCTCTCCGAGGCCGAGGATCGAGGCGGCCATCCAGATCCTCGGATAGTTCTCCGGTCGGCCGCCCGGATCGCACGGGTTCACGGGCCACTCGCCGAGTTGCTGGCGAGCGCAATCCCAGCCGGACGTGACCGACCGAAGATCGAAGAAAGCCGGAGACACCGGGGGCACGCCAAGCTCGTCCCACTCGTCGTGTCCTCCCAGGGCGAGAAGCAGAGCGAAGTAGCCACACAGCATGCCGACGAGGACGAGCCAGGCGGAACTCGAGCCGACGAGCCTCATGCCCACCGCGGGCGCGGTGGGTGCGAGGTCTCGTGCCTCACGACTCACGCCGCCATCGTCGCATCAGCGGTTGACGGGAGAGGTCCCGGGTCGGGGCCGAGCAGGAACTCGCGCTCTTGACAGCCCCTGGCGCCCGGAGATGCTCCGCAGGGAGAAGAAGAGCGAACTGGGACCTGGGGAGGTTTCACGTGCGTACGCTGCGGATGCGCTGGGGATTGCCTGCGGTCGCCGCGATGATCGTGCTCGGAGTGAGCGTCTCGATCGCGGGAGCGGCGCGCTCCGGCGACTTTCGCGACGAGTTCACGAGCTTCGATCAGCGGCAGTGAGTCAAGATCGGCCGACCATTCGGCCACGGGACCCACGATCCGGCGAACTGGCGGTCGCGGACGGCCACCTCGGCATCAAGCTTCCGGCAGGGACGCTCAACGGCGGGGAGATGCGCTCCACGAGCCTGTACCGGTTCGGCACCTACCGCACCAGGATGAAGATCGCCTACGCGCCGTCGTCGCTCACCGCCTTCTTCCTCTACAAGCGCCCGGACTACGCGCAGGAGATCGACATCGAGATCTTCAACGACGACACTGGCCGGATCATGTTCTCGACCTACTCCGGGTTCGCACAGACGAACAACGTCATCGTGGATCTCGACGCCGATCTCACGGCGGACTTCCACGAGTGCACGATCGAGTACGACCCAGGTTTGGTGCGCTTCCTACTCGACGGGACGGAGCTGCGGCGCTGGTCGACAGGCGTCACCGGCTCGTCGATGTACCTCTTCGCGAACGCGTGGTTCCCGTTCTGGCTCGCGGGTGAGGTGCCGACGACGGACCGGTACACGTACATCGACTGGATCGAACACGTCGGACGATAGATCGTTTCCGCAGACTCCGAACGGGTGGACAGACCCTCGTATCGGGGATGACGAGGATTGCCCTGCATGCCTAGCGTGGGGAGATGGGCGTCTGGCGAAGACGACTGATCGTTCTCCTCGGGATCGTCGTCGTGGCCGTCGGCGCTGCGACCGGAGTGGACAAGTACGACGAGCGGACGTGCAGTGGCGAGGTGACGGTCATTCGCGTCGGGCCATTGGGTGAAGCAGGTCGATTCCGAGCGTGCGAGGGATTCCTGCCCTGGTGATGCCGAGTCGATTCGGACTCGCTCCGGGTCGTCGGATGTCCTAGGATGGTGCTCGAGAACGTAAGGAGGGGACAAGATGACCGCAGCGTTTCGCGGGTTCTTCCTGCTCGTGGGCGCGTCCGCGATCGTCGTCGTGGTGTTTCTCGTCGTCGCCACCAGCGTCTGACGAGAGAGCGCCGCGATGTCGGTCTGCCCGGAGAACTGGGGGTAGAGGCGGCTGCCTGGGTCGGGCTCCCGCTCGGGCAGCGCAGCGATCGGTTGATCTCGTGCTCCTCTCTCGCATCTAGCAGACTTCGTCCGGTCAGCGACCAAGGGAGGCAGGCATGGCAGTTGCACGCGTGACGGAGATCAGCTCGACGTCGACCACGAGCTTCGAGGACGCGATCAAGTCGGGTCTCGACCGCGCGAACGCGACGCTCCGCAACGTCAAGAGCGCGTGGATCAAGGAGCAGCAGGTACGTGTCGAGGGCGGGTCGATCTCCGAGTATCAGGTGAATCTGCTCGTCACCTTCGTGCTCGACGACTGATCCGCTCGCCGGGGAACCGGATGGGGCCGGTCGGCGAACATACGGACGTGCGCCGCCCGGCTCTCGTCCTCTCCGTCGTCGTCATCTGGACCAGCGGCGGACTCTGGCTCGACGCGCACGTCGGCGCCGGCGGGCAGTTCGCGCTCGGAGTGTTGACGGCGGGAGTGCTCGCGGGACTCCTCTCGCTCCAGCCTTCGACGGTACGTCTCCAGGCGCTCGCGGTCGTCGGTATCGCCACGGTGGGGGAGATCGTCGGGTCGCTGGTCTGGGGGCTGTACGGCTATCGCCTCGAGAACCTGCCCGCCTTCGTTCCGCCGGGGCACGGGCTCGTGTATCTCGGGGGTCTCGCGCTCGCGACGCTCGCGACGGCCCGCCGTAACACGCTCCTCGCCATTGCCGCGGGTGGCGCGGCGGTCTGGGGGTTCGCGGGCGTGACCGTGCTGCCGGCCTCGGACGTCGTGGGGGCATTCGGGTGCGCGTTCCTGATCGGCGTGCTCGCATGGACCCGGCGTGCGGTCTATGCGGGTGTGTTCGTCGTCGTCGCCGCGCTCGAGCTCTACGGGACGGCGCTCGGGACGTGGACCTGGGAGGCGACCGTCCCCGGCGTAGGGCTCTCGCAGGGGAATCCTCCGAGCGGTGCCGCGAGCGGCTACGTCGTCTTCGACGTCCTCGCCCTCGCGCTGGTGGCGCGGCTGAGCGGAGCCGCGGCCACGGTTCAGTCGAGGAGGCTGCGTAGAACCGTGCCGTCGACGGCAGCTCCCGCGCGGATGAGCTCGCGCGCCGCGTCGACCTTGCCCCAGACGTCCCAGAGCAGGAAGCCGCGCGCCTTGCCGTCGGTGTCCACGTAGCCGACGGCGCCCTTCCGGTTCGGGTCGACCCACTCCTCCACGGCGGTCAGGCGCGAGTCGACGTCTCCGACCGCTTCATACCCGAGCTCGAAGAGGTCCGAGTAGAAGAAGGGGAGGTGGTCGTAGGGCGTGTCGTCGCCCGCCATGTTGGCGCCGACGACGCGGCCGTGAGTGTTGGCGTGATCCTCGTGCTCGACGCGCCTCGTGCCACCCAATGCCGGCACGGGAAACCGCGCCACGTCACCGGCGGCGAACACGTCCTCGCGGCCCGCGACACGTCCGTGCTCGTCGACGGTGATCCCGTCGTCGACCTTCAGCCCCGTGTGCTCGGCGAGCTCGGTGTTGGGAACGATCCCGAGCCCGGCGACCACTGCGTCGGCCTCGATCGTCCGGCCTGCGTCGGTGGTCGTCCGCAGCGCTGACCCGTGGCCGGCGATCCCTTCGACGCGCTCCTCGGGAACGACGTCGACGCCTTTCGACCGGTAGTACTCGTTCACGAAGCTCGAGAGGCCCGCCGGAAACAGGCGCGCGCCGATGCCCGAGTCGGGGAAGACCATCGTCACAGCGCAGCCGTTCGAGGCGAGCGCGGCCGCGATCTCCGAGCCGATGAAGCCACCCCCGACGACGGTGACGCGCACGCCGTCGCCAGCGAGCCCGCGGAGGCGGCGGAAGTCATCGAGCGTTCGGAAGTAGACGACGCCGTCGCCTCCGTTCGGAAGCCTGCGCGGCGTGCCTCCCGTTGCGAGGAGCAATCGCGCGTACGTGTGCGACTCGCCGGTGTCGTCGGTCGCCGCGTGCGCATCGAGATCGAGTCCGATGATCTCGCACCCCGTGCGGATGTCGACTCCCAGCTCCGGCGTCCCGCGCCAGACGGAGCTCTCGTCCTTCCCGGCCCAAAGGGCCTTCGAGAGCGGCGGCCGGGCGTACGGGGCGTGCGCCTCTCTCGTGAAGAGGCCGATCGTGCCGTCGGCGTCGCGGTCGCGGATGCCACGACACGCAGCGTCGGCCGTCATCCCGCCTCCTACGATCAGGTATTCGTAGTCGGCCACCCAGCGATCCTAGATGCGTCGGTCGCGGTAGGGCGTTAGAGTCCCGCGCGGCGTGAGCGCGGTACGTGTCTTGGTGTTCACCACTGCGGCATTTCTTACCGCAACGCTAGCGCTCCCAGCGGGTGCGGGGCCGGCGCCGGGCACCGCGGGCTCGAGCCGGGTGTCGATCTTCTACTACCCGTGGTACTCGACCCCCGTTCGCGACGGCGAGTGGGCGCACTGGTACGTCGAGTCCGACGGTGCGCCTGTGCTCTCGACTCCGTACTTCCCCGTTCGCGGGCTCTACTCGTCGTCCAACGCGAAGATCGTGGCGGCACACATGCGGGAAATCGCTGCCGCCGGCGTCGATACCGTCATCGTCTCGTGGTGGGGATTCGACTCCCCGGAGCACGGACGCCTGCAGCTCGTCGTCGACTCCGCCCGCCAGCACGGGCTCGGCATCGCCGTCCACGTCGAGCCCTACGACGGGCGCACCCCGATACGGGCTGCCGAGGACATCGCTCGCCTCCAGACGGAGAGTGGGTTCACGGACTTCTTCATCTACGACGCAGACCGCGATCCGGCCGTCGCCTGGGCGGAGGCGCTCGCACCACTCCGGGGCGTCGTTCGCATCTTCGGGCACACGACGCTCGTCGGGCGTGCGAAGACGTCGGGATTCGACGGTCTCTACACGTACGACGTCGTCACGTGGAACGGATCCCTGTTCCGGCGGCTCTGCACGCAGGCTCACAGCGCCGGCCTTCTGTGTTCGCCCTCGGTCGGCCCTGGATACGACGCGCGGCTCGCGACCCGTGGCGAGGCGGTGCGACCACGTCTCCACGGCGCGACGTACGACCGCATGTGGAAGACGGCGATCCGGGCGAGTGCAGACCTCGTCACGATCACGAGCTACAACGAATGGCAGGAAGGGACGCAGATCGAGCCCGCGCGGCAACAGGTCGGGAGGCTCAGTTACGAGCGCGCCTGGGGGAAAACGGGGCTGGCCGCCCGACGCGCGTATCTCGCTGCGACTGCGGTATGGGCTGAGCGGTTTCGCTCGGTCCCGCGTCAGTAGAGCGCAGCAGCCAGGCGGCGCCTGTACTTGACCGTCACCGGGTCGTCGTGTCCGAGGTAGTCGAAGATCGCGACCGCGAGATCGCGCAATCGCTCGCGCCGTTCGTGCGACGAGCCCGCGATCTCGGTCAGGACGAGATCGAGCGCGCGCTCCTCGTCATCTGCCTCGAGCGCGGTGAGGACCGCAGGCAACTCACGGCTCGCGCGGAGCTCGTCCATGACGACAGCGAGGCGCGGGGGCGCCAGAAGCTCGTCGACGAACGCCGCGACCGCGGCGGCTGGTCGGGCACCGACGAACTCCGAGACCACGCGGCCGTCGCGAAACGCCTTCACCGCGGGGATGCCCTGGACGCCGTATGTCGCAGAGAGGCCCGGATTCGCATCGACGTCCACCTTGGCGAGGAGGACGTCGCCGTTGCGGCGCTCGACCTCCTGCTCGAGGACGGGCGCGAGTGCGTGACACGGGCCGCACCACGCGGCCCAGAAGTCGACGATCACGGGCGTCTTCCGCGAGCGCTCGACCACGTCGTGCTCGAAGGTGGCCTCCGTCACGTCCACGTTCTTCTCAAACGCTACGACGCGTCTCGGTCATTCCCCGAGCTTCTGACGTGATGATCGCCCGACAATGGTCGTTTCAGTGCGCTAGGAGCTCGTAACGACGTCGGCGCCGCAGCCAGCGATCAGCGCGGCTGGAACGGAATCGGGCGCCACTCCCGAGAGGGATCGGTGCGTCAGGTCGATCTCGATGTCCGGCCACCTCTCGAGGCCGATCGCCCGGGCGCCTTGCTCGGCGCCGAAGCGCAACAGCTCGCCCGTCGCGAACACGCCGCGGCGACCCGTCTGGCGGCGAGCGATTCCCTCGAGCTCGCGGAGCTCCTCGAATGGATCGATGCGCATGTTCGAGTCCGAGCCGATGCAGAGCGGAATCGACCGAGTGCGGATTCGCTCGGCCGGGAGGAAGCCGTCGCCGAGATCGGCCTCGGTCGTCGGACATGCGCAGACGACGCTACCGAACGAGGCGAGCAGATCGAGCTCCGGGCCGTCGGCATGCGTCGCGTGAACGACCGTCGTCCGGTTGCCGAGGCAGCCAGTCCGCGCGAGCAGCTCGATCGGGCGGCAGCCATGCTCTGCGAGGCACTCCTCGATCTCGCGGGGCTGCTCGTCGGCGTGCACGTGCAGCGGGAGCGCCTCGGCCTCCGCGTAGCGCGCGATCTCCTGCAGCCAGTCGGCGGGGCAGGAGCGGACGGAGTGGGGGGCGACGCCGACGCGGAGGCCGGCGGATCGCAGGGTTGCGAGCTCGGTGAGGTACTCGGCGACCGACTCCTGACGGAAGCGGGGGAGCCCCCCTCGTCCGTAGGCGACGTGCAAGAGCACGAGCTCGACGCCCGCCGCCGAGGCGGCCTCGGCTGCAGCGAACGCTTCGGGGACACCCAGGTAATGGAACTCGCCCACCGCCGTGTACCCGGCCGCATGCATCTCCCGATACGTGCGCTCGTACGAGCTCCGGACGAGCTCGGGCGTCTGTCGTCCGGCTTCGGCGAGCATCGTCTCGCGCCACGCCCAGAAGTCTCCTCCGGCTGCGCTTCCCCGCAACGCTCGCTGGAACGTGTGAGTGTGGGCGTTCACGAACCCGGGGAGTCGAAACGTGCCCGCCACGAGCTGCGACGCTACCAGGGGCGGGCCGCTCGAGACATGCCCCGAGTCTGACTCTGGCCCCGTCTCGTTCCTCGTAGGGTTGTGCCCGTGAGCTGGGTCGAGCTGCGCCAGCGGATACCGAACGCGCTGACGATCGCGCGCTTCGCCGCGATCCCGGTCTTCGCCTGGCTCTACCTCGAAGCGGGAGACGGCCCCGCGTGGGGTGCCGGGATCTTCTTCGCCGGCGCGGCCTTCACCGACCAGCTCGACGGCTTCCTCGCGCGGCGGTGGCATGTGGAGTCGAGCTTCGGAAGGGTCGCCGACCCGCTCGCCGACCGGCTCATGATCGGGACCGCCGTTCTCCTCATGTGGGCTACGGGACGCATTCCGCTCTTGGCGGCGCTCGCCATTCTGGCGCGAGACTTGGCGCTGATCGTCGGCTACCAGGCCCTCGCGCCACGCGGCTACGAGCTCGACGTCACGTTCCTCGGAAAGCTCGCGACATGGGTCGTGTACGCCTCGCTCGGCCTCGTTCTCGTGACGGACGAGGGAACCGTTTGGCCCGTCGTGCTGCTCTGGATCGGCATCGCGCTCGCCGTCGGCGCCGGCGTCCAGTACCTGCGCCGTGCACGGAGCTCGCTCCACCGGGGTTGACGCTACGCTCGAGCAGGGACGGGAGCTTCGGGCGCGAATTGAGGGTTTGAACTCTCAACCTGAGGTTGACCCCTCCGTGCAGGTGCTGCTTTACTCAAGTGAACCTCGAGGAAAGGCCGCCGGTGGAACCACTTCCCGATCTCTCGACACTGACCGACGACGATCTCCGCGTGATGATCCGCGAGCTCGAGAAGGAGGAGGACGAGATCTCCTTTCGACGCCGCGTGCTCCACGGGCGCATCGACATCCTGCGCGCCGAGCTCGTGGCCCGTCTGCGTGAGCAGGTGAGCGCGGGGGAGGCGAAGCTCGCAGATGTCGAGCGCCTCAGCGAGATCCTCACGGCGAGAGCCGTACCGACGGACGCAGAGTGACGATCTCGTGAATCGAGGCGTGCACGCGTCCCTCGGAAGCCGCTCGCAAGGGATGCGAGCGGCTTCAGACATCGGCGGAGCCGGGCTGCGCCCGGCGGGCGCCGGTGCCCGCGAGGGGGGCGCGTGAGTCACGTCTACTGCCCAGAGTGCGGCTTCCAGAACCCCGAAGCCTCCAACTACTGCTCCCGCTGCGGCGCGTTGCTCGCCACCGAGGCGGGAGCCGAGACGACCATGAGCTTCGACGTCGAGGACGAGGGCGAGGACGTCGATCTCCTGGCGACGCTCGGAATCACGGGTCCGGCGCTCGTCGTACGCTCGGGCGGCGGCATGGCCGGACAGTCGTTCCAGCCCGGGGAGGGGAGAACGCTGATCGGCCGCTCGCCCGAGTGCGACGTGTTCCTCGACGACGTCACCGTTTCTCGGCGCCACTCGGAGCTCGTGCGCGACGGCGAGACGTTCTCCATCCGAGACCTGGGCAGCCTGAACGGTACGTACGTCAATAGGAGGCGGATCGAGTCGGTCGTCCTCGAAAACGACGACGAGGTGCAGATCGGCAAGTACCGGCTGACGTTCCTACAGCGATGAGCACCGTCACGACACGCCGTGAGAAAGAGGAGGCGGAGCCGCGCCTCCGCACCATCGGATCGGTCTGCGAGGAGCTTCGCGAGCAGTTCTCGGACATCTCGGTCTCGAAGATCCGCTATCTCGAAGATCAGGGGCTCATAGCACCGAAGCGGACTCGTGGTGGCTACCGGCTCTTCGCTCCCGACGACATCGAGCGCCTGACGACCATCCTTCGGCTTCAGCGCGACGAGTTCCTGCCGCTCCGCGTGATCCGTGAGGAGCTAGCCGGCCCCGGGGTGTCGGCCGAGCGGACGAGGCGTCGCGCAGTAGGTATCAGCGACCGCGAGGACGAGATCGACGAGGCCGAGCTCTGCGAGCGCGCGTCCGTGTCGCCCGACTTCGTGAGACAGCTCGAGGAATACGGGCTGATCGTTGCGCGCGTCGAGGCGGGAGAGCGCCTCTACGGCGAGAGCGAGGCGGACGTTGCCAACGCCTGTGCGCGGCTGGCCCGTTACGGCGTCGACGGGCGCCACCTGCGGACCTTCCTGACGGGAGTGGGGCGACAGGCGGCCCTCATCGAGCAGCTCGTCGCTCCGGGTCTTCGCTCGCGCAATGCCGAGCGGCGCAAGAACGCGCTGGACGACCTCGAAGTGCTGTCCAGAGTCGCGCAGGAGCTTTCACACCTCCTTCTCGTGCGCGACCTGCGCTCGACGGTGGAGCGAACTTCGTGAGCGACGCGAGCATCGACCTCCGCGATCGGATCAGGGACGTCCCGGACTTCCCGACCGAAGGGGTCGTCTTCAAGGACCTCATGCCGCTGATCGCGGATCCCGAGTACTTCAGCGAGACCATCCGCAGACTCGCCGACTGGGCGCGACCCCGCGAGCCGGACCTCATCCTCGGTGCCGAGGCACGGGGGTTCATCTTCGGCTCCGCTCTGGCGTACGCCCTCGGCGCGGGGTTCATCGCTGCGCGCAAGCCCGGCAAGCTTCCACGGGAGACCGTCGAGGCGGTCTACGCGCTCGAGTACGGGACGGACAGTCTGCAGGTGCACCGTGATGCCGTTCCGGCCGGGGCCCGCGTCATCGTGGTCGACGACGTGCTTGCGACCGGAGGAACCGCGAGGGCGAAGATCGAGCTCGTGGAGAGTCTCGGCGGAGTGATCGTCGGCATCGAGTTCGTGCTCGAGCTGACCTTCCTGCACGGCCGCGACAAGCTCGCCGGCTACGAGGTGCACTCGCTCATCTCGTACTGAACCGCACCCGCTGGACCGCCGAACCACACGAACGTCCGGACGTCGTACTACAACGAGATCATGTACGACCCACTCACGAGCACGTACGCGTTCGCGTGTCCCCACGGGCGCGCCGCCCGGATCCCGCTCTCGGCGTTTCGTACGCTCGAGCGTCTGCCGGGCGCCGCCCACCCTGCGGTCTACCGAATCCTGTTCGCGTGTGGATGCGGCGGCGAGCACCCGGGTCTCATAGCTCACGACGATCTCGACTGGGCGCATCTCGGGGCGACGTACGATCGAACGTTCCGGAACGTCGTGACCGCCCGCGACGATCCGATCGCGACCGAACTCGCCGATCTCGCCGTCGGCCACATCTCGGCGGGTACGTGGCCCTGGAGCTTCTTCTGCTTCCTGGAGGGCCGGCCCCGGCCCGTGACGCCGTCGGCGTTTATGGTCATCGCTCCGGGCGGACGGGCATTCGGTCTCGCGGTCCAATGCCCGGCGTGCTCGTCGGTCTCCGTGAATCTGGTGACGCGCGAGCATGTCGACATCCCGTTCCGGAACGACTCCAAGGTCGGGGTTGTCGCGCACGTCTTCGCGCGCGACGCGCTCCGGGCCCTCGCCGACTTTCGGGCGGAGCTCGCCTCCGCACGCTTCGACGAGAGGAGACTCGATCTCGAGCTCTGAACAGCCGCCCAGGGCAGGTTCCCTCCCGCCAGGGATCGGCAAGCCGTGGTCGTCGGCCGATGCTCGACACATGAGTGCCGCCGTCCTCACCAAGGTCGCACCCGCAGGCTCGACGCGTCTTCTCGCCGACGTGAGTGCCCTCGACGGGAAGCGCGCCGCCTCGAAAGCACCCGCCCTCGATCGCCTCGAAGCCGCCATCGGCCGGGACTTCGCGGATCGACTCGTCGCAGCGTTGAGCGCGAGCCGCGACTGGCGCGACCGCTAGCGCGCTATCTCGGCCCGGGCCGATCGCCGCCGCGGGTCCGCACGAACAGAAAGATCCCTGCGGCCGTGACGAGCGAGACGACGAACGCCACGCCACCGGGAACGTCGATCGCGAGCGCCCCGAGCCACATGTAGAGGAAGAAGACGACCGACCAGGCGAACGCGTGCACTCCCTGGTCGACGCTGGGGGCGCGGAGGTGCATCGGAGGCGATCCTATACGGGACCAAAGATTCACCGAGCCGGTGACGCTTTCGTCCACTCAGCCCGCTGACCGTCCGCTTCCGCGTAGAGCCTACGAGCTGCGCTTCGACCTAATCGCGCTCCGTGCTCGGTGCATCGGGGAAGCTATGGGACGCGGCCGACGCGGTCAAGGCCCGGGTACACCGGATTGCCGCAATTTGCGCCTCTTTTCTTCGGGGCGCGCTTCCCTCCAGACCAGGAACCCGCGTGTTGCCTGATTCCTGTCCACCGCTTCGCCGAGGGCGGACGGGCGGCTACCCCGCGCCGCGTAGGATCTCGCCGTGCGCCGCTCCGTCGTGTACAGCGTCGCGGGGGCTGCGCTCGGGCTTGCGGCTCTGCTCACGATCGTCGGTGCCGGGGACGACCCAGCTGCCCTGACCAACGGGCAGGCGCTCGTACTCGGCATCGTCCAGGGGCTTACCGAGCTTCTGCCCATCTCGTCCTCGGGGCATCTGATCCTCGTTCCCTGGAGCGCCGACTGGACGTACCTGAAGGAGAACGACCGCTTCAACCAAACGTTCGACGTGTCGCTCCACCTCGGGACGCTCGTCGCGGTGGGGGCGTACTTCTGGCATGACGTCGTCCGTCTCGTGCGCGCGTGGATCGGCTCCGTGGGACGCCGGCGGATCGAGTCGCCCGACGAGCGAATCGCGTGGTTCGTCTTCGTCGCGACCATCCCGGCCGGCATCGTCGGGCTGCTCGGAGAGGACCTCATAGCGGACAACCTCGGCGAGCCGTGGCAGATCCTCGTTCTCCTCACCGCGGGTGCGCTCTTGCTCCTGTGGGCCGATCGCTCGCCTCAGAGCCGCGCGATGGACGAGCTCGGGCTCGGGCACGCGCTCGTGATGGGCTGCGCGCAGGCACTCGCACTGGCGCCGGGCGTCTCGCGCTCCGGGATCACCATCACCGCTGGCCGTTTCATGAGGCTCGATCGCGATGGCGCGGCCCGCTTCTCGTTCCTGCTCCTGCTTCCCACCGTGCTCGGCGCAGTCGCCCTCAAGGGAGTGGGGGACGTCCTTCTCGGCGACCTTCCGAACGGTTGGGAGGGACCCTTCGCGGTCGGTACGCTCGCGGCGCTCGGAAGCGGCCTGCTCGCCATCGACTGGTTGCTCGGCTTCGTCCGCAACCACACGTACGACGTCTTCGTCGTCTATCGGCTGGTCGTTGCCGCGCTCGTGCTCCTCGCGATCGTGAGTGGCGTGCGAGAGGCGACGTTCTAGGCGATCGTCAGGCTCGCGAGCTCTCGGCTCGGCACATGCACAGGAATCGGCGTTATGTCAAGTAGCTGAATCCGTCTGACCCTCTCGGGGGAAATCTTCCTCTCCCCCCTAGACATGACGTCCAAGACGCGAGAGAGTGTCTCCTACCCCCATCCAGCCGCGTCTCCCGCCGCGTGACTCAGATCGACATCGACAACATCCTCGGCTTCGAGGACATCCGCCTCTTGCTCGAGCAGGCCGAGCAAGCGGGGACGATCCGGGCCTCTGATCTCGCCGAGATCGCCGAGGCGTACGAGCTGACCGAGCTCGAGCAGGACGTTCTCCTGCGGGCCCTCGACCAGCGCAGCATCGAGATCGTCGAGCAGCCGCCCCACTCCGAGGCCGTGGTTGCCTTGACCGCACCCGTCGAGACGACGACGGACGCGCTCCAACTCTTCCTGCGCGAAGCGGGACGGCACCAGCTGCTGACCGCCGCCCAGGAGGTCGAGCTCGCGAAGCTGATCGAACGCGGTGACATGGACGCGAAGGAGCGGATGATCCAGTCGAATCTCCGGCTCGTGGTCTCGATCGCGAAGAACTACCGCAACCAGGGGCTTCCGTTCCTCGATCTCATCCAGGAGGGCACGCTCGGTCTCATTCGAGCGGTCGAGAAGTTCGACTGGCGCCGCGGCTTCAAGTTCTCGACGTATGCGACGTGGTGGATTCGCCAGGCGGTCGCGCGCGCCCTCGCCGACAAGGCTCGGACGATTCGTATGCCCGTGCACATCGTCGAACGGCTGCAGAAGATCAACCGCGCCGACCGGCTGCTGTGGACACAGCTCGGCCGCGAGCCGACGCTGGAAGAGATCGCGGACGAGGCGTCGCTCACCGTTCAACAGGTGCTCGAGGTACGGGCCGCGGCGCGCGCGTCGACCAGTCTCGACGCCCCGGTCGGCGACGGCGAGGACGCGGTCTTCGGCGACTTCGTCGCCGGGGACGAGCCATTGCCCGAGGAGGCGGTCGAGCTCCATCTGCGGAGTGAAGCCTTGCGACACGCGCTCGCTGCCCTCCCGCAGCGCGAGCGTGAGGTCGTCGTGATGCGATACGGACTCACGGGTGCCGAGCCGCAGACCCTCGAAGAGATCGGCCGGCGGCTGGGCCTCACGCGCGAGCGCGTACGTCAGATCGAGCTCGAGTCGCTCAGACGCCTGGCGGGATTGCGCGAGATGCAGTCGGTGGATGCGACGTGAACCGACGCTCTCCTGACGTCGCAGGGGAGGCGCTCGCAAGCTAGCCAAGGACGAGCCGCGCGGGACGGTGCTCGGGTACGGACAAGCGGCGAGTCCGCCGGATCGCGCAGTGAGGGTCGTCAGCCGGCCGCGGAGGCATGCTCCGCCGGCCGAGAGCGTCAGGCGGCCTGCGGCGTCAGGAGCGCAGGTAGAGCTCGAGGCCGGGTGCGACCGCTCTGAGCTCGCGCAGGGCACGCGCCTCGAGCTGGCGGACGCGTTCGCGCGTGATGCCGAGGTTCGCGCCCACCTCCTCGAGCGTGCGCGGGCGAACGCCGTCCAGGCCGAAGCGCTCGACGACGACGCGGCGCTGACGGGGCTGGAGCTTCGCGAGCGCGTCGAGGAGCTCCGACGAACGAGCGCGGTCAGCAGTCTCGGCCTCTGGCTGCTGGGCACTCGTGTCGGGAATGAGATCGGCAACGCTCGAGTCTCCGTCGCCGATGGGTGTCTCGAGGCTCACCGGATCGAGAACGAGCTCGAGGAGATCCTGCACGCGCTCCGGGGTGATTCCGATCTCGGCCGCGATCTCGTCGAGTGACGGGTCGCGGTTGAGCTTCTGGCCGAGCAAGCGTCGGGTCTTCGTGACTTTCCGCACCTGGTCTGCGATGTGCACGGGCAGCCGGATCGTGCGTCCCTGCTCGGCGAGCGCCCGGGAGATCGACTGCTTGATCCACCACGTTGCGTAGGTGGAGAGCTTGAAGCCCAGCTTGTAGTCGAACTTTTCGACCGCGCGAATGAGACCGAGGTTGCCCTCCTGGATGAGATCGAGCAGCGGGACGTCCGCCCGCGTGTAGTTGCGAGTGATGGACATCACGAGCCTCAGGTTCGACTCGATCAGCTTTCGCTTCGCGGCCTCGTCCCCGGCGTCCTTGCGCCGGGCGAGCTCTCGCTCTTGCGCCGGTGTGAGCAGGCGCCCGTCACCGATCTGGCGGACGTACAGCTTCAGCGGGTCGTCGGCGCTCGGACCGGCGAGGTCCGGTCGCTCGCGCGAGGTCGGCTCGTCGGCAGGGGCCTGTACGTCCTCGTCCGCAGGGTCGAAGAGGTGCTCAGCGGCGTTCCCTTCCACGGCGGATGTATCGGTCGAGTGGTTGCCCCGCTTGAGGGATGACAACTCCGACGAGGGATCGGCCACACGGGCGAGAAGCCGATCGAGACGTGTGTAACACGATCGTCACAAACAGTGACCTCATCCCCGTCGTCTACGGTTCCTAGTGGCGTCCGATCCCGGGAGACGAACAGCAGTCGATGTGCGGCCTAGCCGGCTACAGCCTCAGTCCTGACTCGAGCATCGAGCGGACGCTCGCAGCTCAGGCGCTTCTGGCGGGCATCGCGGAGCGCGGAGCCGACGCAGTCGGGTACGCGTGGCGCTCGGATGACGGAGCGGTCGACGTGACGAAGCTCCGCGGCGGGGCGAGCGCGCTCCTCGACGAGATCGCACTCCCCTACTCCGCACGGCAGGCGCTCATCCATGTACGCGACTTCACCAAGGGTCCGCCCGAGATCGACGCGAACAACCACCCGATCCGGCACGGTGCGGTCGTCGGGATCCACAACGGTGTGATCGAGAACGACGACTCGCTCCTCGCGCGCTACGGGATCGAGCGCGAGGAGCCCGAGATGACCGTCGACTCCGAGGCGATCTTCGCGCTCGTCGAGCACCACCGGAGCGCAGCCCGGGCGCTCTCACAGCTCCGCGGCGCGATGGCGGCGGCATGGCTCGACGAGCGAGACGCAGCCACGCTCTTCCTGGCCCGCGGTCGGCTACGGCCGCTCTGGATCGGACGAAACGGCTCGGACCTCTTCTTCGCATCCACGCGTCGCGCGCTCGCGATCGTCGAGGCTGCGCTCCGGATACGACTCGAGGCACGCGGGCTTCGCGAAGGGCGACTGTGCGAGGTCGTCGACGGGAGCATCGTCCGTGAGCGCAGGTTCCGCCCGGATCGCAGGTACCGCGAGGACGACTACCTCCCTCCCGTCCGGACGCCACGCGAGGCCGTCTCGTGCCTCGAGCGACTGGCGGCGCTCGCCTCAGCCGCCGCCGTGTAGCGTCCCGTCCGGGAGAACATCGACGCCCTCCTCGCGGAGACGTTCGCGCACGAGGAACTGGAACGCCGTCCAGGCGCCGCGTGGCACGTCGAGAAGACGGTAGACCTGCCACTCGGACAGGAGTGTCCGATCGGTGCGTCGCGCCTCGGCCCAGTCGGCCATCTTCGGCAGACGGCCGAGCTCCGAGGCGAGCGCCGCGCCCTGGACGACAGCCCGTTCGAGACGTTCCTCTCCCTGGAGCACCTCGAACCCTGCTTCCCGGAGCGCGTTCGCGAGTGACCCGAACGTATGGGCATAGAGAGATGCCGACGGGAGCGCTCGGCGGCGGGCCGCGAGATCGCGTGCGGTCGGCGTTCGTCCCAGCTCGCCACCGAGCGCGCGCAGTTGCGCGAGAAGTTCGTCCCTTGTGAGGAAGCGACGCGGAAAGAGGCCGGCTGCCCGCTTTGCCGCGTTCCACGTGCCGAAGTGCTCGATGACCGTTTGCGGGTGAACCCGCGCGTCCGGGTCTCGTGCGAACTCCCGCATCGTCGGCGATCGTCCGAGCCGCTCGGCGGTCGCGCGCAGCTCGTCGAGGATCTCCGCGTCCGAGTAGCGGCGTCGCAGGCCTGCACGAAAGGCGGCGAGCTCCGCCTCGTCGATGTGCGGCGAAGCACGCCGGCGTGCGCGCGGTCGAGCCATGTCTGCAAATAGCTTAGAGCGTTCTGTAAGAGCTGCAAGTAGATCAGAGCGCGCGGCCATCTCCCCCACTCGGTACCCTCGCCGCGAAATGGGGCTGCGAGTCGGTGTCGAGACGATTGCGGCGCGTGCCGTCGGCGCGCTTTCACGCGCGTCCGGTCGTGGCGGTGGTACGACCTTGCCCGGAAAGCTCCTCTGGAAGCTTGATCCCGGCTCCCTCGACCAACTGGCCGCTCGGTTGCCTCTCGGCGTCGCGCTCGTGTCGGCGACCAACGGAAAGACGACGACCGCGGCGATGGCGGCTCGGATCCTCGGTGCCGAACACAAGCTGGCGTGGAACCGAGCGGGTGCAAACCTCCTGTCCGGGATCGCCTCTGCGCTCGTGACCGCACGCGGAGCCGAGCTCGGGCTCTTCGAGGTCGACGAGGGCGCGCTTTCCGAGGCTGCGGCACGCACGCGGCCACGTGTGCTAAC
Organism: Gaiellaceae bacterium; assembly: GCA_035457765.1. Classification (GTDB taxonomy): domain Bacteria; phylum Actinomycetota; class Thermoleophilia; order Gaiellales; family Gaiellaceae; genus GMQP-bins7. Next base: position 17,848 of record DATIBA010000150.1, read on the forward strand.
GCTGTCGAACCTCTTTCGAGATCAACTCGACCGGTACGGGGAGCTCGAGCTCGTCGCCGAGCGCTGGCATGAGGCGGTCGCGGCGCTCCCGGACGAGACGACGCTCGTCGTCAACGCGGACGATCCCCTCGTGGCGAGTCTCGCCGACGACCGCGCCCGGGTGCTGCGGTTCGGTGTCGACGACCCGCGGCACGCCCGCCCGACCCTTCAGCACGCCGCCGATTCGAAGTACTGCGTCCGCTGCGGCACGCCCTACGAGTACGCCGCGGCATACGTGGGCCACCTGGGCGACTATCGCTGCCCGGCTTGCGGGCACGCTCGCCCGCCGCTCGACGTCGCGGCGCGGCAGATCGAGCTCCGCGGGCTCTTCGCTTCGCGCTTTCGCCTCGAGACACCCGCGGGCGCAGTCGGACTCGAGCTTGCCCTGCCGGGTCTGTACAACGTCTACAACGCCACAGCAGCTGCCTCGCTGTCGATCTCGCTCGGCGCGTCGCTCTCGGCGGTTCGCGCCGGGCTCGGGGCGTTCAGCGCAGCCTTCGGGCGGTTCGAGCGGATCCCGACCGGAGGAAAGACCGTCGTCATGCTTCTCATCAAGAACCCAGCCGGGGCCAACGAGGTGCTGCGGACCCTCGAGACGGGCGTGCCTCCGGTGCTCGTCATCGCTCTCAACGACGCAATCGCCGACGGCCAAGACGTCTCGTGGATCTGGGACGTTGACTTCGAGCCAGTCCTCGAGCGCGCAGGACATGTCGTCGCGACCGGCGAGCGCGCCGCCGAGCTCGGCTTGAGGCTGCTCTACGGCGGCATCGTTAAGAACCGACTCGAGGTCGAGCCATCGCTCGAGCGTGCGCTCGACCGCGGCCTCGAGCTCGTCGACGCCGGCACCGAGCTCGTCATCCTTCCGACGTACACCGCGATGCTGGCGCTGCGCGAGGTCCTCACGGCGCGCGGGCTCGTGCGACCCTACTGGGAGGCCGAGGGACCGTGAGGATCCGGGTCGGTCATCTCTATCCGGGGTACCTGAACATCTATGCAGACCGCGGCAACATCGCCGTTCTCGACAGACGCGCCGCACTTCGCGGCCACGACCTCGATGTTCGCCCCGTCGGCATGGGAGACCGACTCGACCCGGACGCATACGACCTTCTCTACATCGGCGGGGGCCAGGATCGCGAACAGGCGCTCATCGCTCCCGACCTCGTCGACAAGGGCGAGACGATTCGATCCGCCCATCTGTCCGGCGTCGCCGTGCTCGCCGTGTGCGGCGGGTATCAGCTCCTCGGACGTGGTTACCGAGGCCGTGACGGGTCGTTCATGGGGGGCGTCGGCCTCTTTCCGCTCGAGACCGTCGCGGGCACGAGGCGGATGATCGGCGACGTCCTGCTCGAATGCGAGCTCGACCCGGGCGAGTCGCGGCTGCTGGCCGGTTTCGAGAACCACGCAGGACGGACGGTCCTCGATCCCGGTGCCACGCCGCTGGGACGGGTGGTTCACGGATTCGGGAACGACGGGGAGTCCGGCTTCGAAGGGTGTCGGAGTGGTCGAGCGGTGGGCACGTATCTGCACGGGCCGCTGCTCCCCCGGAACCCGTGGCTGGCGGACTGGCTCCTTGCCCAGTCTCTCGCGCACGCCTCGGGAGAAGAGCCGCGACCCCTCGAGCCCCTGGAGGACGAGCTCGCCGCGGAAGCGTTCCGGGTCTCGGCGGAGCGGGCTCGAAGGCGCGGTGGACACCGCTAGGAGCGGGAAATCCGAGGGGCACCCCGTCCCACCACCCGCTGTCAGCGTAACGAGGAAATCGTGCCGGGTGGTGCGCGGACCGTGCCAAGAGTATGCCGACGCCACCTCACGGCTATGGCGCCCACATCTCGCCCAGGTAGACGGCTGGATCGCCGGGCTGCCAGCGCTGTAGGAACCGGCTGATCGGCGGATGGAGCGAGATCGAGTCGAGCTCGTGGAAGTCGAACGCCCGATGACCTCGCACGGCCGCATCCCGCGAGGTGACGTCCTCGAGCGAGCCGGAGACGTCTGCAGCGAAGATGACGTGCACGACGTGCTTGCGCTTCGACCACCACTCCGGTGAGATCGAGTCCACGAGCGCGACCGGCCCCTCGAGCGGCACCTCCGCACTGGCCGGAAAGAGACCCGTTTCCTCCCACAGCTCGCGTCGCAGCGCCCGGATCAGGCTCTCGCCTGTTCGTACGCCTCCCCCGGGGAGCAGCCACACCTCCTCCTTTCCCTTCTCGTGACGGAGCAGGAGGATGCGGCCTCGCCATCGGAGGATCGCCGAGACACGGATTCGTGGCTCCAACACGCTAGTGTGCCGACGATCCGAAGCCCTGCCCGCCACGCTCGCTCAGGGCCAGCTCCTCCACCTCGACCAGGCGCACGACGGCAACGGGCGCGATCACGAGCTGTGCGATGCGCATCCCAGGCTTCACGGTGAACGTGTTCTGCGGATCGGTGTTCAGGAGAACGACGCGGATCTCGCCGCGATAGCCGGAGTCGATCAGGCCCGGCGAGTTCACGACTCCGATCCCGTGGCGGGCGGCGAGTCCCGATCGTGGCAGCACGAAGCCGGCATGACCAGCCGGAATCTCCACGGCGATCCCCGTCGCGATGGTCGCCCGCTCACCGGGGGAGAGAGTCGCGGCCTCACATGCTGCGAGGTCGAGGCCAGCATCTCCCGCGTACGCATTCACCGGCAGAACAGCACCTTCGCGCAGTCGACGCACCGGGACGTCGATCACGATGCAGACGCCTCCTGGTCGCGCTCTTCGGCGACGAGAAAGCGGGCGAACCTCGCGATCTCGGGCCGCGGGAGACGCGCACGGACGCGAACGCCGTCGGGCGTATCGCGACGTTCCGCGATGGGAGCACCGAGCCCGTAGAGCTCCGCGAGGGCGCGGCCATCCGCGTATGGAACGAGCAGGCGGACGTCCTCGAAGCGATCGGAGAAGAGGTCGGCGATCCGCGCTTTCAGCGAATCGAGCCCTTCTCCCGAGGTCGCCGACAGCTGCAGCGCGCGCGGAAACGCATGCGCGACCCGGCGGCGGGCGAGCGTGTCGAGGAGGTCGATCTTGTTGAGCACGAGCTCCAGTGGGATGCCGTCGGCGCCGATCTCCGTCAAGACGGCGTGGACCGCGTCGATCGTCTCGTGCAGGCGGTCCTCGGGGAGTGATGCGTCCGCGACATGGAGGACGAGGTCCGCAACGAGCGTCTCCTCGAGTGTTGCCGAAAACCCCTCGACGAGCTGTGTTGGAAGACGCCTGATGAATCCGACGGTGTCCGTCACGAGGTAGCGCTTGCCTTCGTGCTCGAACCCACGCGTTGTCGGGTCGAGCGTCTCGAAGAGCCGGTCGTCGACGGACGTCCCGGCTCCCGTGAGCGCGTTCAGCAACGTCGACTTTCCGACATTCGTATAGCCGGCGAGCGCGATCGTCGGCACGCTCGTACGCCTGCGCTCCTTGCGGCGCGTCGCTCGCTGGCCACTGAGCGTCCGCAGGCGTCGCTTCACGAGCGCGACACGCGTGCGCGCCAGCCGACGATCGGTCTCGAGCTGGCTCTCTCCCGGCCCACGCGTCCCGACGCCACCGCCGAGGCGCTCGAGGTGCTGCCACATGCCCCGCATGCGCGGGAGGTTGTACTCGAGCTGGGCGAGCTCGACCTGGAGCTTCCCTTCCGCGCTGCGCGCGTGCTGGGCGAAGATGTCGAGGATGAGCTGCGTGCGATCGACGACCCGCGACTCGAGCGCGTCCTCGAGCGTGCGCTGCTGGGTCGGGCTGAGCTCCTCGTCGACGAGCAGGACCTCCGCGGACGCATCGGCGTAGGCCTGTTGGAGCTCTCTGAGCTTGCCCTTGCCGACGAACGTCCGCGGGTCGGCGCGAGTACGATGCTGGACGAGCTCGGCGACGGTGGTCACGCCCGCCGTGCGTGCGAGCTCGCGCAGCTCGGCGAGCTCCGCCTCTGCATCGACACCCTTCGGAAAGACACCGACGACGAATCCACGCTCCGGCTCCGCCCCGGGTGCGGGATCGGGCTGGCGCGCGGTCACGCGGAGATTATGCCGCGGTAGGCTGAGCTGGTGACCGCGCTCGCCGACCGCCTCGCCGCGCGGACACTCGAGCTGGTCGACATCCCGTCCGAGAGCGGGAGCGAGCACGCCATTCGCGAACACCTCCTGAGGCTCGTTCCAGCGGGGCTTGCACGGGAGTACGAGGGTGACGAGGCGTTCTTCTTCGTCCCTCGGAGCCGCCGTGACGTTCCGCTCGTCGTCCTCGTCGGGCACTACGACACGGTGCCCGCCCAGGCGAACGTGCCGGGTGTGATCCGCGATCGCGCCGTGCACGGGCTCGGCGCAAGCGACATGAAGGGCGGCGTCGCCGTCGCGATCGAGCTCGTGCGCGAGCTGACCGCGCCGGCGCGGGGACCGTACGACGTCGGACTCGTCCTCTTCGGCCGGGAGGAGCTTCCCCCGGAACACAATCCACTTCCGGCACTTCTGGCAGAGTCGAGCGCGATCCACGAGACGGGACTGGCGATCGTGCTCGAGCCGACCGACGGACGGATCGAGGCCGGGTGCCTCGGAAATGTCATCGCACGACTCGTCTTCCGGGGGACGAGCGGCCACTCGGCGCGACCGTGGCTCGCCGACAACGCCATCGAGCGCGCCGTCGCAGGGCTCCGGCCGCTTCTGAAGCTCGCGCCTCGAGCGGCAGTCGTCGGAGGCCTCGAGTTCAAGGAGGTCGTCTCGGTGACACGGCTCGAGTCCGGGATCGCCGACAACGTCATTCCCGGCGAGGCGACCGCGACGGTCAATCTCCGATATGCGCCCGACAGAACCCCGGACGAGGCGGAGGCTTACCTTCGCTCGCTCACGCCTCCTGGAGCGACGCTCGAGATCTCGAGCAACGCTGCTCCTGCCCGGGCCGTCACCGACACACCCCTCGTGCGCGCTCTCCGCCGCAATGGCGACATTCCGATCTCGCCGAAACAGGCCTGGACGAACGTCGCCGATTTCACGGCGACCGGTATCGACGCCGTCAACTTCGGCCCAGGCCACACCGCGTACGCCCACCGGCAGGACGAGCTCGTCGAGATCGACGCGCTCGTCCACGTGTACGAGACGCTCGAACGGTTCCTCGGGAGCCCGATCGACGAAGATCCCACCTGATGGAGCTCGCTCAGCGCATCGATGAGCTCTGGGACTCGGGCGAGCTCGACGCCGCTCCCATCACCGACGCGATCGCGCTGCTCGATCGGGGCGAGGTGCGGGTCGCCCAGCCGACCGAGAACGGCTGGATCGTCAACGAGTGGGCGAAGAAGGCGATCCTCCTCTACTTCCGCCTGCGCAAGGTCGAGCCGATGGACGTCGGTGGACTGCACTTCCTCGACAAGATCCCGGTGAAGGCGGACTACGCCGACCGAGGCGTTCGAGTGGTGCCGCCGGGAGTCGCGCGCTACGGGTCCTTCCTCTCCGAGGGGGTCGTCCTCATGCCGGGGTTCGTGAACATCGGTGCATGGGTCGGCCCGCGGACGATGGTGGACACGTGGGCGACGGTCGGTTCCTGCGCGCAGATCGGGGCGGATGTGCACCTCTCGGGAGGAGTTGGCATCGGCGGCGTCCTCGAGCCGCCGCAGGCCCAGCCGGTCATCGTCGAGGATGGCGCGTTCCTCGGCTCGCGCGCGGTCGTCGTCGAGGGCGTGGTCATCGGCGAACGGGCCGTGATCGCTCCCAACGTCGTCCTCTCTGCATCGATTCCGGTCATCGACGTCACCGGGCCCGAGCCGGTCGAGCATCGCGGGTACGTTCCCCCCGGCTCCGTCGTGCTGCCCGGAACCCGTCCGAAGGACTACCCGGCCGGACGATACGACCTGCCCTGTGCGCTGATCGTCGGGGAGCGGAGTGCTTCGACCGACCTCAAGACGTCCCTCAACGAGGTGTTGCGCGAGTTCGAGATCGCCACGTGAGCGGCCCGTCGGCCTGATCCGATCCGTCGCGAGGCTGGTGACGTCTCAGACGGTCTCACCGCGGAAGATCTCGGCGACGGGGCCCGAGAGGATCGCCCGCCCCTCGCGGACGTCCACGGTCAGTGTTCCGCCGGGAAGATGGACGCGGACGGGGGTCTCGCACCAACCGTGGGCGACCGCCGCCGCGGCCGCGGCGGCGGCGCCCGAGCCCGAGGCGAGGGTCGCCCCCACGCCTCGCTCCCAGACGAGCACGGTCAGGTCGTTCGCTCCGTCCGCACGAACGAACTGGACGTTCGTGCGACCAGGGAAGCGCTCGTGGGCCTCGATGAGCGGGCCGAGGCGGAGCAACTCCTGCCGCACGGGCTCCCGACGGAAGACGGCGTGCGGGTTCCCAACCGAGACGGGAGTGAACTCGAGCCGATTCCCGTCGATCTCGAGCGCTTCGGGACGTCCGACGTCGATGGGGCCCAGATCCACCTCCACATCCTGGCCCTCTACGCGGGCCGGAATCATCCGTTCGCCCAAGCGGATCCGCGGGAACGCCACTGCGCTCCGCCGAGCGACCCACATCGCGGCGATGCGGGCCCCGTTTCCGGAGAGCTCGGCGCGCGAGCCATCCGGGTTCCAGACCTGGACCTCGGCTTCCGGGCCCCGAATACCCACGATCTCGAGAACACCGTCCGCACCCACTCCGCGGTCGTGATCGCACAGCCTGCGGGCGTCGTCGGAAGAGAGTGGGTGTGCCAGTTCTTCCCGCTCGACGAGCAGGTACGAGTTACCGAGCGCGTGCCACTTCGAGAATCGCATCTGCCACCTCGTCCGGGGGCCGGTCGGCGTCGATCATGACGATGCCCGCGATGCGACGCATCCATTTCCTCTGGTACGCCGCATAGCGCAGCGTACGGGCAATGAGTCGCTCTCGCGCCTGCTCGAGCGGGAGGTCGACGAGCTCCCGAAGGCCGAGCGCCCGCTCGGCAGTCTTCGAGATTTCGCCGGCGACGGCTCGGCGCGCTTCCTGGACGGCACCACGAGCGAGCATCTCCTCGGTGCGCTCGCGAATCCGGCGCTCGAGCGAGGCGCGTGGCACTTCGAGTCCGACGACGGTCGTCGGCAGTCGCGTGTCGGCCGTCCACAGGCGATCGCGTGAAGGTGCGAGTGACGTTCCCTGCTCGATGAGCTCGAGTGCGCGAACGACGCGTCGACGGTCGTTCGAATGGACACGGGACGCCGCTGTCGGATCGAGCGCGCGGAGACGGGCGTGAGCGACGTCGGGGTCGCGGTCGTAGTAAGCCTCCCAACGCGCTCGCGCACCGCCTTGGCCCGGGGGCGGCAGGTCGAGGTCGACGAGCGCCGCGCGGAGATACAGCCCTGTCCCACCTGAGACCACGGCGATCCCGTTCGCACCGATCAGTCCATCGATCTCGGCGTGAGCGAGCCGTGCGTATTCACCGACCGAGAACTCCTGCGAGACGTCGCGGATCGCGACGAGCCGGGTCAGTCGCTCGGACTGGTTCGTGATGACCGGGAGGCCGCGGTAAACCTGGAGCGCATCGGCCGAGACGATCTCCGTGCCGAGCGCACGCGCAACGACCTCGGAGACGGCGGTCTTGCCAGAGCCCGTCGGCCCGAAGATCGCGAGCACCTCGGGGCGACCACGAGTCATGTCCCCCGGGGCACCCCAGCCCACCACCCGCTTTCAGCGTATCGCCAGGACGGTTGCATGGGTGTGACAGCTGTGCCGAGAGTGTGAATTGTCGCGGATTGCAGATCAGGCGGCGGCGAGCGAAACCTCGCGTCCACGGAGCGTCGTCGAAGTCGAGGCGTCGATCACGACGGCTGCCAACCTCCCGGGTGGAGTCGAGCCGCTGAAATTGACCGTCGTGTTTCGGCGTGTGCGACCGCGGAGGAGCGCGGCATCGGTCCGACTCGAGCCTTCGACGAGGACCTCCTCGATGCGTCCGATCCGCTCTGCGTTTCGTGTTGCCGCAACGCGTTGGGTGGTCTCCACGAGGCGCTCGAGACGTTCGTGCTTGACGTCGTCGGGTACTTGATCGGGCATGCTCGCGGCCTCGGTTCCGGCCCGTGGCGAGAAGATGAACGTGAACGCGCTCTCGAAGCGCACGGCCTCGACGACCTCGAGCGTCGCTGCAAAGTCGTCGTCCGTCTCGCCGGGGAACCCGACGATGACATCCGTGCCGATTGCCAGATCCGGGACTGCTCCCCGGAGCGTCTCCGCCAGACGGAGGTAGCGGTCGCGGTCGTACGTGCGGCGCATCCGCTTCAGAACGCTCGTGGAGCCCGACTGCAGCGGCAGGTGGACGTGCTCGCAGACACTGGGGCATTCGGCGATCGCTGCGATGACGGGCTCACGGAAGTCCTTCGGATGCGGGCTCGTGAAGCGCATTCGCTCGACCCCGTCCACCACATCGCATGCCCGCAGGAGTTCGCCGAAGTTCGTTCGTAGCTCCGGGGCAAGATCGCGTCCCCACGAGTTGACGTTCTGTCCGAGGAGCGTGATCTCGCGAACGCCGTCACGCGCGAGCGCGCTCACCTCGGCGACGATCTCCTCCGGCCGCCGGCTTCGCTCGCGGCCTCGGACCGCGGGAACGATGCAGTACGCGCACTTCGAGTTGCAGCCCATCGACACCTGTACCCAGGCTTGGAACGGGCGCTCGCGGTGGTGAGGAAGGTCTGCCGCGAAGTGCTCGTGGGTACCGAAGCGTCCCGCCGTGACTCCAAGGCCCCCTGCGCCGATCCAGGTGCCGAGGTGCGGGATCGAGCCCGGTCCGAACGCAACGTCGACGAACGGGTACCGCTCGAAGACTTGCTCGCGCTGAGCCTCCGCGTAGCACCCGCCGACCGCGATCACGAGATCGGGTCGTTCACGCTTCCTGGCGGCGGCGTTCGCCAGATACGCCGCGAGGCGCGTGTCCGGCTTCTCGCGGATCGTGCAGGTGTTGAACACGACGACGTCGGCGGTATCGGGTGTAACCGCCTCTCCCAGTCCGAGCGATTCGAGCATGCCCTTGATGCGCTCCGAGTCGTGCGCGTTCATCTGACAGCCGAAGGTGGTGACGTGATAGCGCTTCACGGCCTGCAATCGTAGTCCCTCACAGCGGAGGCGCCACCGCGTTCACGGGTACACCACACCCGGTCGCCCGCGGGTGCGGTGAGAGGCGGTCTGCAGGCATTTCGCCGCGACAGCTCCGGGCGGCAGAAGGTGTGCTGCGGCTAGCGAGCCCAGTCGGGCAGCTCCTGACGACCCGGCGCACTGGCCCAGACGTCCCGTTGCTCGACCACGAGGCCGTCCTCACCGAAGCGGAGCAACGACGTCCCCGCGATCGTCTCGACGGAACCGTCCACGGATCTCACAGCAGCCCACCAGTCGACGGCGGCACGGCCTTCGTCGACGACCGGGCGGCCGAACCGGCACTCGGCCCCAGCCTGGTCGGCGAATGCCCAGACGACATAGTCCCGTGGTACCGCTCGGTCGCGAAAGGGATGCGAGAAGAACAGCGCGCCGTCGGCATAAAGCGCTGCGACTGCGCCGACGTCGCCGCTCGGCCACGCGCTCGACCACACGTCCACCCACGCTCGTGCGGCAGCGATTGTGTCTACTTCGCCACCTCGATGGCGCGGCTCTCCCTGATGACGATGACCTTCACCTGCCCCGGATACTCGAGCTGGTCCTCGATCTCGCGGGCGATCTCGTACGAGAGCAGGACGGCGCCGTCGTCGTCGACCTCGCTCGGCTCGACGATCACGCGGATCTCGCGGCCGGCCTGGAGCGCGTACGCTTTCGCCACGCCGGTCTTCGCGGTCGCGATCTCCTCGAGCGCCTCGAGCCGGCGGATGTAGTTCTCGAGGCTTTCGCCGCGAGCGCCCGGGCGTGACGCGGACACGGCATCGGCGGCGATGAGGAGGACCGCCTCGACCGTCTGGGGCTGAATCTCGTAGTGATGGGCTTCGATCGCATGGATGACGCCCTCCGACTCACCGTGCCGGCGTGCGAGCTGCGCGGAGATGAGCGCGTGCGATCCGTCCACCTCGTGGCTCATGGCCTTGCCGATGTCGTGCAGCAAGGCCGCTCGCTTGGTCGTCTTGACCCCCGCCTTCAGCTCGGCGGCCATGATCCCGGCGAGGTGGACGACCTCGAGTGTGTGCTTGAGGACGTTCTGGCCGTAGCTCGTCCGGTACCGAAGTCGCCCGAGTATGCGGACGAGCTCCTCGTGGAACTCTCCGCAATTCGCCTCGAACACGGCCTGCTCTCCCGCCTGCAGGACGTGCTCCTCGAGCTCGGCCTTCGACTGGTAGTACATCTCCTCGATGCGCGCGGGGTGGATCCGGCCGTCTTCGATGAGCTTGTCGAGTGTCACCCGTGCCACCTCACGTCGGAGCGGGTCGAACGAGGAGAGGACGACAGCATGCGGCGTGTCGTCGATGATGAAGTCGACTCCGGTCAGATGCTCGAGGGCGCGGATGTTACGGCCCTCACGGCCGATGATGCGCCCCTTGAGATCGTCTGATGCGAGCTCGACGACCGAGACCGTCGCCTCCGCGGTGTGGCTCGCGGCGACCCGCTGCAACGAGTCGGCGATGAGGGCCCGTGCTCGTCGCCGCGCGTCGGCTCGGGCTTCTTCCTCCATTTGACGGACATCCCGAGCGAGCTCGTGGCGAATGAGGTCCTTCGACCGCTCGAGGAGCTGCTGGCGCGCTTCGTGGACCGTGAGCCCTGAGATGCGCTCGAGCGCGCCGAGCGCCTCCTTGTGGGTTTCACGCAGCTCGTCCTGCAGCGCCTTCACGTGCACCTCGCGGTCGCCGAGCCCCTGTTCCTTGCGTTCGAGGTCGGTCAACCGCGCCTCAACTTCGGCTTCCTGCTGGACGATGCGCTCCTCGACCTTCGCGATCTGGACGCGGCGATCCTGGATCTCCGCCTCGATCTCGCTGCGAAGCTGCACCGACTGCTCGCGCGCGTCGACCTGGGCCTCCCGTCTGATCGCCTCGGCCTCGCGCTCTGCGTCCGCCAGGATGCGTCCTCGCTCCGACTCGGCCGTACGCACTCGGGAGCGCGACCAGCCGAAGAGGAGAGCGGACGCGACGAGAGCTCCGACCAGGATTCCGATGAGCGCCGCAACAGCCGAGAGCATCAAGGCCTCCGAGGAGGATTCCGTTGTCCGCGGCAAGCCGCGGTGCTCACACCCGGCAGCTCGGCCTGCTCGGCCGCGACCGGAGGTCTGCCCACGACCGCTATCTCAGGTGGTGGCCCATCCTCCGTCGGCCGCTCGTCGGCCGGTAGGTTCGGTCATCGGGAAGTCGGATTTGGTGCACGGATTCGGAAAGTCGCTAACGAGCAGGAAAAGTACCGGGTGAAGCGCACTCATCCTAACTCCCCGCCGGCGCCGTCTGCAATGGCGGCCGCGACGACCTCCTCCGAGAAGCC
>DATIBA010000151.1:0-28882 GCA_035457765.1 Gaiellaceae bacterium
GCTTCGACACGGTCGAAGTCGACTCGCCCTACTACCACCTCCCCGATCCCGCCGTCACCGGCCGCTGGGCACAGCGGACCCCGCCCGGGTTCGTCTTCCACGTGAAGGCGCATTCGTCGATGACGTGGCACGACGGCGAGCCGACCGACGAGGCGTTCACGACGTTTCGAGCATCACTCGAGCCGCTCGAGCTCTCGGGAAAGCTCCGCGGGATCCTGCTCCAGTACCACCCCCGCTTCGTCAAGTCGGACGCCGCGAAGGCAGAGCTCCAACGGGTGCCCGAACGCATCGCACCCCAGGTCCCGCTCATCGAGTTTCGCCATCGGTCGTGGATGGAGCCGGGCGAACGAGCCGATACGCTCGACTTCCTCGAACGGACCGGACTCGCGTACGTCTCCGTCGACGCCCCGATGACGCGTGCGAGCAACGTCATCGCGAGGCATGCGGCAGCAACGCATCGGGTCGCCTACGTGCGGTTCCACGGGCGGAACGCGAAGACCTGGAACATCCGCTCCGAGAAGTCCTCGCAGCGCTTCGACTGGATGTACTCGGAGGAGGAGCTGGCCGAATGGGTCGAGAAGCTGGCGAGCCTGACGGAGCAAGCGGACGAGGTGTACGCGATGTTCAACAACAACCGGGACGACTTCGCGCCGCGGAGCGCGGTGATCCTCCGCGATCTGCTCGACCGAGCAGGCATCCCTGCGGCCGGCGGCGTCGAGCCTCCACCCCTGGCGCCCACGCTCTTCTGAGTAGAGTCGCCGCATGCGCGTTCTCGCGATCGACCACGGCGAGAGCGTCCGCGGTGGGGTCTTCGACGAGACGGCTACCGCGGCCGGCCACGAGCTCGAGCGGTGGTCCGTGCCCGAGAGCGGGACGCCGGATCCCGCACGAGACTACGACGCGGTCATGGTCTTCGGAGGCTCGATGCATCCCGACGAGGACGAGAGGTTCGACTGGCTCGCCCGAGAGGAGGAGTTTCTGCGGGAGGTGCTCGCGGAGACGGTGCCGGTGTTCGCGGTCTGCCTCGGCGCCCAGATGCTCGCGCGCGCCGCGGGCGCGACGGTCGGTCCGGCCTCGGCGCCGGAGATCGGGTGGCTCGACATCGCCCTGACCGCCGCGGGCGAGACCGACCCCGTCCTCGGTTCACTTCCGCGGCACGCGACCGTCTTTCAGTGGCACCACTACACGTTCGAGACTCCGACCGGCGGAGTGGAGCTCGCCCGGAGCGAGATCTGCACGCAGGCATTCCGGCTTGCTCAGCCCGCTTGGGGTGTCCAGTTCCACCCGGAGATCACGCTGCAGATGCTCACGGATTGGTCGAGCGAGGGCGCCGAAGACCTGCCCATATCGGCCGACGAGCTCCGACAGCGATCGGAGGTCCACATCGACAGGTCGGCGGAGTACGGCCGGGCGCTGGCGACCGCATTCCTCCGAGAGGCGTCGCCGGCCTAGGCTTGAACCGACCGAGACCACTCGTGCCAGGAGCCGGCGTAGTTCCGTGCGTCGTAGCCCGCGCCCCGAAGCACGTGCACCGCCAAGCTCGAGCGAGTGCCCGAGTGGCAGTACGCGACGATCTCGATGCCCTCGGGATGTCCGACGAGCGTACGCACCTCTTCCGCGCTCCGGCACTCGAGCAGTCGCTCGAGCGGGAGGTTCGCGGCGCCGGGGATGTGGCCGTGACGCGGATCGCAGTGCGCACCGGCATGGCCGTCGAACTCGGCTCGCGTCCTCACGTCGAGGAGAGCGAGATCGTCGTCGCCGAGGCGCCGACGGAGCTCGTCGAGCGTCACGTCTGCCACTGACTCACGAACTCGAGGAGCATCTCGTTGAAGCGCTCCGGCTGCTCGAGACTCGGGAAGTGCCCCGCGCCCGGGAACACCTCGAGCGTTCCGCGGAGGGCGCTCTCGGCGAGCTCACGCGACTCCTCGATGGACACCGCCCCGTCCTGGTCGCCGACGCACACGAGCAAGGGGCCGCCGAACGAGGCCGCCACGCCCGAGAGATCCATCCGGTCGCGCATCGCCTCCTGCGCGACCGCGAGGAGCTCGGCAGGCTCGTCCGTCTCGAGATCGTGCGGAACGCCTTTCTCCCGCAGCAGCGCGATCATGCTGTCACGCTCTCGCCTCCGATCGAACGAGTCGGCGGTCGCGCGCGAGGCGACGAGAGCCATGCCGACGACGAGCTCCGGCGCCCGGCGGGCGAGCGCGAGTGCACAGTAGCCACCCATCGACGCACCGACGGCGACGAGCTGGTCGTCGTAGTCCCGCAGGAGCTGCGCTGCCCAACCGTCGATCGACGGCCCCCGGCCGTAGAGGCGAGGGACGAGCGGCTCGATCCCGGCGTTGCGAAGAGCCGTGGCCTGCGGCTCCCACATCTGCTCGGAGAGCGGCCAGCCGTGGAGGAGGATGACGTTCACGCGCGATCGATCCGGACGAAGCCGGCGAGCTCGGGCGCGTCCGACCAGCCGTGGCCCGCGCCCTCGATCCCCATCGCCGCCGCGAGTTCGGCGAGGAGCTCGCGAGCGGGAGGCAGGTCGGCCGGGGCGGGCGCCGTACGCGCGATGCGCCGCACGGCCTCGGGATCCGCGCCGGTGAGACGCGTCACCACCGTCGGGTTCGCTGCGAACCCAATGACGTCCCCGGGGGGCAGCGGACCGTAGAACTCCGGAACCGAGAGGTACTCGTCGACGATGCGCCCGCGCTCGAACAGCACCATGCGCACGAGCTCATCGCGCTCGACGCCGAGCAGGAGCGAGACCGCGGCGATGCGGTCGCAGAGCTCGCGAGCGAGTCGGCGCAGCATCTCGGGGCTGCGGTCGCACACGTCGTCGTACACGGCGATCCACCCGTTGCGTGGGGGCGTGACGAGCGACCCGCGTGAGGCGCCCGGAAGCCGCGGGACGAGCTGGCGCACCGCCCGCTCGACGGCGCTGAGATCGTCCGACTGCAGGTGGATCGAGCCGAAGGACGAGGCCTCCTGACGGCCGATTCGGGCCTCGAGGTCCGAGATCGCGCCGGCCATGACGACGACGTCGTCGCGAAACCCCCAGCGTCCGTACAACGAGCGTGCGACCGCATTCGAGGCTACGACCTCGAGATCGATCTGCTCGATGCCCTTTGCGCCGAACGCCGTGAGAACCTCGCGCATCAGCTCGGTCGCGACGCCCGAGCGCCGCGCATCCCGAGCGACGTAGAGATCGGTGAGCGTCCCGAGCATCGGCGTTCGCTGCCTGGCGAGCGCGAAACCGACCGGCACGCCGTCGTCGTCCTCGGCGACGAATGCGACCTCGGAGCCGAGGATCTCGGCCACCTCGGCGAGCTCCTTCTCCTCGTCGGCCGGGCCCTCGTGGATGGGCGGTGGCACCTCGTGATCGAAGTCACGCCAGAGAGCCGCGATCGCGTCGAAGTCCTCCGGAACCGCGCGACGCACTCTCATCCCGTCAGCCTCGCCCCGGCGAGCAGGAACTGGGCCGACAGGTTCTCGAACGGCGCGAAACGCTCTCCCATTGCGCGGACCTCCTCGATGGACATGGGACGACCGGCAGCGTAAAAGGTCGAGACGGCCTTGCGCACGCCCAAGTCGCCGGCGGGCCATGCGCGAGGTCGCGCGAGATGGCGCGCGAGGAACCAGTCGGCGGTCCATCGCCCCAGCCCACGGATGGCCGTCAGCGCCTGGATCACCTCCGCGTCGGATCGGCTGGCAACGTCCGCGAGGTCGAGATCGGAGTGCGCGAGCTCGAGCACGTACTCGGCCTTCGCCCGCGAGAAGCCGAGCACGGTGAACTGGCTCGGCCGTAGGCGCCGGGTGCGCTCGCGAGTCGGGAACGCCCACGCGTGCTCATGGCGAACGCCGAAGCGCTCGACGAAGTTCGCGCGGATCGCCGCGGCGGCACGGAGCGAGATCTGCTGCGTCGTGATCGCCACCACGAGCGCCTCGAACGGCTGAGGATTGAGCGTCGGCCTGAACCCCGGAAGCGTCTCGACGATCCGCCCCAGCACGGGATCGTCCGCCGCCCACGCCCGGAAGGCGGCGAGATCGAAGGGCAGGCCGAGGAGACGTCCGACCTCGAGCGCCGCGGCGGCGCTCCCGGGCTCGATGTGGACGCCGCCGGGAGCTGCCGTGATCCGCACCTCCTGCCCGTCGACGACCCGATGGAGCGCGCCGTCGTGCCAGACGGTCGCTCCGTCGGAGCCGAAGTCGCGAAACCGTGCCGTCGATACGGTGAAGTCGTACGGAGCCGGGATCTCGAGGAGCACGATCAGAGCTCACGCGCGATGCCGTCGAAGTCCTCGAACGGCTCGAAGGGAAACCCGATGGTGGTGAGGTATCGGGCGAGGCCGGCGCGCGCGAAGACGCGAGAGGCAGCGAGCGCGACGCAACGGTCCGAGTAGCCGTCGCCGACGTAGACGAAGCCGTCGAGTCCTGCGACGTCCGAGCGTTTGCAGGGCTCGCCGCACACGCGACACGGCTTCTCGTTCCGAAATCGAACGCGCCAGCCGTCGGGCCGGGGGTCGATGCGATTGGCGAGGACGTCGAGCTCGAGGCCTTCCCGTTCGAGCACGGGCTCGATGAGCTCGTGGAAGCCGCTCGACACGATCAGTGGCCGATGTCGACGCGCGAACTCCACGAAGCCGGCACGCAGGCGGGCGTGCGCTCGCACCCAGTTGACGACCTCGGCGAGCGGAGCCCGGACGGTGCGGAACTCGCCGGCGATCACCTCGTGGAGCGTGAGCTCGCGCCCGAGGCGCGCTTCGTGCTCCTCGTAGAGCTGCACGTCTCCGAACTCGACGAGCACGAGGTGCAGGCCGTCGACCTCGGTCGCCGTCCCGTCCCAGTCCACGAAAGCCTGCACGGTCAGCCTCCGACCACGACCTGCTCGAGCACCCCGACGCCTGCGATGTCGATCTCGACGGCGCCTCCGGGCGAGATCCGCTCGAGGGGGACCAGGTTGGGTCCGGCGATCAGATCTCCCGGATAGAGCCGCGTCCGCTCGGCGGCGAAGTCGCAAGCGGCACTCCAGTCGAAGCCGCCGAACACCCCTGCTGCGCACTCGAGTCCATCGACACGAACCGACGCGACGAGCCCGTCCGGCTCGATCTCGTCGCTCGTCACGACGGCAGGACCGAGCCCGAGTGCGAAGTCGCGATCCTTCGGCACCGGAAGGTCCGGTGCACGCCAGTCGGCGAACGCAGCGAAGCCGGCGAGCGCCCCGTCGGGCCCGATGACGCCCGCCACGCGAGAGAGCAACGTAAGTCTCGTGCCAGCCGCTTCGCTCTGGCCGATCCTCGCACCCGGCCCGACGATCGCGGCCGGGTTGGCGAACTCGAACGACGTCTGAGCGTCGAAGATCCGCACAGCAGGTGGGTGAAGTACCGGCGCGAGGAGACACACCTCGGCGAGCGCGTACTCCGCGTGCTCGCGGGCCGAGCCGCCGCCCGTGAAGAACGACTGCAGGGTCTGCGCCGCGAGATGGACGACACGCTCTCCCTCGATGCGTCCGACCCACCCGCGCTCCATCGGATGGTCGGCGGGGTGGAACATGCAGAGCTTCACGGCTCGGTGTGCACCACGACGTCGGCGATCATGGGAACGGCCTGCCGGATTCGCTCTTCCACCGCGCTGGCACGTTCATGCGCGTCCACGAGAGACTCGTCTCCCGCGAGCTCGAGGGTGAGGAACGCCACCAGGCCGTCGTCGGTCCGAACGAAGCGCAGCTCGCGTGGAGGTGCTCCGGTCTCCTCACGTACGAGCGACTCGATCGCCCCGGCGTCGACGACGACCTCCTCGCCCGCGGCAGTCTCCGACAGCGGCTCGAGGTGCGTCTGCACCGAGCCGACCTCGGAAACCTCGGCGAGGATGGCCTGCTCGACCTCCTCGGCGACGGCGTGGGCGCTGTTCAGCGACAGGTCGCCGGGCAGCTTCAGGTGCAATGAGATCTCGAGGCTGTTCCCGACCTCGAGCACCGAGAGGTTGTGGATCTCCCGGACGTCCGAGACGGACAGGGCAGCCGCGAGCGCCCGCTCGCGGACCCCTCCGTCGGCACCGCGCGGCTCGACGTGGACGACGACGTCGATCCCCGGAAGCTCCGCGCGGAGCGCATCCTCGACCCGGTCGGCGGCCGTGTGGCCCTGACCTACGGCGGCCCCCGGCGCGACGCCGATGACGACGTCGGCGAAGTGCTCGCCGCCGGCGCTGCGAACTCGCAGACGCCGTAGCTCGACCGGTGGCACGAGCTCGGCGATGGCCCGCCGGGCAACCCGAGTCGCCTCGTTCGGCGAACGGTCCATGAGCACGTCCACGTTCCGGCCGGCGAGACGAACGGCGGCAACGACCACGAGCGCCGAGACGAAGAGCGCGGCCAGGGAATCGCCGGCCGGAAACCCGAGCGCGGCCGCGCTCAGACCTGCGAGGACGGCGAGCGTACCCGCAAAATCGCTGCCGAAGTGAAGCGCGTTCGCCAGCAGCGCTTCGCTGCCGTAGAGGCGCGCACCGCGCAGAGAAACCGTCGTTCGGGACGCGTCGATCGCGAGCACGAGTGCGATCGCCGCGAAGGTCCACCACGTCGGCTCGACGTCGAACTCGACGACGCCCGACAGCCGCAGGATCGCGAGGACGGCGATGAAGACGCTGACGGCGACGAGGAACCCCGCCTCGGCGAGCGCGGCGAGGTTCTGAGCCTTGGCGTGGCCGTACGGATGACCGCGGTCCGCAGGACGGACGGCGACCGACACTGCGAAGAACGTGAGCAACGCGGCCGCGAGGTCGGTCCCGGAATGTGCGGCCTCGGCGAGCAGCCCGAGGCTCGAGCTGGCGAGCCCGGCGGCGAGCTTGATCGCGATCAGAAGGCAGGCCGCCCCGACCGAGACGAGCGCCGTGCGCCGCTGAGCGGACATGTGCGAAGGCTACGGCCTGGGCGTCAGCTGGTCGCAGCGTACAGCGGCCACCGATCGGGAACGCCCCTGAGCTCGTGCTCGCCGCGCTCCTCGAACGAGATTCCCGACCCGGCCACGAGATCGCGCACTGTGCGCGTCACGAGCACCTCGCCGGGATCCGAGAGCGCAGCGACGCGCGCTCCGATGTGGACGGCGATCCCGGCGACGCCGTCGGAGCGCCGCGTCACTTCCCCCGTGTGTATGCCGCACCGGACCTCGAGTCCGCTGTGGCGCAGTTCCTCGCGAAGACGCCAGGCGCAGCGGATCGCACGGGCGGGACCATCGAACGTCGCGAGGATCCCGTCACCCGCCGTGCTCTCGAGCACGCCCTCGAACGCCGCCAGCGTCGTATGCACGATCTGGTCGAACCGTTCGAGTGCGAACCCCCAGGTCCGGTCGCCCAGCTCCGCTGCGAAATCGGTCGAGCCGACGATATCGGCGAACATGACCGTGGCCAGGACGCGATCCGAGTCGCTGCCGGTCGTGCGCGACCCCGTGACGAACTCCTCGATCGCCCCGACGAGGTCGGGCTCCGGCACCGGCCAGTGATCGGCGCTGTCGCGCTCGAGCCAGCGCGCACCGCGGATGTGCTCGGCGATGTAGCGGCCGTGTCCCACACGGGCGAAGACGTTGTCACGGCTATGGATGACGAGCGTCGGGACGTTGACGAGTGGCAGAGCGTCCCGCACGTCGAGAGCGAGGATCGCCTCGAGCTGCTCACGCGCGACCTGCGGACAGGCCCCGTACCGCTCCACTCGACCCCACCACTCAAGGACACCCGGCCGGTGCACGACCGAGGGACCCAGCCCGAGTGCGTGGACGCCTGTCCCCCACTGACGCTCGATCGCGTCGAGGTACGGCTCGTGCATGCGTTGAGGCAAGCCAGCCGGGTAGTCGTCGCCGCGAGCGAACCGCGCGTAGCCGTTCACGATGACGAGCGAGTCGACGCGTTCGGGATGCGTCGCCGCCGCGGTGAGGGCGAGCATGGCGCCGTATCCGTGGGCGACGAGTGACGCGCGCGCCGAACCCGACGCGCCCATGAGCGCGACGAGGTCGTGAGTCCAGGCCTCGATCGGGCTCTCCTCGCCCAGGGGGCCGGACATGCCGACTCCGCGCATGTCGAACCAGAGGACGCGAGCAAAGCGAGAGAGGGACGTGAACCATTCGGCAATGAACGGTTGCTCGGCAAGGGTCTCGAGGTGGCTCGCCCAGTCGAGTGCGACGACAATGTCGCGAGGGCCCTCGCCGATCACCTGATAGGCGATGTCGGTCCCGGCGCTACGGACGTACTGCGTCTGGGCGAGCGCCACCGCTGCTAGAGATTGCCGCGCAACGCCTGCTCGCGCTCGATCGCCTCGAAGAGCGACTTGAAGTTCCCGATGCCGAAGCCGCGCGAGCCGTGGCGCTCGATGACCTCGAAGAAGAGCGTCGGGCGATCCTGGACGATCTTCGTGAAGAGCTGCAGCAGGTAGCCCTCCTCGTCGCGGTCGGCGAGGATCCCCATGGAGCGCAGGTCGTCCCAGTCCTCCTCGATCTCGCCCACCCGTTCCTTCACGATGTCGTAGTACGAGTCGGGGGTCGCGATGAAGAGGACACCGTGCTCACGGAGTGCGGCGACCGTCTTCACGATGTCGTTCGACTGCATCGCCACGTGCTGGACTCCCGGACCGCCGTGGAACTCGAGATACTCCTCGATCTGACTCTTGCGCTTGCCCTCCGCGGGCTCGTTGATCGGGAACTTGATCTTCCCTTCGCCGTCCGTCATCACCTTCGACATGAGCGCCGAGTACTCGGTGGAGATGTCCTCGTCGGTGAAGTGCGTGAGCTGGCTGAATCCGAGCACCCGCTCGTAGAAGCCGACCCACTCGTCCATCCGGCCGAGCTCGACGTTGCCGACGACGTGATCGATCGAGATCAGGCCGACACCGGCCGACGGCGGACCGTTCGGCGAGACCGACTGGTAGCCGGGGAGGTACGCACCCCCGTACTCGGACCGGTTGACGAAGGTGTGGACGTTGTCTCCGTAGGTCGCGATCGCAGCGAGCTCGACGCGGCCCGAGTCGTCCTCGACCCGGTGTGGCTCGACGACGCCGCGGGCACCGCGCTGCACGGCCTGGCGATACGCGTTCGACGCGTCGGGGACGGTGAGGGCGACGTCCCTGACGCTGTCCCCCTTCGTGGCCGCCCAGCGACAGATCTCGCTGTCGGCGCGGAGCCCGCTCGTCAGCACGAAGCGGATGTCTCCCTGCTCGAGCACGTAGGAGGCCCGGTCGCGGACACCCGTCTCCGGACCGGCGTACGCCGTGCGGGTGAAGCCGAAGGCGTTCTCGTAGAAGTACGCCGCCTGCTTCGCGTTCCCGACCCAGATCTCGATGTGGTCCCAACCTTCGATCGGCATGAAGTCGCGGTCGCCCATGGGTCCGATTCTAGGTCGCCTGCGGCTCGGGCGCCCGCCGCCTGGCGAACAGGATCCCGACGGCGATCAGGAGACCGCCGAGCACCTGCAGGACGCCGAGCGGCTCGGAGAGCAGGATCACCGCGAGAACGGCCGCGACGAACGGCTGCAGGTTCGCCGCCAGAGTCGCACGCGCTGGCCCGATACGGTGGATCGACCGAAACCAGAGGACGTTCGTGAGCACGAGTGGCCCGAGGGTCGCGAAGATGAGCAGGCCCCAGACCTCGAAGCCCAGGTCCCAGTCCTGATCCGATGTCTGCGGGATTCCCACGAGCGCGATGAGGATCCACGCCAGCGGGAGCACCACGGCGCTCACACGAGAGGGCGAGTACGTGTGCATGAGCGGCGCCACTGCGACCGAGTACGCGGCCCAGGTCGCCCCGGTCGCGAGCCCGAGGAGGATCCCCTCGTAGCCCCCGGACACGTCGCCGCCCGCTCCGACTGCGACGAGGGCGACGCCCGCGAACGAGATCGCCGCGGCGAGCCAGAAGCGCGCGGTCAGGCGTTCCCGCCCGAGCACGAGCCCGAAGATCGCCGCGAAGATCGGAATCGCACCGAGCAGAAGGCCGATGGTCGAGGCAGTCGTCACATCGAGCGCGAGCACGAAGGAGAGCTGGTTCAGCCACAACGTCACGGCCGCGAACGCGAGGACCGGGAGGTGACGGCGCTCGATCAGCAGCGTGCGCTCGACTGCAAGCGTGAGCGCGACGAATATGGCCGCCGCGAGCGCGTACCGAACGGTCGCGTACGAGAGCGGCGCGAGTCCCTGGCCGAGGATGTACTTCGTGACGCTCAGATTCAGCGACCAGAGCAGGATGGTCGCGAGGAGCATGAGCTCGACGGTGGACGGCCGGCGCATCATTCGACGCTACCGGCGGTAGGCTTGCGGCCGTGTCCGAGCCAACCGTTGACGACATCGACGCGCTCGTCGGCCCGGCGACGCCCCATTTCGCGTATCAGCTGCGCGCGCGGGTCCGCGAGCTCGTCGAGGACCTACCGTCCGATCATCCCGTGAGGAAGTACGGGGAGGAGAAGATGGAGCTCCTCGACCGGCTCGGCCACGCATCGTCGCTGGCCGAGGAGGGTGAGCGCGAGCCGTTGACGCGCATCGGCTGGGACACGATCCCCTCCTCGGCACCGGCCTACGACCCACTGCCGAAGAGCGAATGACCTCGCACTCCCGGCCGCACTCCGCTCTCGCCGGGCGGAGCCCGGCTCCGCGGAGTGCCGACGCCGCTCGCGGCAGAATGCGTCGCGCTCGGGGCTTGTCCGTACGTCGAGCACTGTCCTGCGCCCCTCACGCTCGCCTCCTTTGCGAGCGCCGCCCATGGAGTCCGAGGTGAGCTTCGCCGGCGCCTCCGTCCTCGTCACCGGAGGATCGCGGGGCATCGGAAGGGCGATAGCCCTCCGCTTCGCGTCGCTCGGGGCCGCGCGGGTCGCGATCGGCTACATGCGCACCGACCGTGCTGCCGAGGAGACGGCGTCCGAGCTGCGGGCTCAGGGCGCGGAGCCGATACTCGTCCGTGGAAACGTCGCGTCGCAACGGGTGGCCGACGAGGTCCGGGAGCTCGGCCCGCTCGACGCCCTCGTCCACGCTGCGGCGACGGGCGTGATCCGGCCCTCGCTCGAGACCGAGGACAAGCACTGGGACTGGACGCTCTCGGCAAACTCGCGGGCCCTCCTCTCGCTCGCGCGCGCCGCGGTGCCTTCGATGCCGCCCGGCTCCTCGATCGTCGGCCTCTCGAGCCTCGGCTCGACGCGCGTGCTCGAGAACTACGCGCTCGTCGGGGCGTCGAAAGCCGCGCTCGAAGCGCTCGTCCGCTACCTCGCCGTCGAGCTCGCCCCCAGCGGGATTCGCGTGAACGCGGTCTCGGCAGGGGTCGTCGAGACGGGCGCGCTCGAGTACTTCCCCGATCGCGAGGCGATGCTGGAGATGGGAAGAAGGAACCCGGTCGGACGCATCGTGTCGCCCGAGGACATCGCCGCCTGCGTGACCTTCCTCTGCTCACCCGACGCCGAGATGATCCGCGGCCAGATTCTCGTCGTCGACGGCGGCTGGTCTTTGCTCGCGTCCCTGGGCGCCTCCGGCTCCCGCTCGGCCAAGCCGGGCTCCGCCGAAGGCTGACGCCGCTCCGGGAACGCGAGGGCCCGCTTCGCTCGGCGCTACGAGCGCATGAAGCCCTGACGGGCGGCCGAGACGAGCGCGACCGCTTCCGGGAAGAGCACGCGCATCGCGTCGCGCAGGGCGAGGGCCTGCGCATCGGGAGGGCCATCCACCCGCACCTGCCCGAGCGCCGCCGCTGTCAGCTCGACGGCTGTGTTCAGCGTCAGGGTCGCGAACTGCTCTCGCTGGGCCTCCTGCACCGACTCGGCCTGGCGCTCGGCGAACTCGCGGAGCGCGCCGAGGAGCTCCTCGGGATCGCCACTGCCGAACGGGAAGAAAGCGCCGCTGCCCTCCATTGCGTCAAGACTAGACGAGCTCGAGCCTGTAGCCGGCCTCGACCTCGCGCTGAAGCTCTGCGACTGCACCCTGCGCCGACTTCATCGCCGCCGAGAAGGGGGATGCACCTCGAGGGTCGAGCTCACGCTCGAGGAGGCGGGTTGCGGCACCGATGTCGTCGAGTCGAAGCGGCGTCGCGAGCTGCGGTGGTTCTCCGAGCACCGATCGGAGCGCCCGGGCGGCGTCCTCCGCGGCCTCGATCCCTTCCGGCGCCTCGCGCTCGCGAAGCTCGGCGAGACTCGCGATGAGTGCCTCGACGTCGCCCCCGCCGGCGGCGTCGACCGCGACCTCGCAGATCGCCGCGATGGAGACCGCCTCGCGCACCTCCTGACGGCTCGTCACCGGAGAGCCGTCCTCGTGGAGGGCGAGCCAGCTCCGCCGGCCGTCGGCATCGTCGAAGGAGCAGAGGTAGACGCGGTGCCCGGCGGTCGGCTCCGTCGCGATGATTCCCGACACCTCGTCACCGGCCGGGGCGTGGGCCGCGGCGAGCGTCGCGATGCGCTCGAGCTCGTCAGCGAGAGCCACCGCGCCAGAATAGGGGTCGTGCCCGCCGTCGACGCCCGAGAGCTCTTCGCTCCGCTGGGGGCGACGTACGACCGCGTGGGCGCCGTTCTCTCGCTCGGCCAGGATCCGCTCTGGCGTCGCTTCCTCGTCTCGCGGCTCCCACCCGGAGGGCACGTGCTGGACGTCGCCACGGGAACGGGGCTCGTCGCGGCCGAGCTCCTTCGCCGCGGGTTCGACGTGACCGGGGTGGATCAGAGCCCCGGGATGCTCGCTGTCGCACGTCGCCGCTTCGCGAACGGCATCGAGCTCGTCGAAGCGTCGGCCGACTCGCTTCCGTTCGAGGATCGCACCTTCGACCACCTGACGTTCACGTACCTCCTCCGCTACGTCGACGACCCGAGCGCGACGCTCCTCGAGCTCGCGCGTGTCGTGCGGCTGGGCGGCGTGGTGGCAGGACTCGAATTCGGCGTGCCGGAAGGGCCCTCGAGGCCGCTCTGGGATCTCTACGTGGGAGCCGTGCTCCCGCTCGTGGGGAGAGCGCTGCGGAACGGATGGCGCGAGGTCGGCGACTTCCTCGGCGATTCGATCCGCGACTACTGGGAGACGTACCCGATCCGTCGGCAGCTCGACCTCTGGCACGCCGCCGGGCTCCGCGAGCTCGAGGTGCGACGGCTCAGCCTCGGCGCAGGCGTCGTCATCTGGGGTACCAAGGCATGAGCGAGGGCGAGGACGTCGCTGAGGCGCCCCGGAGGGAGCGCCTCGTGGCTCAGAGCCACACGGCGACCGAGCCGGTTGCGAGGAGCGCGGTGACGCGCCGGCGGCCCGCGTTCTACGCGCTCGAGCGAGGCGGTTGGCGCGACTACGTCACGCTGCTCCACTCGCCCTACACCGCATGGCATCTGTCGTACGTCGTGATCGGCGGTTGCCTGGCGCCGGAGATCGCCTGGGGACGGCTCGGCGCGGTCGTCGCCGCGTTCGCGCTTGCCCTGGGGATCGGAGCGCACGCGCTCGACGAGCTGCGAGGACGGCCACTCCGAACCGCGATCCCGGACTCCATCCTGGTCGTCCTCGCCACCGTATCGATCGGAGCCGCCTGCACGATCGGCGTGCTCGGCGCCCTCTCGTTTCGACCCTGGCTCGCGGCGCTCGTGCCTGTCGGCGTGTTCCTGGTACTCGCCTACAACCTCGAGCTGCTTGGTGGGCGCTTTCACTCCGACCTCTGGTTCGGCCTCGCCTGGGGGGGCTTTCCGGTGGTCTGCGGCTACGCCGCAGTAGCGGGCGATGTCGGCGCCGCCACGCTCCTCGCCGCTGCGTTCGCCGTCCTGCTCTCACTCGCACAGCGCTCGCTCTCGAATCGCGTCCGTCTCGTTCGGCGCCGAGTCGTGAGCATCACGGGAACCGTCGAGCTCTCCGACGGGAGTCGGCAAAGCATCGACGCCCGCTGGTTGCTGGCCGCCGAGGAGCGAGGGCTTCGCCTGCTGGCGGCGGCCTCCGTAGCCCTCGCGGCGGCCCTCGTCGCCTTCCGGCTCTAGCATGGACGCGTGCCGCTGATCGCCTGGATCCTGCTGGGAGCCCTCATCGGTGCGGTTCTTCTCAGCCTCGCCCTCGCGTTCGCACTCCGGCGCGCGCGAGCCAGGGCAGCGCGCACCGACCAGCTCGTCGCCGACGCGCGGCGCGCCGTTCGCGCGGCCGCCGAGGAAGAGGCGGCGACCCAGGCCGAGCAGCTCCGCATCGCCGTCTCGCGTGCACATGCGGACTCGCTCTCGACGTACGTGGCCGAGGAGCGACGGCTGTCCGACCAGCGGCGCGGCGAGCTCGGCGTCCGCGAGCGCGAGCTCTCCGAGCGCCTGGCCGAGCTCGTCGCCGCGGTCGAGCAACGAGTCGAGGAACGACTGCGCGCCTGGGAGGCCGATCTCGAACGCGCCCAGAACGCACTCCAGGGCGCCGTTAGCACGCTCGAGCAACGCTTGCGACAGCGGATCTCCGACGTCGAGTCGAAGATCGAGGCGGAGGCGACCGAACTCGGCACGACGATCGACGACCAGCGAGTCGCCGCGATCCGTCTCCGCGAGGCGCTCGAGACTCACACGAAGGATGCGCTCGCCCAGGCGCTCGACGAGCTTCAGTACGAAGCCGACGACCGAAGACGTGCGATCGACGACATGACCGAACGCCTGCGCCAGCACGAGCATGCGGTCGCCGAGCAGATCGACCGGGCGGAGAGCGACGCGCGAGCTCGGATCGAGGTCGCGTTCGCAGAGCTCGAGCGTCGCCAGGTGGAGCACGTCGAGCGAGCGATCGCACGCGAGGTCGACACGAGGAGCGAGGCAGTCGCACTCGAGTTCGAAAATCGAATGCGGGCGATCCGCGAGGAGGCCGCGAATCGGTTGCGCGAGGAGCTCGACCGCACGTCCGAGTCGTTCCTTCGGCGTGCCGACAGCCTGATCGCCGACCAGCTCCAGAAGGCGGTGGACGCCGCCTCGCAGCGGCTCGACGATCGCATCGTCGAGCTGGCGCGTCGCTACGACACGTCCCGTTCCTCTGCAGGCGTCTGACGAGCCGAGCAGGGAACACGCGCGCGAGAGCGAACTCTCGCGCAGCATGGCGGAGACGACCGAAGCTCCTCTGTGGAACGAGAACGAGCCAGGGAAGGTCGAGAGCTGGCGCCTGCACATTCTGCTCGAGGCGGGCTATCCGGTTCCTCTCGCCGAGCGAATAGCCGGGAGCGAGGTCGATCTCCATGACGCAGTGCAGCTCATCTCGCGCGGCTGTGACCCGGTGACGGCGGCCGAGATCCTCCTCTAGTCGCAGCCACCTGCGAGGCACGCCTCGTCCCCGCGGGGCAGCTCGACACCGCGGATAACCTCCGTGCATGGCGAAGATCGAGCCGATCCTGTACGGCGACCGCAAGGTCTACACGGTCTCGTCGTTCAATCGGGGGATCGGCGGCTACCTCGGGAAGCTCCCGGCCGTTTGGGTCGAGGGCGAGATCACCGAGTTGCGCCGGAACGACGCGTGGGCGACCGTCTTCCTGACTCTGAAGGACCCGACGACGGGAGCCACGCTCCGGGTGACGATCGGTCGTCGCGTCTTCGACAGGCTCGAACTCGCACTCGAGGAAGGCGAGACCGTGCATGTCGCGGGTCGCGCGGAGCTGTACGAGCAGAAAGGCGAGCTCGGGCTCCGCGCATCGACGATCGAACGGGTCGGGCTCGGCGCGCACCTGCTCGCATTGGAGAGGCTGAAACGGCAGCTCGCGGCCGAAGGGCTCTTCTCGCCCGTCCGTAAGCGACCGCTGCCGCGGCTACCGCGCGCGGTCGGGATTCTCACCGGAGCCGACGCCGCGGCCCGAGGCGACCTCGTGGCGACGATCGGAGCGCGCTTCCCGGCCGCGAAGGTCGTGGTCTGCGAGACGAGGGTCCAGGGGCAGGGGGCGCCTGCGCGGATCGTCGCCGCTCTCGGAGCGCTCGCCGCGCATCCCGAGGTCGACGTGCTCGTCCTCGCGCGAGGCGGTGGCAGCTTCGAGGATCTCCTGCCGTTCAGCGACGAGGTGGTCGTCCGAGCGGTCTCGGCATGCTCCGTGCCGGTCGTCTCCGCGGTCGGCCACGAGCAGGACGCACCCCTCTGCGACCTGGCGGCGGACGCACGCGCAGCGACGCCCACAGCTGCCGGCGCGCTCGTCGTGCCGGACCTGGGCGAGCTGGTGACAGCGCTCGACGGCTCGAGACGGCGGCTCACGCTGGCCGTGCGGGCGCTTCTCGAGCGCGACAAGGCACGACTCACGCGCCACGGCGAGCGGTTGCGGGCGGCCCCGCGCCTCCTCCTCGAGCGCAGGCGGTCGGCCCTCGACCACACGGGCGCACGCCTCCATGCGCTGTCGCCGCTCGCCACGCTCCGTCGCGGGTACGCGATCGTCCGTGCGGGGTCGCAAGCCCTGCGCTGCGCAGCCGCCGTCACGCCTGGCGACCGCCTCGAGATCGAGCTGGCGGCCGGGTCGCTGGGCGCAACGGTCGAGGACGTGCGGTCGTGACGGACGAGAGAAGCTTCGAGGAGCTGCAGCGAGAGCTCGAGGAGATCGTGACGCGCCTCGAACGCGGCGATGTCGCGGTTGACGAGGCGATCGCGCTCTTCCGCCGAGGTGAGGAGCTCTACGAGGCGTGCGTGGAACGACTACGAGGGGCCGAGCTTCGGATCGAAGAGCTTACGCCTCCGAGAAGTGCGAGCTGACCCAGTCAGCTGGACCCGAGATCGACCCTGACTCGGAGAGGCGGCGAGGATGACACGAGAGGCACCGTTCGTGTATGAATCGCCCCATGTCCAAACCGACACCGGAGCTCCTCCGCAACGTTCGCTTGTTTGCCCACCTCGAGGACAAAGATCTCGAGAGCCTCGCGGACGAGTTCAACGAGCGGCGCTTCTCCGCCGGCGACAAGATCGCGCTCGAAGGCGAAGGTGGATTGATGTTCTTCGTCCTCGAAAGCGGCGAGGCGTCGGTCGAGATCCACGGCGAGGAGGTCGCGACACTCGGGCCGGGCGCATCGTTCGGCGAGATCGCGTTGATCGACCGACGGCCGCGAACCGCGACGGTGACCGCACGCTCGGACATCAAGGCGTACGGGTTGCCCGTCTTCGTGTTTCGACCTTTCGTGGAGTCGCGTCCAGATGTTGCGTGGAAGCTCCTCGAAGGGATGGCCGACCGCCTCGAGGCGGCCGAGTCGCGGTAGCGCCGAGTACGCCGGACCTACGCGGCGAGCTTCCTGCCGAGATCGACGAGGTCGGTGACTGCGTGCTCCCGCACGCCTGAGAGGGCAACGACCTCCGCTCCCGGAACCTCCGCCTGCACCCGACCCCCGAACACCACACAGCGAACCCCGACGGCCGAACATCGGCGCGCGACCTCACCGGGTGCCTTGCCTTCGGACGTCGTCACGTCGATCTGCCCCTCGCCGGTGACGACGAGATCATGGCCCGTAAGAGCGTCGTCGAAGCCGACGAGGTCGAGAAGCGTCGGAGCGCCCGGAACGAGATCGGCGCCGAGTGCCGCGAGCGCCGCCCCGAGACCACCGGCAGCGCCCGAACCCTCGAGGTCGGCGTACGGCCTGAGCTCGTCCATCGCCGCCAGTCGGCGCTCGAGTTCTCTGACGCCGTCGCCCGTCGCACCCTTCTGAGGCCCGAAGAGCCTCGCGGCGTCGCGAAGCCGCGTCCGCACGTCGCACAGGACGAGGGTCGGAACGGGGAGCTCGCGAACGCACTCGCGCATCCCGGCACCGCCGTCGACCGTCGCGCTCCCTCCGAGTCCGACGACGACCGATGCGGGGGACTCCGCGAACACGGCGAGCAGCAGCTCTCCGAGACCCCGGCTCGACGCTCGCAGGGGATCTCGCTCTTCACGAGCGAGGAGCGGGAGGCCGATCGCGGTCGCAGCCTCGACGACGGCGCGCCCATCGGGCAGCGAGAGCCAGCGCGCCGGCGTCGGCCGGCCGAGCGGATCGGAGACGACCGATTCGCGCCACGAGCCGCCCAGTGCCGCAACGAGCGCATCGCATGTGCCCTCACCGCCATCCGCAACGGGCATCTCCGTCACGTCCGCACCGGCCTCGTGGAACCCTCGACCCAGCGCCGCGGCCGCCACCCTCGCGGAGAGAACACCCTTCAGGCTAGCGGGGCACAGCAGCGCTCTCACGCCCGGCCTCGTGCTCGAGCTCGCCGACCATCTCACGCACGCCCTCGAGCGCGTCCTCGGCCGAATCCTCCTCGTGCTGCATGCGCCTGAGCATCGCGAACGAGATGCCCTCGCGAGCGAGCGCGATGAGGCCGAGCCCGACTCCGCACGCGATCTCGATCGCCTGCAGAGCTAGGCCGTAGGCGAAACCCGTTGCATACGGCACGCCGTAGTTGCGGAGCGGGAGTGCAACCGCTGCCTGGACGAGGCCGATGTTTCCGGGCCACAAGGGGACGATCGTCGCGACGTTCATGAGGACGAGGACGAGCCCGGCGGCCGGCAGCGGGGCGTCGATGCCGAAAGCCTGCATGGCGGCGTAGACCGCGAGCAGCTGCATCAACCAACCGAGGCACTGCAGCAGCACGGCGCCCGCGAGCGGCACCGGTGCCTTCAGGACCGAGAGCCCCTGACGGCCCATGACCACGAGATCCCGGATCGAGCCGACGCTTTCGCTCAGGACCGGCCGGTGGTGGCGGCGCGCACCGAGCCAGGCGATGGTGAAGAGGGCGAGTCCCACGAGCGCGGCGATGCCGAAGGCGACGACGGCCCAGTGGGGAACCTCGGCCGTCAGCAGGACCCAGATCACGAGGATCGTCGCCGGGACGAGATCGAAGAGGCGATGGACGAACACCGTGCCCACGAGCGTTGCGCTCGTCCCGCGCGGAGCATCGGGGAGATGCCGACGGAGTGTGGCGACGCGCGCGAGCTCGCCGAGCCGTCCCGGTACGACCGCGTTCGCAAGGAGCCCCACGCCGAAGGCGGAGAGCACCTCGTCGAGGCGCGGTTGGTGCTCCTGCGGCAACGCCTGCCCGATGGTCATCCGCCACGAAAGGGCTCGGAAGAGCGTGGACACGACGTTGAGCAGGAATGCGAGGACGATCCAGCTCCAGATGACAAAGCGAAACGCGTCGAAGACGCTGCCCCACTCCGGCCCCCGCCACCAGAGGAGGGTCGCCGCGAGCACGAGCGCCCCGATCGCGACCAGAGCCTGAACCCACCCCGATCGCCACGCTCGTGCGACGCCGTTCATGCGGCGCGCGCCTCTCCACCGGCGAGCCCCGTCACGCGCTCGTACACGCCGACGAGTCGGCGCGCGATCGTAGGCCACGCGTAGCGCTCGACTGCGAGTTCGCGAGCGGCCTGTCCCATCGTCTCGCGGCGCGGTTCGTCCTCGACCAAGGCGCACACGGACTCGGCGAGAGCGGAGACGTCGCCGGGTGGAACTGCAACCGAGGCTTGCGGTTCGAGCACCTCCCGATAGCCGGGGATGTCCGATGCAACCGCTGGGAGCGCGCAAGCGAAGGCTCGAGTGAGCACCATGCCGAAGCTCTCCCGCCCCAACGAGGGCGCGACGAGAGCCTTGGCTCCGAGGAGCGTCCGCGTGAGCTCGCTCTGGTCGAGGAAGCCGACGATGTCGACACCGTCGTCCGCAATCCTGAGCCGTGTCAGGAGCAGACGCACTGCGAGCGGGTCGGCGCCGGCGACGGTGAGGCGGAGCCCCGTGCGCTCGCGGATCTGCGGCCATGCCCTGAACAGCACCTGGAGACCCTTTCGCGGCTCTTGCCGGCCGGCGAAGACGACCCGATGCTCGCGGTCGCCAGGACCGGCCGACTCCGGGACGAGGACGCCGTTCGGAATCACCTCGTAGTCCCCCGGCAACCAGCGCCGTTGCGACTCGCGTGCGCGTTCCGAGACCGCGATCCGATGATCGATCCGGTCGATGAGGAAGCCCCAGATAGGCCCTCCGAACCTCATCCAGCCGAGTTCGCCCGACGCGTGAAAGGTCGCCACCATTGGTGTCCTCGCCATGATCAGCGCCGAGAGGCAGATCGTGGGCGTCATCGGCTCGTGCAGGTGAAGCACGTCGAACCGCTCGCGCTCGAGCGCCTGTCGGATCCGGAAGTAGGCCCTGGGCGAGAGGACGATGTTCGGAAGCGAGCCGTTCGCCGGAACGATCACCGAGCGCCCGACCGGGATCACGTTCGATGGTGGGTTTCCGTGACGCCCGACGCGAGGGTGCAGGGCACGGGTGAACTGCCCCGGGGGATCGTTGCCCATGATCAGGCGCACCTCGTGGCCGAGCTCCTCGAGTGCCGCTGCCTGCGCCTCCGCATGCTCGACGACCGCACCCCAGAACGACCAGGAGAACGGGACGACGATCCCGATCTTCACGGCCGAGACACTAACGGTCGGCGCTCTACCGCTGCCTGGCCGAGTCAGACAGTGCACTCTCGCTACGCTGCGCAGCGATGCGGCTCGACGGCATCCACCACGTGACGTGCATCACCGCGGACGCACCGCGGAACGTCGACTTCTACACGCGCGTCCTCGGCCTCCGTCTCGTGAAGAAGACGGTGAACCAGGACGACCCCACCGTGTACCACCTCTTCTACGCGGACGAGGCGGGGACTCCGGGTAGCGACATCACGTTCTTCGAGTACCCGGGCGTTCGCCGCGGGCGAGCCGGAGCGGGAATGGTGCACACGGTGAGCTGGCGCGTCGGCTCGCAGAGCGCGCTCGACTTCTGGCTCGAGCGATTGGAGCCCGAGACCGGAGTGCTCGCGCGCGACGGAACCGGGGTCGCCTTCGAGGATCCGGAAGGGCTGCGGCACCACCTCGCCGTCTCGAGCGTCGCGGACGTGCCCCTCATTGCGGAGCACCCCGAGATCCCGGCCGAGCTGGCTCTACAGGGATTCGAGGGCGTCCGAGCGTTCGCGCCGGACCCCGAGGCGAGCCGCGAGCTCCTCGCTGACGTTCTCGGCTTCGCCGCTGCCGGCGAAGCCTGGGAGGCACGCGGGGCGACCCGTGGCGGCCTCTACGTGTACGACGAGCCCCCGGCCGACCGTAGTCTCGGCGGGGCGGGAACGGTTCACCACGTCGCCTGGTCGTCGACGATCGAGGACCATGCGGCATGGCACGAGCGGGTCGCGGCCGCCGGAATGCGCCCGTCCCCGATCATCGATCGCTTCTGGTTCCGCTCGATCTACTTCCGCGAGCCGAGCGGCGTCCTCTTCGAGATCGCGACCCTCGGGCCGGGCTTCTCGGTGGACGAGGATCCTGAGCACCTCGGCGAGAACCTCATTCTCCCGCCTGCGTTCGAGCACCTACGGGACCAGGTCGAGCCGATCCTGACGCCGATACCGGAACCCGTGCGCAAGACCGGAATCCGCTGACACGAGCGAACCCGCGCCGCTCGGTCGACTCGGCCGAGTGCTCATCATCGACATCGAGCGGTACCTCGAGTTCTTCGAGATCGCGTGCCCCGAGGTGCCAGCGACCCCCACTTCGGCCGGCGCGCCAACAGAGGATCGCTCAGTGCCCGTGCGCGCCGTGGGCGCGTGCGTGGCCCTTCCCGCGCCGAATCAGCGCCCGATTGACGAGGTAGGTCGGACCCCACGCGACCGCGAGCGCGATCGCGAGCGAGATCCAGAAGAGCGCGTCGTCGAGGTTGGCGTCCATCGCTCCGGGCCAGAGCAACAGGATCGCGTTGTCGACGATCTCCATCGTCGTGATCGAGAGCGTGTCGGCGACGAGCGCGATCCCGATCGCAGCTCCGAGGGCGGTTCCGGCACGAAGGAGAGGGATCATCGTCAGCAGGTAGCCGAAGAAGAAGGCGAGCGCGACGGCGAGCGCGATCGAGGCCGCGTCCCCCCATCCCCACCAGGTCGCGAGCACCATCCCGAGCACTTCGCCGATCCCACAGCCCGTGAGGCAATGGTTCGTCGCACGGACGGCGAGCCGGTTCGCGCCCACGGCGCCAATCTAGACTCACGGGCAGCCGTGGCGCTCGTCCCGGACGACTTCCAGGTGCCCCTCCGGTTCGAGACGCGGTCGTTCGTGCTCGAGCCGCTCGGGCCGGAGCACAACGAGCGAGACCACGCCGCCTGGAAGTCGAGCATCGACCACATTCGCCGGACACCGGGCTTCGCCGGCCGCAGCTGGCCGCAGCCGATGTCCCTCGAGGAGAACGTCTCAGATCTCGAGGCTCACCGCACCGAGTTCGAGGCCAGGATTGCGTTCGCGTACACGGTTCTCGACCCGGAGACGGACGACGTCATCGGTTGCGTCTACGTGGATCCCGACGCAGCCCGCGCCGGCGGCGCCACGCTGCGATCGTGGGTGCGCGTCACGCATGCAAGCCTCGACCAGCCGCTGCGCGAGGCCGTCGCGACCTGGCTGGCGCGCGACTGGCCGCTCACCTTCGTCTCGGGCGCAGGGTTAGACTCGTACGAATCGTGATCGACGAGGGTCTCGCCGAGCTCCACACGCACCTCGGAGGCTCCGTCGCCTCCGACATCCTCTGGAGCCTCGCGCACGAGCAGGGCATCGCGCTGCCGGTCAAGGACTACTGGGAGTTCGACGCACTCGTCACCGTCTCCGACCCCCGCGGCGTCGAGGGCCTCGACGAGCTCGACGAGATCTACCACTGGACGGAGCTCATCCAGTCCTCCCCGATCGCGGTCGAGCGCTCCGTGCACGGTGCGATCGGCGGGGCGTACCGCTCACAGCGGATCACGACGCTCGAGCTGCGCTTCAACCCGATGAAGCGAAACCGTGGGGGCGAGCGCGACCTCGACCACATCATCCTCGCTGCGATTCGCGGCCTCGATCGAGCGAGTCTCGAGTACCCGCAGGTGCGGGCGGGACTCATCCTGATGATGGACCGGACGTTCGACGGGCGGCTGAACGAGATCATCGTCGAGAAGGCGATCGCCTGGGCGGGGCGTGGCATCGTCGGCGTCGACATCGCCGGCCGGCGACCGGGGGGCGGTCGGTACGACTACACGCAGATCGAGCCCATGGTCGAGACGGCACGCAGCGCGGGCCTGGGAGTCACGATCCACGTCGGCGAGGAGGGCGGCAAACTTGGACGCGAGGAGATCGGAGAGGTGGTCGAGCACCTGCGGCCCGACCGCATCGGGCACGGAATCCTCGCCGCCGGCGACGCAGGGCTCATGCGGGCGCTCCGTGAGCTCGGAGTCGTCCTCGAGATCTGCCCGACGTCGAATCTGCTGACGAAGGCGCTCGCCGACGAGGACGCGGTCCGCGAGACGATCCGGCAGTTCGTCGACAACGGCGTCGGTTTCACGATCGCCACGGACGGCCCGGAGATGATGCGAACGCACCTGCGCGACGAGTTCGAGCTCCTGCTCCGCATCGGCGCACTCGATGAGGACGAGCTGCGCGAGGCGAACGCGCGCGGCCACGCGGCCGCCTTCAATCGCGCGACCGCCGTGTCCGTCTAGGCGAGCGACACCTCGTCACTGGCAGAGGGCGACCTCCTGGGCGCGGATGCCGCCGGCTGCATGCTCGAGACGAGGTCGCGCAGGAACGCGCGCACCTCGCCCGGGCCGACGATGTGGATGTCCTCGCGCCTTCCATTCGCGCGCGTGCTCGGAAGCAGACCGCCCACGTGTCCTGCAACGGATCCCGCCGGCAACGCGTCGAGGAGGTCGTGGTCGGTGCGGTCGTCGCCGAGACCGAGGACGAAGTGGGAGGGCTCTTTCCCGTCGGGAAACAGGCTGCGCACGTAGAGGCCCTTGTCGACGCCCTGCGCGCGCACCTCGACGACCTGGTGGCCCTGCAGGATCTCCGCAGGGGCGCCCGCGAGATGCTGGTGGAGATCGTTGAGGAGCTCGCGCGCGCGCCACGAGCCGTACTCCGGCTCTGCCTGGCGGTAGTGCCAGGCGACGCTGCAGGACTTCCGTTCGACGTGCGCTCCCGGGACGTCCGCCGCCACGCGCCGGAGCAGGCGCTCGATGGGGCGCAACCAGCTCAGATCGAGATCGACGAGCGTCCGCCACTCCTCACCGGGAGCGCGTGCGAGATACCCGTGCTCGGCGCACAGGTGAATCGGCAGTCGTCCGAGCCATTGCTCCAGGTTCCGCCGCCGTCGTCCGCTGACGATGTGCACCGTGGTGGCAGGAAGCGCTGCCAGATCTCGAAGCAGGGTGCGAATCTCCGGGGTGGGTAATGCGAGGTCGGGGTGCCGCTCGAACTCCCGCAGAGTCCCGTCGTAGTCGAGCAGGATCGTGCGTGCCCTGGCGCGCACGAACCTGCGTCGAATCCGCTCCCCGAGCACCGCATCGACCGCCGGCGGCCGGCGAGTCCTCCGGTCGCGCCGCGAGTAGCGCCCGAGTCGCGTGAGAAAGCCCTCCGCCCAGCGGCGGCTGTCGAGCGCCTCGACGCGATTCGCCATCGTCTCCAGTCTCCTCTGCCGCTCGCGGGCCGGAAGGCCGAGCGCCGTCACCAGCTGGTCCACCACGCCGTCGACGTTCCACGGGTTCACGAGCAACGCGCCGGGAAGCACCTGCGCGGAGCCGGCGAGCTCCGACAGGAGCAATGCGCCGCGCCAGCGGCTCGGGAGCCCCGGTTCGGACTGGCAGAGCACGAACTCCTGGGCCACGAGATTCATCCCGTCGCGCAGCGCGGTGACCATCATCACGTCGGCGCGGCGGTAGAGCGCGACCAGCGCGGGCTTCGAGATGTCCCGATGCATGTACTCGACGGGCGTGACTCCAGGTCGTGCGAACCGGCCGTTGATCCGCGCGATGAGGAGCTCGATCTCGTCGCGTTGCGCGCGATACTCCGGGCTCTCGAGCCGCGACGGCACGACCACCTGGATCATGGTCGTCGTCCGCGCTCGCTTCGGGTCCTGCTCGAGGAACCGCTCGAAGGCGTGCAGCTTCTGCGGGATCCCCTTCGTGTAGTCGAGTCGCTCGACGCCGAGGACGAGTCGCCGCCCCTCGTACTGCTTCTCGAGATCGTCGAGAAGCCGCGCCGTCTCAGGATCCGCGAGCACCTGCTGGAAGCCGGGGACGTCGATCCCGATCGGATCCACGCCGATTCCGATCCGCCGACCGTCGAGCTCGAGCGAGTCGGGCTCGGAGTCCACACCGAGTATCCGAAGGCAGGACGAGCGGAAATGGCGAGCGTAGTCACCCACCTGGAAGCTGACGTAGTCGGCCCCGAGGACGCCGCGCAGGAGTTGCTCGCGCGCGGGAAGCACGCGGTACACCTCGGACGAGGGAAACGGGATGTGGAGGAAGAACCCGATCGAGAGACTCGGCGCCCGCCGGCGCAACATCGCCGGGACGAGCATCAGGTGGAAGTCGTGAACCCAGACCCGCGCGTCCGGCTCGCAGTGGTCGACGATGACGTCCGCATAGCGCTGATTGACCTCCACGTACCGCTCCCAGGCCTCGGGCGTGATCCGCAGGCGGCTCTGGAAGTAGTGGAAGAGGGGCCAGAGCGTGTCGTTGCAGACCCGGCCGTAGAAGTCCTCCTCCTCGTCGGCCGTGAGGAACACCGGGAAGAGCCTGTCGCGTGCCAGCCGGCGGCTCACCTTCTTCTCGAGCGAGGACGGGACGACGGTACCGGGCCAGCCGATCCACGTCGCGTCGCCACGTACTGCCCTGAGAGCCTCCGAGAGCCCGCCGACGCTCCGCTGGGCCTCGAACCTGTCCCCGGAGATCGTGAGCCGGATCGGCAGGCGGTTGCTGGCGATGACGAGGGAGTGGTGTCCGGTGTGCCGGGCCAGGTGTCCTCCTAGCTGTGAGTCGCGGCGGCGCCTGCGCAGCCGCCGTCACCGGGGATTCTCGCGGACCTGCGGAGCTCGGGATCGCGACCTCCGCTCTTCGCATGACTACGCTTCGCGTCCGCGAATAGCTTCTCAATCATGGCACACGGCCTCGGCATCATCGGCAACTGCTCTTACAGCGCGCTGCTCAAGGAGGGATCCGTCGAGTGGCTGTGCTGGCCGCGCCCGGACTCGAGCTTCGTGTTCGGGCCGATCCTCGATCGCGAGCGCGGGGGCGTCTTCGCGGTCGAGGGAATCGATACGACGGAAGTGCGCCAGGAGTACCTGGAGAACACGAACGTCCTGCGGACGGTCTTTCGGTGCACCGGTGGCGAGTTCGAGCTCGTCGACTTCGCCCCGCGCTTCCAGCTCTACGACCGCTACTTCAAGCCGCAGATGCTGGTGCGGATCCTGCGCCCCTTGTCGGGCGAGCCACGCGCACGGGTTCGCTGTCAGCCCGTCTACGAGTACGGCCTCGTCGAGACACGCTTCTGGCGCGGGTCGAACCACATCGAGTTCACCGGCTTTCCGACGCCCGTCCGGCTGACGTCCAACGTCCCTCTCACCTATGTCGAGGATCAGCGCCCCTTCCTCCTCGAGCAGGACCGGCACATCGTCCTCACGTGGGGCGAGCCGCTCGAGGCCGGCCTCGAGGACACGGCGGAGCGGTTCCTCGAGCGGACGATCGACTACTGGCGCCGGTGGGTGAAGGGCACGCGTGTTCCCCGCGACTACCAGCGTGAGGTCGTCCGCTCGGCACTGGCGCTCAAGCTCCACCAGTACGAGGACACGGGCGCGCTCCTCGCGGCCACGACGACGAGCCTCCCCGAGCACCCCGGGTCGGGCCGCAACTGGGACTACCGCTTCTGCTGGCTGCGGGACGCGTACTTCACGTTGAACGCGCTCGAGCGGCTCGGCCACTCCGAGGAGATGGAGCTCTTCCTCGAGTACCTGCGGAACATCTGCGAGGAGCGCGATGGTGTGCTCCAGCCCGCGTATCGCATCAATGGAGATTCCAATGCCGAGGAGAAGGAGCTCGAGCACCTCGCCGGTTACCTGGGAGACGGGCCGGTGCGGGTGGGCAACCAGGCCTTCGAGCACGTACAGAACGACGTCTACGGAGAGATGGTGCTCGCGGTCAGCCGGTTGTTCCTCGATACGCGCTTCACCGGCGAGATTCCACCGCAGACGGCCGTCGAGCTGATGCGCCAGCTCGTCGACCAGATCGACGCGCGGCTGGACGAGCCCGACGCAGGTCTGTGGGAGTTCCGCGGAAGGACACGTCTCCACAGCTTCTCGGTGCTCATGCACTGGGCGGGCGCGCGACGAGCGGTCGAGGTGGCGGAGGCGCTCGGGGCCGCGGAGCTCGCCGCACACGCGCGCGACGTCGAGCAGCGCGCGGCAGAGCTCCTCGAGACGAGGTGCTGGAATGCGGAGATCGGTGCGCTCACGCAGGTCGCCGGGGAGCCGCAGCTGGACGCCTCGCTGCTTCTGGCCGTTCACCTCGGGTACCTGGGGCCCGACGATCCGCGAGCCTCGTCTCACGTCGACGCGATTCGCGAGCACTTGTCGGTGGATGGTGGTCTCCTCCGCCGGTACACGGTTGGGGACGACTTCGGCCACATGGAAGCGGCGTTCACCGTGTGCACGTTCTGGCTCGTCGAGGCGCTCGCGCTCTTGGGGCGAACGGAAGAGGCGCACGAGCTGTTCGACCGTCTCCTCTCACTCGACAACGGACTCGGGCTCTACTCCGAGGACATCCTCCCGGAGACATTCGAGCAGAGCGGCAACTTCCCGCAGACGTACAGCCACGTCGGGCTCATCAACGCGGCCTTTCGGCTCTCCCGCCGC
Source organism: Gaiellaceae bacterium (assembly GCA_035457765.1). Classification (GTDB taxonomy): domain Bacteria; phylum Actinomycetota; class Thermoleophilia; order Gaiellales; family Gaiellaceae; genus GMQP-bins7. Next base: position 27,544 of record DATIBA010000151.1, read on the forward strand.
TGGGACTAGCAGCGCAGTACCCGCTCGGTCCGCCGATCGTAGGATGTCCCCATGCGCAGCGCGCAGGTCTCCGAGCTCGGGCGGCCACCGGAGCCCGTCGAGGTCGAAGACGGAGGGGACGTCCAGGTCCTCGCCGTCGCACTCAACCCCCTCGACCTCGCCGTCGGCTCCGGCCGCTTCCCCGGCGGACATCCGCCACTGCCATACACACCGGGCTGCGAAGCCGTCGGACGCGTCGACGGCAAGCGCATGTACCTGTTCGGCGAAGGCTTCGGATCGGCCCGCGACGGGTTCCTCGCCCAGCGTGTCGACTTCCCGGCAGCCCTGGGGATACCGGTGCCCGACGATGTCGATGACGTGCTCGCCGTCGTCTGCGGCATCGCCGGTGTCGCGGGATGGGTGCCCGTGGCGACGCGGGCGCCGGTCGAGCCTTCAGATCGAGTGCTCGTTCTCGGCGCCACGGGGACCGTCGGATCGGTCGCGCTCCAGGCGGCCCGCCTCCTCGGTGCGGAGCGGATCGTGGCTGCTGGCCGGAACCTCGCGAAGCTCGAGCGGGCGCTCGCGCTCGGCGCCGACGCGACGGTCCTGCTCGACGGCGACGGCCTCGCGGAGACTTTTCGCGAGGCGTGCGGGGGCGACGGCCCGACACTCGTCGTGGATCCCCTCTGGGGCGAGCCCGCTCGGGCCGCGGTCGACGCGGCCGCACGAGGGGCGCGAATCGTGCAGCTCGGGCAGTCGGCCGCGCCCGAGGCGACTCTGACGTCCGGCTCCGTTCGGCTCAAGGGTCTTTCGATCCTCGGACATTCGAACTTCGTGCTTCCGGCCGCGGAGCTTCGCAAGGCGTACCTCGAAGTCGCCGAGCACGTCGCCGCGGGCAGGATCGCGATCGAGTACGAGACGTACCCGCTCGACGGCGTGGCGACCGCCTGGCAGGCGCAAGCTTCGGGCACGAAGGCGGTCGTCGTCCTCTGAGAAACGCCGAGGGCCCCGTTGCCGGGGCCCTCGGACGCCAGTGCGAGCCGGGAGCTACACGAGCTTCTGGTTCCTCCACTTCCGGTAGATGACGTTCGCCTTCCGCGCGAATGCAGAGACCGCGTCGGAGGGGGTCGACTTCCCCTGCGCCACCTCGGCGAACATCTGCGGGATGAGGAACGTGTTGAAGATCTCGTCCATCACCGGGGTGGTGTTGCCCGGATGGCCCGGGTTCGTCGTGAACTTCTCGGCGATGGTCGTGAGGATCGTGTACTTGCCTCGCGGCTTGTGCGTGTCCTGGGCGGTCAGCTGGCGAATGGTCTTGAAGCCGCCCCTGATGGCGCCGGTCCACGGCGGGAAGTTGTAG
>DATIBA010000152.1:0-13746 GCA_035457765.1 Gaiellaceae bacterium
GAAGTTGTCCTCGCCGTCGGCTTTCTGCACCCACAGCGTGTGCGCCTGCACGTCGATCAGGAACGCACCTGGGCCGAACGCCGCCGACGCGTCGACGATGCCGCTGGTCTCCCATGCGCCCCAGTTCCCGGCCGCTCGGCCGTCGACGTCCGTGGGGCCGAGCGGCCCATCGGCCGACTGATCCACCTTCACGACGACCTGCGGCGTGCCCGAGAACGGGATGTACCAGAGCCGTGCCGTGGTCGCACGGGCGGCATCCGAGACCTGTTGGGCAGCCGTGAACTGCTGGCTCGATCCGGGATCCTCCGTCAGCAGCAGGCCGGACGGCGTCGTCTCGATGTTGTCCGGCTGGTGGACCTCGGCCACCGTCTTGACCTCGTTGTTGTCGCCTTCGACGAATACCGAGAGCGACGTGACGATCGTCGGGTCATTCCGGTCGAACACCATCTTCCAGACGCGGCCGTTCGTCGAGCGTCCGGCCTGCGGCTCGCCTGCGGTGCCTCGGCCCGAGTCGACGATGTAGACGACGTTCTCCATGCCCTGACGCTTGTCGTAGGCGATGTCCTCGACGCGGACGAACTGGAACACGTTTTTCAGCTGGCTCCAGTACTCGAGCGCCCACTGCGGGCCGTCGATGCCGGGACCCGGAGGCGTGGTTGCGACGCGGAGATCGATCTGCCAGCTGCCGTTGGTCGGCGGAGCCGGGAAGCCCACATCGTTGGCCTTGATCTCCGACCCATCCGGGTTCAGGCCGGTCGCGATGTTCTTCGGCACCTTGATGAAATGGCCGCTGATCGATGTGGGCGCGCCCTGCGTGAACGTCGTGAAGTCGTAATAGTCGGTGACGTCGGGGTCATCGGACACGAATGCCCACAGATCGCCCTTGTCCGCCAGCAGGGAGTCAGTGTCCGGCGCGATGTACGAGTAGAGCTGGGATTGGGCCGGCCTCGACGTATCCGTAATCGGACCTCCGGGCGGGATCGTGAGCGCCCCGCTCGTGAACGTGTCATCGCCCGAGAGGACCACCAGGTCGTCGAATCCGGGAATCGCGACGTTGTTCTCGTGGTTGTGCCTACCCATGCCGTGGATCGGTTGGTGTTTGCCCGTTCGCACGTCGAGCGCGACGACGAGACCCGCTTCCTTCTGCGCCGGATCGGTGAGGTTGGGCGGCCACGAGGCTTCCCGCCGGAGCACGTAGTCGGGCGACTCCTCGTTCGTGAACAGGATGTCCCGGTCGAACCCCTCCTTGGCGGTCGCCAGGTAGTTGGAGCAGAAGCGCTGGTAGCCGAGTCTGCTTGGGATGGCGAACGAGCCGTTGAGCGTCCCGGCCGAGTGCTGGTTGAGGATCAGCCGGCTCACCTGCGAGTTGTCGAAGTCGTTCTCACCATTCGCAGCGGTCGGATTCGTCGCGTTGTACGGGAACGGCACCTTGCTCGTCTCGTGGTTCACGAAGAGGTCCACCCGCCCCTGGCCTCGAGTGCGCACGGAGATCCCGTCCGGGATGGCCTCGAAGCGAAATCCGCTCGGAAGGACGTCCCCGACGGTCAGGAGCGGCGTGATCTCCACATCGGGAATGTCCGCGGTGGCGAGCATCGCAGGCTGACCCGTCTTGAAGCCACTCGGGTTGCCGCGTTGCGCGAACGCCGCAGTTGCCATGGCTGTGCATACGACGACGGTGGCGACCAGCACCACCCACACTCTGCGTCGTGTCATGTCTCCCCTTTCCCTCGACGACGCGCGGACCCTAACCGATCGGGGTCTGCGCTAGCTGTCGAGCGTCGCGAGCATGAAATCGAGGAACCGGGCCGGGTCGCGGCCGATCGGCACGGTTGCCGCGGGTCGCTTCGCCAGTACCACATCGCTTGCGGCGCGGAGGAGCCGCAACCTTCCGTCTGCGATAAGGCTCTCGTCTACGGCGCCGAGCTTTCCGGCGAAGGTCGTGTAGACCGGAACGCCGAGCGCGACGGCCTCGCGGTTCATCGTGCCTCCCGCAGAGACGACGAGATCGGAGAGCCCGACGAGGCTCTGCGCGTCGATCGCGTGCTCGGGCAGAACGAGCGAGGGAAGGCCGCGCGCAGCTATCGCCGATCGCTGCTCGGCTATGCGTGGAAGGACGACCGCCTGGACGTCCGGGTCTTCGCCGAGGCGCTGCAGCACGTCCATGAAGAGCTGATTTCCGTGACGGTGGTACAGCGAGACCTCGGGCGGCGTCCGCACGACTGCGAGCACTCGCTGGCGGTCGAGGCCGAGAGCGTCCACGACGGATTCGCGAGGCTCGAAGCCGTGGAGGTAGTACTCCTCCTTCAGACCCGGGTACCGGCGGACCTTCGCCGCTCCCGCTCCCAAGCGGTCGAGGCGATCTTGCGGGATCGTCTCTGGGACGACGACCCGCCGTGCGGCTCGGCAACCGAGACCGTGCTGGAGACGCGCGAACTCGTAGTCGAAGGCATACGCCGAGGGAATGCCGAGCGAACGGGCGACGAGCGGGAGCTCGTGCGAAGCGTGGGAGAGAGCGAGGTCGAACGCGCGCTCCTTGGCGTACCGTCGCAGGGCGCGGACTCGACGTACCATCGCGCGCCCCTTGCCGAATGCTTTCGCTCCCCCGTGGCGTGGCCCGACGACGTCGTGGGCGATGTCGTGCAGGTCGAGGAGCTCGAGCGTCTGCGCGTAGTCGCGGGTCGTGACGTCGACCGCGTGACCGCGCTCCCGTAACAGCGCGACCAGCGGCCGGAACAGCAGGACCTGCGGCGAGTTCGAGACGTCGATCCAAACGCGCACGCGTTGACCCTATCGTTTCACGGATAAGCTTTCCTTATGGACACGCGCCAGCTGGCCGCCTTCTGCGCCGTCGTGGAGCGGCGGAGCTTCTCGCAGGCAGCCGACCGGCTCGGTGTCACGCAGCCCGCGGTCTCGCTGCAAATCCGCGCGCTCGAGAAGCGCCTGGGGACGCAGCTCCTCGACCGGTCGGGTCGTCGGGTGGAGCCGACCGAGGCCGGCTGGCAGCTCTACCGGGGAGCGCAGCGCATGCTCGCGCTCGAGGATCAGATCATGGCGGGTGTCGCGGCGTCGTCCGAGGGCGAGCTCGCAGGCGACCTCGTGCTCGGCGCTTCGACGGGTCCCGCAGCCGTCGCGGTCCCGGTGGCCCTGTGCGAGTTCCAGCGCGACAACCCGGAGGTGCGCGTCTACCTCACCGTCTCCGACACGCACTCGATCGTCGAGCGGGTGGCGGCTCGCGAGCTCGAGCTCGGGATCGTCGGGGCGTCACGGCGACACCGCGGGGTTCGCTTCGAACCGTTCTTCTCCGACCAGGTGATCCTCGCCTGCCCCGTCGGTCATCGCTTTGCCGGACGCACGGTCGCACTCGACGAGCTCCGCGGCGAGTCCCTCATCCTCATGCAGGAAGGGGCAGGCGTTCGGCAGATCGTGGAGGACGGGCTTCGTCGCCAGGGCGTCCGGCTCCGCGACCTCGACGTACGCCTCGAGCTCGGCCTGCAGGAGTCGGTCCGGCGCGCGGTGGAGGCGGGGTACGGCGTGACGTTCATCTCGCGGACGGCGGTCGAGTCCGACCTCGCTGCCGGCACGCTCGTCGAGGCGCGTGTCCAGGGGCTGGACGTCACGCGCGAGATCTCGCTCGCGACCGCTTCGGGAAGGGCGCGCTCTCGAGTCGCCGACGCATTCGTCACGTTCGCACGACAACGGCTGGCGCCGTGATCGTTCGCTGGGGCATCGCCGAGCTCGACGGCCTGCTCTCGGAGCTGGGCATCGAACGCCCTCTCCTCGTCACGACTCCACGTTTCGCCGGTCTCGAGCTTCCGGTGGCGGAGCGGTTCACGAGCGTCGAGCGCCACTCGCCGCTCGAGGTGGTGTCGGCTGCGACCGCTTCGGCAGCGGGCGCGAACGGGCTCGTCGGGCTGGGTGGTGGCAGTGCCATCGACACGTCGAAGGCGGTCTCGGCGGCGACCGGCCTGCCGCTCGTCGCAATCCCCACGACGTACGCAGGGGCGGAATGGACGCCGTACTTCGGTATGCGTGACGCGGTTCGACGGCTGAAGACCGGGGGCTCCGGCGCTCACACCCGCGCGATCGTCTACGAGCCCGGGCTCACGCTCGGGCTGCCCCTCGAGGAAACGGTCGGCACCGCGCTGAATGCGCTCGCACACTGCGCCGAGGCGATGTACGGAGGGCCGTGCGAGAGCGCTTCGCTCGGAGCGGAGCGCATCGCGCGCTGGCTTCCGGCGGTCGTCTCCGACGGTACCGCTCTCGAACCGAGAACGGGGCTCCTCGAAGGCGCGATGTACGCCGGCATGGCGCTTGCCGAACGGGGGCTCTTTCTCGCGCATGCCATGGCGCAGGCGCTCGGTGGGCGCTATGGAGTCTCGCATGGTGCGATGAACGCGATCTGCCTCGCGCCGGCACTTCGCTTCAACGAGCCGGCCGTTCCGGAGGCGGTCGCGGCGCTCGGCCTGGCTCTCGGCACGGACCAGCCGATCGAACGCGTCGTGGAGCTCGCACGGCTCGGGGGCTACGTGCGGCTTCGCGACTTCGGTGTCCCCGAGCACGAGCTGCCCGAGCTGGCGGGTGAGATAGCAGGGCGACCGGGGGCGCGCGCCAATCCGAGGCAGGTCACCGCCGAGGAGGTCGAGGCCTTGCTACGTACCGTGTGGTGAGCGGTTGACGAGCCGTCCGCCCGGGCGGACGATGTGTCCATGATCGTCGAGTATGCGAGCCTGGTGTCGGCGTTTGCGCTCCTGGCGGCGACGCTCAGTGGCTCGTACGGGCAGAACGTGGCGGCCGTTTTCGCGTCCGGGGCCACGAGCATCAGCGCGGTCGGGAAGGCGGCGCGTTCGGAGAAGATCTCCGTCGCGGGAGCGAAGGCGGCATTCAAGCGTGCGCCCTACAGGAAACCGGCGCTCAAGTACCTCTACGCGCTCGGCTGGATCGGCGGGACCCAGCACCGCGCGCAATGCGGTCTGACCCTTCTCAGCGAGGACACGGCCAGGCAGCAGACCGAGCAGCAGATCCGCTCGAACGCGAAGCTTCGGGTGCAGCTCCGCAAGCGCGCGGTGAGCGTTCGCGCGGCGGCGTCTGCCCTCGTGAACGGTGTCGTCTCTGCCTGCGCCTAGCCGACGAGACTAGGCGGGTGCCGCGTGCCGGGCCGCGGAGACGCGCCGGAGGCTGACGATCCCCAGGACCTCGGACCCGTTCACGACGGGTAGATGACGGAAACCGTGCTCGATCATGACGCGCTCGGCCTCCTCGAACTCCATGTCGGGTGGCGCGGTGATCGGGTCGGGTGTCATCCACTGACGGACACGCGCCTCGCTCGTGTGCACCCTCGCCGCCATCGCGCGGAGCAGGTCCCGCTCGCTGAGGATCCCGATCAGACGGCCGAAGTCCTTCACGACGACGGCGCCGACGTTTCGTTCGCTCATTCGCTCCGCGACCTCGCCGAGGGTGTCCTCGGGCGCGACGGTGATGAAGGTCGGCTTGACGATCTCGGCAAGGGTGCCCATTGAACGCACGAGTGTAACGCCTGCGCATGTCGCCAGCCGACTAATAACGATCGATAATGACAGAAATAAGATTGTCCGCTACCATGCACCACGTGCGGCGCGACCGCTCCCATTTCGACGTGCTCGTGATCGGAAGCGGGGCTTCCGGGTTGGCCGCGGCGGTTGCAGCAGTCCGCGCGGGCGCGCGGGTCGGGCTTGCGACCAAGACCACGCTGCAGGCGTGCAACTCGGCGAAGGCACAGGGTGGGATCCAGGCCGCGTTCGCCGACGACGACTCTCCGGAGATCCACGCCGAGGACGTCATGCGCAGTTCGCACGACACCGCGGATCCCCGTCTGGTGGAGGTGCTCACGAGCGAGGCGCCGTCGGCGATTCGCTGGCTCGAGGAGCTCGGCGTCGAGTTCACGCGCGCGAACGGTGGGTACCGCCTCGCCCGCTGCGGAGGTGCGAGTCGCAAGCGGCTCCTCCAAGTCGGCGACCGAACGGGGCACGCGATCTCGAAGGCGCTCCGGGAGACGTACGAGGCCGGCGCCGGCGCCGAGCTCCCTCACCACGCTCTCTGCGCGTTGGAGCCGTGCGCATCCGGTTGGAGAGCGTCGTTCCGGACGAAGGAGAGCGTCGTCGACATCAATGCCTCGGCGGTCGTGCTCGCCGCAGGCGGACGCTGCTATGCGGAAGCGGAGACGCGCGGTGAGCTCTCCACGAACCATCCGAACGCAACGGGCGAAGCGACCCGGATCGCGGTCGAGGCGGGCGCGGAGACGCGGGACCTCGATGCGCTCCAGTACCACCCCAACGGTGGCGCGTGGCCGGCCACGATGCAGGGCTACTCGATCCCCGAGACCACGCGCGCCTACGGCGCCGTGCTCCTGAACGCCGACGGTGCGGAGTTCACCGACTCCCTCGGCCCACGAGACGCCGTCTCGCAGGCGATCGTCGACGAGGTCGAGAAGGGCAACGGCGTTCTCACGCCCGACGGACGACCCGCCGTCTGGCTCGACACGACGCGCATCGCGCCCGACGACGCCGAGATCTCGCTTCCCTACATGCTCAGGCGCTATCGCGGGGCAGGCATCGACCCGCTCTCGGAACCGATCTACACCTACCCCGTCCTCCACTACCAGAACGGCGGGCTCGTCATCGACGAGCATGCCGAGACCACTCTCGAAGGCGTCTATGCGTGCGGCGAGATCGCAGGCGGGACGCACGGAAGGAACCGAATGATGGGCAACTCGCTGCTCGAATGCACGGTCTTCGGCCAACGCGCCGGCCAGGCCGCTGCGGAGAAGGCGCGTCCATGACCACGATCGCCACGGATCTGTCGAGTGCTGTCGAGGGCGCTGCTGCACACCTCTACGTCTGGGCGCTGAAAGACATCCCGCAGGATCTTCGGGACGCGCTCGGCGATGCAGCCGACAAGGAGACGTCGGTGACCGGCCAGCGCGTCCTTCAGACCATTCTCCGCAACGTGACCGTTGCCGAGGACGAGAAGAACCTCGTCTGTCAGGACACGGGTATCGCGGTCTACTACTGCCGCGTCGGCGAGCACTTCCCGCTCCACCCCGCACGCATCTACGCCGCGCTCAAGGAGGGCACCGCGCGCGCGACCGTCGAGCATCCATTGCGCTCCAACACGGTCCACACGCTCACGCGGGAGAACACGGGGCCGAACGTCGGCTTCCGGGTCCCGATCGTCCACTGGGAGTTCGTCCCGGAGTGGGACGGGCTCGACGTGAAGTGCGTCCCGAAGGGATCGGGCTCCGAGAACATGAGCTTTCTGAAGATGTGCGTCCCCGCCGACGGAGTCGCCGGGATCAAGAAGTTCGTCCTGGAGTCGATCGTCGGCGCGGGTGGGAAGCCGTGCCCGCCCGGGATCGTGGGCGTCGGGATCGGCGGCTCGGCCGACTACGCGATGCATCTCGCCAAGGAGGCCATCGCGCGCCCCGTCGGTACGCGGAACCCCGATCCGCTCGTCGCCGAGCTGGAGGACGAGCTCAAGGGCCTCCTCAACGAAACGGGGGTCGGGCCGATGGGTCTCGGGGGCGATGTCACCGTCCTCTCGGTTCACGTCGAGCATGCGGACACGCACATGACGCTGAACCCCGTCGCGGTCAACTACCAGTGCTGGGCGGCGCGTCGCGCGTCCGCCCACATCGCGTCCGACGGCTCGGTCACCTACGAGAGGGACGTCTAGTCATGGCGACGCACGAGGTCACGTTCCCCGTCGCCGACCCGGCCGAGATCCTGAAGCTCCACGCCGGTGACGAGGTGGTGGTCCAGGGTCACATCATCGGGATCCGCGACCGTACGCAGATCCGCATCTTCGACCAGGGCGTCGAGCCGCCGATGGATCTGACCGGCGCATTCCTCCTGCATACGGCACCGAACGTGCGCAAGGTCGGCCCGGGCCGCTACGAGAAGCTCTGCATCGGAACGACGACGAGCGCCCGCATGGTGCGCTTCACCGAGGGCCTCGGCTCGCAGTACGGCGTCCGCGCGATCTGCGGCAAGGGAGGGTTCCCCGACGAGGCGATCGAGCCCATGCAGCGACTCGGGATGGTCTACTTCGCGATCGTCGGCGGTGCCGCCGCGCTCGAGACGACCCAGATCGAGGAGATCGAAGAAGTCGCCTGGGAGGAGCTCATGCCCGAATGCCTCTGGAAGTTCCGCGTGAAGGACTTCGGCCCGCTGACCGTGGGTATCGACGCGCACGGGGGGTCGCTCTACCGCGATGTCCAGGACCGCGCCCAACGCAAGCTGAAGGAGATCTATGCACGCCTCTGACGTGAACTCGTTCCTCTCGGTTCCGACGCGGGAGGGCAAGCCGCGCTCGAGAGGCCTCACGCACGTCATCGACAAGGGTCTGAATCTTCGCGAGATCGAAGGGCTCTTCGACACCGCAGGCGAGTACGTCGACATCGTGAAGCTCGGCTGGGGAACGAGCTACGTCACGAACAACCTCGAGAAGAAGATCGCGCTCTACCGCTCGTTCGACTCCCCCGTCGTGTGCGGGGGGACGCTCTTCGAAGCCGTCTACGGGCAGGGCAAGGTCGACGAATTCAAGCGCTGGCTCGAGCACTTCCGATTCTCGCACGTCGAGATCTCGGACGGCACCCTCGACATCCCGCGGGAGCACAAGCTCGCGCTGATCGCCGACTTCGCTCGCGACTTCGTCGTCCTCTCGGAGGTCGGCTCGAAGGACTCGGACGTCAACATCGCCCCGTACCTGTGGGTGCAGTGGATACGCGAGGAGCTCGACGCGGGCGCGTGGAAGGTGATCGCCGAGGGTCGCGAAGGCGGCACCGCGGGTATCTATCGTCCGACCGGAGAGTTGAGGACCGGTCTCGTCGACGAGATCGAGCATTCGATCAGCTTCCACGACCTCATCTGGGAGGCCCCGACGAAGACCTCGCAGGCCTGGTTCGTGCGGCACTTCGGGCCCGAAGTGAACCTCGGGAACATCCCACCGGACGAGGTCATCGCGCTCGAGACGTTGCGGCTCGGTCTTCGTGCGGACACGCTGAAGGAGGTCCTGCTTGGCGATACGAGCATCAAGCACGCCCCTGCTTCCTGAAGTCGACTTCGAGTCGATGTCCGCCGAGGAGCTGATCGCCTGGGCCCATCAGTTCTTCTGGCCGCGGCTCTGCCTCACGTGCTCGTGGCAGAAGCAGTCGTCGGTGCTCGTCCACATGGTCGCCGAGCTGGGACTTCGCATGGACACCGTCGAGCTCGACACGCACCTCTTCTTCCGCGAGTCGTACGAGACGCGCGACCGGCTCGTCGAGCGCTACCAGCTGAAGCTCATCCAGCCCGAGATCCCGACCATCGCCGAGCAGCACCGCGCCGAGGGCGCGAACCTCTGGGAGCGCGATCCCGACCGCTGCTGCCACATCCGAAAGGTCGAGCCTCTCGTGAACGCGCTCGCGCCGTACGACGCGTGGATCTCGGGGATCAGGCGCGACCAGTCGCCGAGCCGCGCCGGGATTCCGAAGGTGCAGTGGTCCGAGCGCTACCGCGTGTTCAAGATCCACCCCCTCGCCGACTGGGACGAGAAGCGCATCTGGGCCTACATCGATGTGAACGAGGTCCCCTCCAACCCGTTGCACGACGCCGGGTACCGTTCGATCGGCTGTATCCCTTGCACACGCCCGACGAGTCCCGAAGATGAGGAGCGAGCTGGGCGCTGGGCGGGATCGGACAAGCTCGAATGCGGCATACACGAAGACGCGACTGCGATCGCTGAAAGGACGACATGACGGATCACATCCACGCGCACGACCATCCGGAGTCCGACCGCAAGCGAGAAGGCGGATTCACGCTCTGGTTCACCGGTCTCTCCGGGTCCGGGAAGTCGACCATCGCCCATCTCGTCGGCCCTGAGCTCGATCGCCGGGGGCTCTACGTCGAGTACCTCGACGGCGACACGGTCCGCACGCATCTTTCGAAGGGTCTCGGCTTCACGAAGGAGGACCGCGACACGAACATCGAGCGGATCGGATGGGTGGCCTCGCGGATCACGCGCCAGGGCGGCGCCGTCATCGCCGCGGCCATCTCCCCGTACGAGGCGACGCGCGCGAAAGCACGTTCGCTCGTCGAGGAGTTCGGCCCGTTCGTGGAGGTGTACGTCAAGGCATCCGTCGACGAGTGCGCCCGCCGTGACGTCAACGGCCTCTACGCGAAGGCCTTCGCGGGCGAGATCAAGGGGTTCACCGGGGTCGACGACCCGTACGAGGCGCCCACGTCTGCCGAGATCGTCCTCGACACGGAGTCGACGAGCGAGGAAGAGGCCGCCTCGATCGTGATCGCCAAGCTCGAGGACCTCGGTCTGATCCCGGCGGGAGTGACGGCGTGACGGTCGCCGCGACCGACAGGCTGATCGCGCCGCACGGAGGGAGTCTCGTCGACCGGACCGGCGGGCGCCCCGACGATCTCGACGCGCTCGACCATGTCTCGCTCACGCCCAGGGAGCTGTCCGACCTCGACATGCTCGCCTCAGGCGCGCTCTCGCCGCTCGAGGGGTTCATGGGCCGGGCCGACTACGAGCGGGTCGTCGAGGAGATGCATCTCGCGAGCGGCCTGCCGTGGGCGCTTCCGGTCTGTCTCGCGATCGACGAGGCACCGGCCACCGACCGCGTCGCGCTCGTGGACGGGACCGGTCGTGCCGTCGCAGTCCTCGAGGTCGATGAGGCCTTCGAGTACGACAGGGAGCGCGAGGCCGAGCTCTGCTTCAGGACGACCGACACGAAACACCCGGGCGTGGCCCGCTTGTACGGCCAGAAGCCGTTGTACCTCGCCGGGCCGGTGACCGTCTTCGAGCGGGCTCGGTCGGAGTTCCCCGAGCTGGCGCGCGATCCCGCGGAGACGAGGCGGATCTTCGCCGAGCGCGGGTGGAAGCGGGTCGTCGGCTTTCAGACGCGGAACCCGATCCATCGCGCACACGAGTACCTCACGAAGGTCGCGCTCGAGACCGTCGACGGCCTGCTCGTTCACCCACTCGTCGGCGAGACGAAGTCGGACGACGTGCCGGTCGGGGTTCGGGTCGACTGCTACCGCACACTGTTGGACGGCTACTACCCCGAGGAGCGAGTGCTCCTCTCGGCCTTTCCGGCGGCGATGCGCTACGCGGGGCCGCGCGAGGCGATCTGGCACGCGATCTGCCGCAAGAACTACGGCTGCTCGCACTTCATCGTCGGCAGGGACCACGCCGGCGTCGGCGACTACTACGGATCCTACGACGCCCAGCTGATCTTCGACGAGTTCGGGCCGCACGAGCTGGACATCGAGCCGATGTTCTTCGAGCACACGTTCTGGTGCAACGTCTGCGGCTCGATGGCGAGCACGAAGTCGTGCCCGCACGGCTCCGAGGATCGCGTCTTCCTCTCGGGGACGAAGGTTCGGGAGATGCTCGGTGAGGGCGACGTGCCTCCGGTCGAGTTCACGCGCCCCGAGGTCGCGCGGGTGCTGATCGACGCTTACAGCCGGGAGTAGCCGGCGTGACGTGGGAGTTCACGCTCGTCGGTCTCTTCACCGGGGTCCTGGTGGGCATGACCGGCATGGGGGGCGGGTCGCTCATGACTCCGCTCCTCGTGTTCCTCTTCGGTGTGCCGCCGACGACCGCGATCGGCACCGACATCGCGCACGGAGCCACCTTCAAGACCGTGAGCGCTGTCCAGCACCGTCGCATGGGCAACGTCCGCGCACGGCTCGCCGGCTGGATGCTGATCGGCTCGGCGCCGATGTCCGTGCTCGGCGTCTGGGTCGGTGTCCAGCTGACCGAGCGGTACGGCGACGACGTCGAGTCGGCCATGGGTCAGGTGCTGGGGGCGGCGCTGCTCTTCGGAGCGGCCGGTCTCATCGCGAAGAGCGTCATTCGCACTCAGACGATCGGCAGGCCGCGCTGGAGGCTGAACAGGCGCGACAAGATCGCGGCGGTGCTGATCGGGATCTTCGGCGGCTTCATCGTCGGCCTGACCTCCGTGGGAAGCGGAGTCTTCTTCGGCCTCTCGCTGCTCATCATCTTTCCGATGAAGGCGCACAGGGTGGTCGGGACGGACATCTTCCACGCGGCCGCGCTTCTCTACGTCGCCGGTGCCGCCCACTGGGCGGCCGGGAACGTCGACTTCGGGATCCTCTTCTGGCTGCTCCTCGGTTCGATCCCCGGCGTGCTGATCGGCGGCCGCCTGACGCTGTCGATTCCCGAGTACTCGCTGCGGCTCGTGCTCGCCGGGGTGCTCGGGCTCGCTGGCATCAAGCTCTTGAACGTCCCGGGCGGCGAGGAGATCATCCTCGTCGTCCTCTCCGCCGCCCTCGTCGCGCTGCTGGTCCTGATCGGGCGCCAGGGCTGGATGCGGGTTCAACGTGCCCGTAACGGCGGCGTCCCTTCCGCTGCCGACTAACTTCCGGCGAGCACGCTCGCATTGCTCGGTAGCATCGCGCGGCGATGCGCACGGTCTGGGTCAGCTTCGACACCATCGGTCACGACTGCCTCGAAGCGGCTGCGGACGTGGGTGCGGAGATCGTCGGCGTGGTCACGCTTCCCGGGCCGATCGATCCCGATCGCTCGGGCCAGTGCTCGTTCGACGAGGTCGCTGTGCGGCTCGGCGCCTCACTGCACGAGACGTCCGACGTCAACTCCGACGAGACGCTGGCTGTCGTCGGAGAGCTCGATCCGGAGCTGATCTTCGTCGTGGGTTGGTCGCAGCTCGTGCGGGAGCCGTGCATCCGTCTCGCGCGCGAGGGCGTCTTCGGCATGCATCCCACGCTCCTCCCCCGCCATCGCGGTCGGGCACCGATCCCGTGGGCGATCCTCTCCGGGCTCGCCCGGACCGGCGTGACGCTGTTCGAGATCGTCGATGCAAGCGCGGATTCCGGAGCGATCGTCGGCCAGGCGGTTGTCGACATCGCACGCGAAGAGACCGCGACGACGCTGTTCGAACGACTCGCCGACGCGCACGTCGAGCTCGTGCGCGAGTGCGTGCCGCAGCTGATCGCCCGCACGGCACCTCGCATTCTGCAGGACCCGGCCAGGGCGAGCGCATGGCCGAAGCGAGCCCCTGCCGACGGGATCATCGACTGGGACACGCGGGCGCCATACCTCTACGACTGGGTTCGCGCGCAGACGCGCCCCTACCCGGGGGCGTTCACGTTCGCAGGCGAGGAGAAGGTCGTCGTCTGGAGCGCACGACCTGTCGAGCTCGCCGAGACCGCACCCTCGGGCACGATCGTCGCGATTCGCCCGGAGGGCCCAGTCGTCGCCTGCGGCGAGGGCGGACTTCTCCTCGAGGACGTCGAGACGCGAGCGTCCGAGCTCGTCGTGGGAGCGCGACTGGGATGACGCACCGCTCGCCTCCGGCGCGCGTTCGTGGGAGTGCCGGTTCCCGCTGGGGGAACGTCCCGGTTCCCCCAGACCCCCTCCAGTGCCTTGCTTCGCAGGCAGGCCGCTTCGCGGCCTCCCCCACGTGCCCCCTTCTTCTCGAATGCGCGGGGAACCTCCCGGTTCCCCACACCCCGCCACCCTCATCGACCGACGGAGTCGGTCGATGAGGGTCCTCGTTCTGGCCGCTCACCCCGACGACGAGGTGCTGGGCATGGGCGGGACGATCGCCGTGCACACGGACCTCGGCGACGACGTGCGCATCGTCGTCTTGACGGACGGGTCCTCGACGCAGTACCCGGGCGACGCTGAGACGCGCGCGCGCAAGGAAAGGGAGGCCGTGCGAGCCGCCGCGGAACT
>DATIBA010000153.1:0-2072 GCA_035457765.1 Gaiellaceae bacterium
AGGTGCGCTGCTCGTGGCCCGCCGGGACGTGACATAGCCATGCTCACTGTCCTCGACATCAGGAAGCGGTTCGGGCCGGTGGCTGCGTTGGCCGGCTGCTCGTTCTCGATCGAGCGTGGACACATGCTCGGCTTCCTCGGGCCGAACGGCGCCGGGAAGACGACGACGATGCGCTCGGTCTTCGGGCTCGTGGAGCTAGACGGCGGTGACGTACTGTGGGACGGACGGCCGGTCGGGCTGGCAGAACGACTGCGCTTCGGCTACATGCCGGAGGAGCGCGGCCTCTACCCGCGCATGCGAGTCGGTGAGCAGATCGAGTACTTCGGACGCCTGCACGGGTTGCCGGCGAGCGCGGCGCGAACCGCCGCAGCACGCTGGCTGGAGCGTCTCGGCCTCGGAGGTCGCGAGACCGCCAAGGTGGAGGAGCTCTCGCACGGCAACCAGCAGCGGGCGCAACTGGCGGCTGCCCTGGTGCACGGGCCCGAATTGCTCGTCCTCGACGAGCCGTTCGCGGGCCTCGACCCGGTCGCCGTCCGTACGCTCGCCGAGATCTTGCGCGGCGAGGCGGCCCGCGGCGTCGCGGTCCTCTTCTCGAGCCATCAACTCGAGCTCGTCGAGGACATCTGCGAGGACGTCGCGATCATCGACCACGGTCGCATCGTCGCCACCGGCGACGTCGCGGCGCTCAAGCGCGCATCCCGGCGGCGCAGGATCGAGCTCCAGCTCGACGGCGCGCCGCCACAGTGGCTCCCGGAGGTCGCCGGCGTCGAGCTCGTCGAGCGCCACAACGGCGACCTGCGGTTGCTCGTCGGCCGTGATGTCGACCCCGAGGAGGTGCTCGCGGCGGCGGAACGGTCGGCGCAGGTGGTCGCGTTCAACTACGGGCCCCCGAGCCTGGCTGAGCTCTTCCTCGAGCTGGTCGAGCGATGAGCGCGATGCGGGTGATATGGCTCGTCGCCGAGCGCGAGATCCGCGAGCGAGTGCGCAGCAAGGCGTTCATCGCCGCGACGATCGTCCTGCTCCTCCTCGTCGGAGGCACGACGGCCCTGCAGGGCGCCTTGTCGAAGACGCCCACGTACCGCGTGGCGGTGACGGCTCCGGTGCCCCCCGGCCTCGTTTCGCAGTTGCAGCGCGCCGCCAAGCCGTTCGACGACGCGAACGTGCGGCTGCGAGTGGTCGCGTCGCAGGCGGCCGGCCGCCAGGCGCTCGAGGACAAAGAGGTCGACGCACTTCTCCTGCTGCCACAGGACCGGCTCGTCTTCAGGGAAAGCGTCGACGCCAAGGCGGCGGCCATCGCCGACGTGGCAGTGCGGGCCCTCCGCAACGAGCTTCCCCCGAGGCCCGAGCTGACGACGGCGACACTCCATCCACCGGAGGACGAGACGACCGACGCGGCGATCGTCGTGGCGTACGCCGGCTCGCTTCTCCTCTTCATGTCGCTCGTCTTCTACGGCCAGTGGATCGTCACCGGGGTCGTCGAGGAGAAGAACAACCGCGTCGTGGAAATGATCCTCTCGAGCATCCGCCCGCGGCACCTCCTCGCCGGCAAGGTGATCGGCATCGGCCTCCTCGGCCTCTTGCAGCTCGTCGCTGTTGCCGGGCTTGCGGCCGTCCTGCTCCTCGCTGGCGCCTTCGACGCCCCCTCCGAGCTCGGCGGCGACATGGCACTCGTCATCCCCTGGTTCATGCTCGGGTTCGCGCTCTATGCCGTTGCGTTCGCCGCCGCTGGCGCGCTCGCGTCGAGCCAGCAGAACGCCGACACGGCAGCCCAGCCGGTGACGTACACGCTCGTCGGTGTCTACTTCGCAGGCTATGCCGTACTCTCGGCTAACGCGGAGGGGCTGCTCGCAACGCTGCTCACGATCTTCCCGCTCAGCGCGCCGCTCGTGCTGCCCGCTCGCAGCGCCCTCGTCGGCGTCCCGCTTTGGGAGCACATCGTCGCGATCGCGCTCGTGCTCATCACCATCTACCTACTCGTTCGGTTCGCCGGCCGCGTCTACGCCCACGGCCTCCTCCACAGCGGCCCGCGCCTCGGGCTCCGCGCTGCTTGGCGACTCGCGCGCCAGCTCTGA
>DATIBA010000154.1:0-10807 GCA_035457765.1 Gaiellaceae bacterium
AGAGTGATCGCGAGCGCACCGGCGAGCGGTGAGAGCAGGCAGATCCAGGCTCCCCCGACCGTCATCCGCGCAGGGCGCTCGCCCGATCGACGTCGAGGACGAGCCGGCGGCGGGCCATCGCGACGATGAGGCCGAGCCCGATGGCAACCTCGGCGGCCGCCACGGCCATGACCGCCAGTGCGAAGACCTGGCCCGCGAGGTCACCATGCTGCCGTGCGAACGCGATGAGCGTGAGGTTCGCCGCGTTCAGCATGATCTCGAGCGAGAGCAGGACGACGAGCGGGCTTCGCCTGAGCATCACCCCGAGCGCGCCGGTCCCGAACAGGATCGCCGCGACGATGAGGTACCAGCCGACGCCTGGCCCGTCCACTACTCGGTTTCCTCCTTCTCGGGCGTCGTGCCGAGGACGACGCCGCCGACCGCGGCGACGAGAAGCACGATCGAGGTGATCTCGAAGGCCAGCAGGTGATCAGTGAGGAAGAGCTCCCCGATCTCGGCCGGGCTGCCGAAGGAATCCGAGACCTCGGCGGGGTCCTGCAAGCTGTCTCCCCAGGCGAGGCCGAGCACGACGACGACCTCGACGAGCAGCGCGGCTGCCGCGACGACCGCTGCCGTCCGCAGGAGCGGAGGCCCCCCAGCCCAGGGGGCGTCGGCACGGCCACCGAGATAGGCGACGACGAAGAGGAACATGACCATCACCGCGCCCGCGTACACGAGCACCTGCGCCGCCGCGAGGAACTCGGCGGCGAGCAGGAGGTAGAGGACCGCGAGCGAGGCGAGGTTTCCGATCAGCGAGAGGGCCGAGTAGAAGGGATTGGTCACGCTCACGACCGCGATACCGGTGGCGAGGCAGCCACCCGCCGCGAGGAACCAGACGAGCCAGACGAGGAAGTTGCCCACGCCGCCTCAACTCCTTGTCTTGTAGGCGGGCTCAGGAGTGTCGAAGCGCTCGCTGCTGGCGACGGGCACGCGCTTGATCGGCTCGGCGAGGAGCATGTCCTTCGTGTAGATGAGGTCGTCACGTGAGTACTCCGCGATCTCGAACTCGTTGCCCAGCGTGATCGCGTCGAACGGGCAGGCGAGCTCGCAGTAGCCGCAGAAGATGCAGCGACTCAGGTTGATCTCGTAGATGCGCGCGTACCGCTCGCCAGCGGAGACGCGGTTCTCGGCCGTGTTCTCCTCGGCGACGACGCGAATGCAGTCGGCGGGGCAGGCAGCCGCGCAGAGCGAGCAGCCGACGCACTTCTCGAGCCCGTTCTCGTGCTTCCAGAGCCGGTGGCGGCCGCGAAACCGCGGGTATACGGGCCGCTTGTACTCCGGGTACTGCTGCGTTATCGGCCTCCGGAAGATCTGCCGGAACGTCACCGCGAAGCCCTTGAGCGTGTCGACCGGTTGAGGCATCTAGAGCGCCACCACGAGGATCGCCGTGGCGAGAGCGTTCACCGTCGCCACGGGCAGAAGCACCTTCCAGCCGAAGCGCATCAGCTGGTCGTAGCGAAGCCGCGGAAGCGTCGTGCGCATCCAGATGAAGACGAAGAGAAGCAGTGCGAGCTTTCCGACGAACCAGAGCGGCCCGGCCCACGTGGCACCGTCCCAACCGGGGCCGTGCCAGCCACCGAGGAAGAGAGTGACGCAGAGGCCGGAGAGCGTGATGAGGTTGATGTACTCCGACATCGAGTAGAGGCCGAACCGCATTCCCCCGTACTCCGTGTGGTAGCCGGCGACGAGCTCCTGTTCGGCTTCGGGGAGGTCGAAGGGCGCGCGTGCGGTCTCCGCGGTGCCGGCGAAGAGGAAGACGACGAGGCCGACGAACTGCGGCACCGCGTACCAGACCGTGTCGGCCTGCGCCGCGACGATCTCGGTGAGCGACAGCGATTCCGCCATGATCACCACGCCCAGCACGGAGAGGGCGAGGGCCACCTCGTACGACACGAGCTGGGCACAGGTCCTCATCGAGCCCAGGAGCGCGTACTTCGAGTCGGACGACCAACCGCCGACGATGAACCCGTACACGCCGAGGGAGCCGATCGCGAAGATGAGGATGAGCGCGATGTCCAGGTCGGCTACCTGGCCCGGGATGTAAAGGCCGCCGATCTCCCAGCCGGGTCCGTACGGGATGACCGAGAACGTCGTAAGCGCCGTGAAGGCGGCGAGGAACGGTCCGAGGACGTAGAGCCAGTCGATCGCCGCCGTCGGCTGGAAGCTCTCCTTGTTCAGCAGCTTCAAAAGGTCCGCGATCGGCTGCAGGAGACCGAACGGCCCCGCGCGGTTCGGCCCGTAGCGAAGCTGCATCCGCCCCATCACCTTGCGTTCGGCGAGCGTGAGGTAGGCGAACGTGACCATCACGAGGTTGATGATCACGAACGCCTGAACGAGACTCACGTACCACTCCACCGACTGCGTCATTCCTCAACCTCACTCGGCGCTTCGCGAAGCGAAGTGCCTTTCACTACCTCGACGGCGGCATGCAGATCGGCGGCGTGCTCCTCGGCGATTCGTGCGACCCCTTCGACGAGCTTGCGATTCACGCGTGCGCGAAGTGCGACCGAGGTGCCGTTCGAGCGGACGAGGACGGCATCCCCGGATGCGATCCCACGCCGGTCAGCGTCTCCGACCGCCAGCTCCACCTCGGGCAGGGGGCGCTGGAAGTCGAGCTGCGGCACGCGCTCGACCGCCGGTCCCGAGAACAGTGCTCGGTACCGATGCAGCCGCAACGCCCCGACGTAGTGCTCGTCCGAATGGGTGGGCAGGGCGGGCGACGATGTCGTCGCCGGATCCGGCGCCTCGTACCGGTGCCGGGCCGGGAGCGGTGCATGGAGGCCGATGTCCTCGAGGGTGAGATCGCGGAAGAGATGTCCTGCGAGCTCCCGGTAGATCCCGGTCGCCTGTGGCGCGAGCTCGACGTCGAAGCGGGCGGCGAGCTTCGCGATCCAGGCGAGCTCGTCCGGGCACGGAGGCAGCACGGCGCGGCGCACGCGCTGCACTCGACCTTCCAAATTCACCGTGGTGCCGTCCCGCTCGAGCGCCGCGGTCGCGGGAAGGATCAGATCCGCCCAGCCCCCTGCGAGCTCGTGGAACATCGTCACGACCAGGGTCCGCTCGGCCTGCTCGGCGAGCGCACGCACGTTGGGGTCTGCAGCGGCACCGTCTCCGGAGACGATCAGAAGCTTGATCGGCTCCGGGTTCGTCTCGTCGAAGTCGGCGGACGCCGCCCAGGCCGCCGCGACTCCGAGCGCATTCGCCGTGGCCGGCAGGTGGAACGCGCCACAACCTGGCTTGCCCTGCAGCCCGAGCGCGTGCGCCAGCTCCGCGAGGCGAGCGCCGCCTCCGCCGCCCGGTCCCGACCAGACGAGAACTGCCCTCTCGGCGGCGCGAAGCTTCCTCCCGAGGGCGTTGCGAGGCTGCGCAAGCTCGTGACAGAGCGCGGTCGCACCACCGGGCTCCGTCGTCAGGTCGCCCGCGGGCGAGCAGACGACGATCTCCGCGCCCTGCCGCCGGGAATCTCTGAACCAGAGATCGACGATCGGAGCACGCTAGACGAACGGGTCATCGCCGACGACGACGACGATCTCGGCGTCCCCGATCGCGCTCAGGGGCAGGCGGAACGCCTCGAGCGCGGTCGACGTCGCCTCCGGCATGACGGCGGAGTGCGCGTCGAGGCCTCCACGTAGCAGGCGCCCCAGCGCGTACGCGATCTCGGTCGTCTCCGATCCCGAGAGCGCGGTGACGATCGCGTCGCCCGCCTCGCGCAGCATCTCCTCTGCGAGATCGAGGGCCGCGTCCCAGGTGATCTCCGCGAGCCCCTTGGGGCCACGGCGCAGCGGCGAGGTGACGCGGTCCTCTGCGCGCAGGTGCGGATACGTGAAGCGCCCCTTGTCGCAGAGCCAGCCGCGGTCTACCTCGGGGTGGTTGCGCGAGAGGATTCGCTTCACCTTCCCTTCCCGGATCGTCGCCGAGACGTTGCAGCCCACCGGGCACGCCGTGCAGACGGTCGGCACGTCCTGGATGTCCCACGGTCGCGCATCGAACCGGTAGAGCGTCGACGTGAGGGCGCCGACCGGACAGAGCTCGATCACGTTTCCCGAGAACGGGGAGCGGTACGGCTCGTCCTCGAACGTCGCGATCTCGGTGCGAGCGCCACGGTTCCGGGCGATCAGCTGTCCGTCCTCTGCGACGTCTTCGGAGAAACGCGTGCACCGGTAGCAGAGGATGCAGCGCTCCCGGTCGAGGGCGATGAGCGGGGAGACGGGGATCGGCTTGTCGACCGTGAGCTTCGGCAGAGACATGCGCGTGTTGCCGGGCCCGTAGCGGAACGTCAGGTCCTGCAAGGGGCACTCACCCCCCTTGTCGCAGACTGGGCAGTCGAGCGGGTGGTTCACGAGGATGAACTCGAGGGTCGCCTCCTGACCTTCTGCTGCCTTCGCTGACGACGCCGCGGTCCTGATCGTCATCCCGTCGGAGACCGTGAGCGTGCACGCGGCCTGCAGCTTCGGCATCCCCTCGATCTCGACGAGACACATACGGCACGCGCCCACTGGCGGTCCGAGCCGTGGCTCGTAGCAGAAGACCGGGATCTCGATACCAGCCGCCTGCGCGGCCTCGACGAGCCCCGTTCCCGTCGGGACCTCGACCTGCCGGTCGTCGACCGTGACGGAGAGGAGGTCAGACATGCGCAGTCTCGTGCGTGTGGCCGGCGTGCATCGCGGAGGGGGCGAGGATCCCCTCGAGCGACGAGTCGCCGTCGAAGGGGCAGCGGCCGAGATCAATGTGCGCCTGGAACTCGTCGCGGAACTTGTCGACGTAGCTCAGGACCGCGATGGCGTCGGAGTCGCCGAGCGGGCAGAGGCACTTCCCGAGTATCCGGTCGCACACCGAGAGAAGGAGGTCGAGGTCGGGCTGCGACGCGCGTCCGTCGTCGATCTTCTGGAGGATCTGGGTCACCCAGCGGGTCCCCACCCGGCACGGCGTGCACTTGCCACAGGACTCGTGCTCGTAGAACTGCGACACACGGATACCGAGCTGCACCATGCAGCAGCGGTCGTCGATGACGATCACACCGGCCGAGCCGATCGAAGACCCGGCCTCGACGAGGGACGTGAAGTCGAGCTTCGTGTCGATGTCGGCCGCGGTCAGCACCGAGGTCGACGACCCGCCCGGGATGATCGCCTTCAGCTCGCGACCGCCGGGCACGCCGCCCCCGACGTCGTAGACGAGCTCGCGAAGCGTGATCCCGTGCGGGAGCTCGTAGTTGCCCGGATTCACGACGTCGCCCGAGAGCGAGAACACTCGCGTCCCGGTCGAGCCCTCTACGCCGAGCTTCGCGTACTCGGCGGCGCCGAGCTCGAGAACCGACGTCACCGTCGTGATCGACTCGACGTTGTTCACGGCGGTCGGCGCGGCGTAGAGGCCGGCGATCGCCGGGAACGGCGGCTTCGTCCGCGGCTGTCCGCGCTTGCCCTCGAGCGATTCCAGCAGGGCCGTCTCCTCCCCGCAGATGTAGGCCCCGGCACCTCGGTGGAGCACGACCGTGACGGCACCGAGGAGATCGGCCTTGTGCATCGCCTCGAGCGAGTCGCGCAGGACCTCGAACTCCCGCTCGTACTCCCCACGGATGTAGACGAAGACGTGTTGCGACTGGATCGCATGTGCCGCGATGAGGCATCCCTCGAGGAAGCGAAAGGGGACGCGAAGCATGATCTCGCGGTCCTTGAACGTCCCCGGCTCGGACTCGTCTGCGTTGACGACGAGGTAGTGCGGCTTCGGAAGCTGGTCGGGCTTCGGGACGAACGCCCACTTGCGGCCCGTGGGGAAGAACGCTCCCCCTCGTCCACGCAGGCCCGATGCCTCCAGCTCGGCGATGACGTCGTCGGGCGCCATCGAGCGCGCCTTCCGAAGCGGCCCGAAGCCGCCGGCGGCCTCGTAGTCCTCGATCCGGAGGAGTGCCTCGCCGTCGGTGCCGGCGAAGACGATCTGCGACCTCTCAGCCACGGAGCTCCTCGACGATTCCGGGAACGTCTTCGGCTCGTACGCGCAACCGGTGCCGGTTGTCGATCGCGACCACTGTCGCCCAGCCGCAGCCGCCGAGACACTCGACGGTGCCGAGCGTGAAGGCGCCGTCACCGGAGGTCGACCCGGCGTCGATGCCGAGCTCGTGCTCGAAGGTCTCGACGACCTGCTGTGCTCCCGCCAGCGCGCACGAGACGTTCGTGCACACCTCGACGAGCGTTCGACCTACCGGCTCGAGGCGGAACTGGTCGTAGAAGGACGCGATCGCCAGGCAGTAGGCGGGGGTGACCTCGAGCGCGTCAGCGACCTCTCGGAGCGCGTCGGGCGGGAGCCAGCCCCCGTGCTCTTCCTGGGCGAGCCTCAGCGCAGGCAGGACCGCCGACGTCGACTCCGGGTACTGCCTGCACAGCTTCTGGATCCGGCTGTAGAGGGTTGTGCTCACGTTTCGGCGTCCAGGAGTGTGAGCATCAGCGGTCGGCGTCTCCCATGACGGGGTCGAGGGAGCCGGCGACGGCGACGAGGTCCGCGATGAGGCAGTCCTGGACGACCGTGGCGGTCGCCTGGAGAGCGGCGAAGCTCGGTGCCCGGAAGCGGACACGCCACGGCCTCGGGCCTCCGTCGGAGACGAGGTAGCAGCCCGCCTCGCCTCGCGGCGACTCGATCGTGACGTAGACCTCGCCCTCGGGAACCGTGAAGCCCTCGGTGACGATCTTGAAGTGGTGGATGAGGGACTCCATCGACGTGTGGAGCTCGTGCCTCGGAGGGAGCACGACCTTGCGGTCGTCGGCGATCCACGGCTCGCCGTCCATCTCGTCGAGGCGGTCGAGACACTGCCGGACGATGCGCACCGACTCGCGCATCTCGTCCATGTGCACCTTGTACCGGTCGTAGACGTCGCCGTTCGGATACACGGGGACGTCGAAGTCGACCTCGTCGTACGCGAGGTACGGGAGGTTCTTCCGCAAATCCCAGTCCACACCGGTGGAACGGAGCATCGGGCCCGACTGCGCGAGCGCCAGCGCATCGTCGGCCGAGAGCAGTCCGATCCCCTTCGTGCGCTCGAGCCAGATGGCGTTGCGGTCGAGGATCGCCTCGTACTCGTCGACGGACTTCGGCATCGACTCGCAGAACTTCCGCGCCTCGTCCGTGAATCCCGGCGGGAGGTCCTCGGCGAGGCCACCGACCTGGACGTAGCGCGTGTGCATGCGGGTACCGCCGGCCATCTCGAAGAGGTCGAGGATCTGGTCGCGGTCGTCGAAGGCGTACCAGAAGAGCGAGATCGCGCCGAGCTCGAGGGCCGAGGTCCCGAGCCAGACGAGGTGCGAGTGGACGCGGTTGAGCTCGGCCATGGCCATGCGCGCCCAGGTCGCCCGCCGGGGCACCTCGATGCCGAGCAGCTTCTCGATCGCGAGGACGTACAGGAGCTCGTTCGCGTGGAACGAGACGTAGTCGATTCGAGGCGCGTACGTCACGGACTTCCACCACGACTTCGACTCCATGTTCTTCTCGAAGCCCGTGTGCAGGTACCCGATGACCGCGCGGATCCCGGCGACCGTCTCTCCGTCGAGGTCGACGATCAGCCGCAGCACACCGTGCGTGGACGGGTGGTTCGGCCCGAAGTTGACCGTGAGGATGTCCTCGAGCGAATGCTTCTCGGGATCCACCTCGAGGATCGTGGGAACCGGGCTCGGAATCTTCGTTCCCTCGTAGATTTGCGTGGAGGGCAGAACCGACATCAGCTATCAGTTACTCCTCGTCCGAGAAGCGCACGGGCTCGCCTCCGAGCGGGTAGTCCTTGCGGAGGGGATGGCCCTCCCAGTCCTCCGTCATCAGGATCCGCACGAGGTTGGGATGCCCGGCGAAGGGGATCCCCAGCAGGTCCCACGCTTCCCGCTCGAACCAGTCCGCCGCGGGCCAGACGGGAAGAACGCTCGCGACGGGCTCACCATCGTCGAGCCAGATCTGGACCCGGACGCGCGCAGGTTCCTCCCCGACGCGGAGGAGGTGGTACGAGACCGAGAACCGCTTCGGCTTCGGTGCAGGGGTACGCGCGGGCCCCTGCGAGCCGGGCGTATTGAGGTCCCGCCCCGCGGCCGTGCCGATGTAGCCCGCGACCTCTTCCTCGCCCCAGCCGAGGTAGTCGGCCGCGGCGATGTCGCTCAGGAAGTTGAACCCGTGCTCGTCCCGCAGGAACGTGCAGGCCTCTACCAGTCGGGCCGGGTCGACGACGAGCGTCGTCTCGCCGAGCGCCTCGCGCGTCTCCACGACTCCGGGTACCCCGGCGTAGGTCATTCCGCGACTCCACGGATCCGGTACGCGGGCGGGACACCTCCGCGGATCTTCTCGTGCAGCCGCACGATGCCCTCGATCAGCGCCTCCGGGCGGGGTGGGCAACCGGGGACGTGGATGTCGACCGGGACGATCTTGTCGACTCCCTGGAGGATCGTGTAGTTGTTGAACATCCCTCCCGAGCTCGCGCACGCGCCCATGGCGATGACCCACTTGGGCTCGAGCATCTGGTCGTAGACCTGACGCAGCGGCTCGGCCATCTTGTGCGTGACACGCCCCGACACGATGAGCAGGTCCGCCTGGCGAGGGGACGAGCTGAACCGCTCCATGCCGAAGCGTGCGATGTCGTAGCGGGACGAGACGATCGACATCATCTCGATCGCGCAGCACGCGAGCCCGAACGTGTCGGGCCAGACCGAGCTGGACTGGGCCCAGGCCACCGCCTTCTCCACTGTCGTGAGGAGGAGCGCGTCCTCGATCTCGGCGACCTCTCGCTCGAAGACTCCGGGCCCTCGGTCCGGCCACAGAACGCGCTCGGACTGAAGGCCGGCCTGCGCGAGCGGGCGGTCGCTGATGACTGGAAGCTCCTTTCTCAGTGCCAGTTCAACGCCCCCTTGCGCCAGACGTAGACGTATGCCACGCCCAGGATCGCGATGAAGACGAGGAGCTCACCGAATCCGAACCAGCCGAGCGCGTCGAGCTGCACGGCGAGCGGGTAGAGGAAGACGATCTCGATGTCGAACAGGATGAACAGGATCGCCGTCAGGTAGAAGCTCACGGTGAACCGACGCTGCTGGCCAGGTGCGTGTTCCGCGACACCGGACTCGAACGGGATCATCTTCTGCTTCGTACGGGCGACCGGCCGCCGCGGGATGATGTACGAGGCGGCGATCATGGTCGCGGGGATGGCTGCCGCGAAGAGGGCGTAGAAGAGGAAGGGCAGCCAGTTCGAAAGCACGGGTATACCCCCGCGAGAAGCTCGGACGTCTGTCTCGGCGCGAAACCTAGCACTCCCCCTTTGGGCGCACGAAGGGATCAGGAATCCCGCACAGAATGAGCGATACGACTGTTACAAACTCGGGGAGGGAATCCGATACCCCGTGCGCTACCATGAGTCCGTGGCAACCGTCGAGCACCCCACCGACACGCTGATCTCCTTGACTCCCGTCGCCGCGGCGAAGATACGCGAGCTGATGGCCGAGGAGGAGGATGCGGCGACGCTCGTCCTTCGCGTGGCGATCCAGGGCGGTGGCTGCTCCGGCTTCCAGTACGGGCTCGGCTTCGACGCCGGCGCGGCCGAGGGCGACGTCGAGCTCGAGCTCGAGGGGATTCCGGTCGTCGTCGACCCGTACAGCGCGCCCTACCTGCGCGGTACCACGATCGACTTCCTGAACTCGATTCAGGAGTCCGGGTTCAAGATCGACAACCCGAACGCCGTCTCCTCGTGCGGATGCGGCCACTCGTTCCAGGTGGCCGAGGACGAGGAGCTGCCCGAGGGCACCCACGTGGGCGGCTGCGGCTCGGGTTGTAGCCACTGATGCCGAGAGCATCTGTGGGTGGCTGCGGCCACTGAGCTCTCTCTGACGCGAGAGCACTAGATTCCGACGGATGGCGACACCTCTTCGGGTTGCGGTCGTCGGCTCGGGGCCGGCGGCGTTCTATGCGGCGGGTCACCTGCTCGCGAGTGACGACCCCGCGGTCGAGGTCGACATGATCGAGCGGCTCCCTACGCCGTGGGGGCTCGTCAGGCTCGGCGTCGCTCCCGACCACCCGCAGCTGAAGACCGTCTCCCGCGCGTTCGAGAAGATCGCCGCGCGGCCGGGGTTTGGCTTTCTCGGGAACGTCGCGGTCGGTCGCGACGTCACGCACGACGAGCTCGCACGACTCTACGACGCGGTCGTCTACGCCAACGGCGCCCAGACCGATCGACGGCTGGGCATTCCGGGCGAGGACCTGCCGGGGTCGTGGGCCGCCACCGAGCTCGTTGCCTGGTACAACGGCCACCCCGACTACCAGGAGCTCGAGTTCGACCTGTCGGTCGAGCGTGCGGTCGTCGTCGGCAACGGGAACGTCGCACTCGACGTCGCGCGGATGCTCGCGCTCACCCAGGAGGAGCTCGCTCCGACCGACGCGACCGACGCGTCGATCGCCGCGATCGTCGCGTCCGGGCTTCGGGAGATCGTCGTGCTCGGCCGTCGTGGCCCGGTTCAGGCCGCGTGGACGTCGACCGAGCTCGGCGAGATGGGCGAGCTGGCCGGTGCGGACCTCGTCGTGGATCCCGAGGAGCTCGAGCTCGACGCAGCGAGCGAGGCCGAGCTCGCCGCAGGCTCGAACATCGTCCAGCGGAACGTCCAGATCCTGCACGGCTTCGCCGCCCGTGAGCCCTCCGGCAAGCCGCGCACGGTCCGGCTTCGTTTCCGTGTGTCGCCCGTCGCGATCCTGGGCGGCGGGCGGGTCGAAGCGGTCGAGGTCGTGCACAACCGGCTCGAACAGGACGAGCATGGCCACGTTC
>DATIBA010000155.1:0-23089 GCA_035457765.1 Gaiellaceae bacterium
GAGCAGGAGTTCCGCACCGAGCTCCGCGTCCTCTTCGATCGCTACTACGGCACCCGGCTCTCGGACATCGACCCGATTCAGGTGATTCGGGAGGGGTTCCAGCTGATCTACTCGATGAACCTTCGGCTTCCGAGCCGCTTCGTGATGCTCGACAAGGCGATCGCGACCCTCGCCTCGGTCGGCCAGGAGGTATATCCCGACGTCAACGTCTTCGAGGTCGCGAAGCCCTACGCGCGCGGGCTGCTCGCGGACCGATTCCATCCGCGGTTCATCGCCCGCCAGGCGACGACCGAGGCTCTCGCTCTCGGTTCGCTCGCACGCGAGGTCCCGTATCAGGTGACCGACATCCTGGAGCTGTTGCGCAGCGGGACGTTCCAGGTTCACATCGAGAACCCCGGCATCGACGAGATCGACGACCACATCGACAAGGCGACGAACCGGATCGCCGTCGCTCTCGTCATTCTCGGCGGGTTGATGGGATCCGCAATCATCGGCGTCTTCGCGACCGGTGGTCCGCACGCGGCCGGAATCCATCTGCTCGCGCTCGTCGGCTTCCTGCTCTCCGGCGTCTTCGGGGTCTGGCTCGTGTGGGGGATCCTCCGGCACGGGAGGCTGTAGGTCTTCGTAGCCAGGTCCCCGGCTGACGGTTGAGGAAGGCTTGTCACGGATCCGCTGCAAAGGACAACTGGCGCGAGGCACCGGCCGGGGCTAGCGTCGGCGGCATGCCGAGCGCAGTCCTCGTCGCCGAGCCCGAGCCCGAGACGCGCGAGTACCTGGGCCGTCAGCTGCGCGACGACGGCTTCGACGTCCTCGGCGCGGCGCGCCGGAGCGAGGCCCTCGAGCTCGCGGAGCGTGCCCGTCCCGACGTCGTCCTGCTAGCCGAGCTCGACCTCTGTCTACGGCTTCGGCGCGGCGAGCCAGGGCGCACGTGGGACCGAAATGTGCCGGTGATCCTCCTCTCACCCTCGTCGGATCCCGTTGAGCTCGTGCGGGCTCTCGACCGCGGTGCCGACGATGTCATCGGCCGCCCCTTCGCCTACGAGGAGCTGCTCGCGCGAATCCGCGCGCTGCTGCGCCGAAGCTCGACGGGCTCGGCGGACGTCCTGGTTGCAGACGAGCTCGTGATCGACCAGCGAACGCGCAGGGTTTCGGTGCGCGATACCATCGTCGTGCTGTCGGCCAAGGAGTTCGAGCTCCTCACCCGGCTCGCGACCGAGCCCGATCGGGTCTTCACGAAGGAGGAGCTGCTCCGAGAAGTGTGGGGGTTCCGGACCCTCGGCCGAACTCGGACTTTGGAATCCCACGCCTCGCGGCTGCGAAAGAAGCTTCGCATCGCCGACGGCGACCGCTTCATCGTCAACGTGTGGGGGGTCGGTTACCGGCTCCTCGAGTAGCCACGGATCTCCTACAAGGCTCCCTCGAGCTCGAGCAGCGCGATCTTCCTCTCGAGTCCACCGGCATAGCCGACGAGATCGCCGCCGGCGCCCACGACGCGATGGCACGGGAGTACGATCGGGATCCGGTTCCGGTTCATGACCGTTCCGACCGCCCGCGCTGCCCGCGGGCGGCCCACGCGAGCTGCGAGCGCTCCGTACGTGGTCGTCTCACCGTAGGGCACGCGAGCGAGCTCCCGCAGAACCGAGACGGTGAACGGCGGCAACGCTCGAAGGTCGAGCGACAGGTCGAACGTGCGACGACGGCCTTCGAAGTACTCGTCCAGCTCACGTCGTGCAGCATCGACAGAGCTCGGCGAGCGAAGCACCGCCGGTCCTGCGATCCGCACGAGTCGCTCGAGCTGCTCGTCGGGCTCGACGTCGTACGAGATGGCGGCCAAGCCGCGGGCGGACGCGGCCAGGAACAGCGGGCCGATCGGAGAGTCGACGACGTCGAATCCCAGGTCGACGAGATCGAGAGCGAATGCCGCCTCGCGAAAACGGCGGTCGAGATCGGGTGAGACGTTCACGGTGAGACACTCCTTCGCAGTCTGCGGACACCTGTCGAAGTGGCCTGCCGCGCGGCGTCCTGGCTCGAGCCGAGAGCCGCGGCGATCTGCTCGTAGGACAGGTCGTAGCCGTAGCGGAGCACGACCGCGGCCCGCTCCTTGGGTGGCAAGCCGTCGGTGAGCGCCGCTAGCTCTTCGTACGCGGGCCGTGCGTCTTCGGCCCCTGATTCGACCAGCTCGGCCGTGGGCTTCGCTCGCCTCAGCGCGTCGAGTGCGACGTTCTGCGCGATGGTGAGCACCCACGCGCGCAGGTGCTCGCCGTGCTCCAGGCGCCGATACGCCCGAAGAGCACGTAGGAACGTCTCCTGGAACGCATCGTCCGCCCGTTCGGTCCCGAGTCGCCGGCGCAGGACGCGCAACACCTCGACGCGGTGCTGCTCGTAGAAGTGCTCGAACGGCGGGATCGACACCGCATTCATCATCCCTGCCAACGCGTGGAGCCGCGCATTTGTGAGCATGTCCGGATGCGCGCTGCGGTGGTTGGACACGTGGAGTGGATGGAGTTCGTCCCCGTCGAGCGCGTACCGCGCTCGGGCGAGATCGTCCACGCAGCGGATTCCTGGGAGCAGGCGGCAGGTGGAGGGGTCGTCGCGGCCGTTCAGCTCGCCGTACTCGCCGACTCGGTGCAGCTCTTCACTGCGCTCGCGACAGACGAACGGGGGCGCCGAGCGAAGGTCGAGCTCGAGGAGCGCGGGATCGAGGTGTATGCGTCGTCGGTCGACAGTCGCCAGCGGAGCGGGTTCACGTACGTCGACGAGGCCGGTGAGCGGACCATCACGACGATCGGCCGGAAGCTGCACCCACGCGGGCACGACGACTCGCTTCCCTGGCACGAGCTGGCGCAGTGTGACGCCGTGTACTTCTGCGCCGGCGACGCGGACGCGCTTCTTCTTGCTCGACGGGCGCGCGTTCTCGTGGCAACCGTGCGCGAGCTCGCGACCCTTCGCCAGGGCGCCGTCGCACTCGACGCGGTGGTGACCAGCGGATCGGACGACGCGGAGCAGTACCGGCCTGGCGATCTCGACCCCGAGCCGCGACTCGTGGTCACCACGTCCGGCGCGCTCGGTGGATGGGCCCAGCCGGGCGGCCCGTACAAGGCTGCTCCGCTTCCACTGAAGACCGTCGATTCGTACGGTGCCGGCGATTGTTTCGCGGCGGGACTGGCATTCGGCCTCGGTGTGGGGCTCGAGACGATGGAGGCGCTCGACTTCGCCGCCCGTTGCGGCGCCGGGGCGCTCGAGGGCCCCGGAGTCCACGCGAAGCGAGTCCCCCTTCCGTAGAGCGTGCGCCCGGCGTGGGGCGCAGGGGTTGCGTTGTGGGGAAAAGTGGAGTAAGGTGGGGCACCGTGGGAGAGCGATCCCAGGCCCCTCGATGTTCTACGGAAAGCACGAGCACACTGTCGACGAGAAGAACCGGCTCACCTTGCCGGCCAAGTTCCGCGACGCACTCTCGGCCGGCGTCGTTCTCGCACGGGGCATCGACCGGAACATCGACGTCTATCCGCGCGGGAGTTGGGACGCGAGCGTCGCGCGAATCGCGGAGCTGGACTCCCTCACGCGGGAGGCCCGCGAGATGAAGCGTTACGTGTTCGGCGGCGCCGCGGTCGCCGAGCTCGACAAGCAGGGGCGGGTTCTCGTTCCGCCGGATCTCGTCGCACACGCGGGCCTCGGGAAGGACGTCGTCGTCGCGGGCGTGCACGACCACATCGAGATCTGGGATCGCTCGGAATGGGCGGACCACGTGAAGGCGATCGAAGGGAGCGTTGGCGATGTTGCCGAACGTGCAGCGGACAGACGCAGCTGATCACGTCCCGGTGCTCGCGGACGAGGTGCGGGAGCTCCTCGCGGTGCAGCCGGGTGAGACGATCGTGGACGCGACCTTCGGGGCCGGTGGCCATTCACGGCTCCTGGTCGCAGATCTCGAAGGTAGAGGCAAGCTCGTGGCCATCGACCGCGATCCCACCGTGCGGTCGCATTTCGATCGCGTGAAGGCCTCGACGCGAGGCGTGCAGATGCGCTTCCTGCGCGGCGACTACGCGGTCGTCCTCTCGCAGCTCGCCGGCAACGGTGTCCGCGCGGACGCCGTCCTCCTCGACCTCGGACTCAGCTCGATGCAGGTCGATCGCCCCGAGCGTGGGTTCTCGTACGCAACCGATGCGCCGCTCGACATGCGCATGGACCCTTCCGACGAGGTCAGCGCGGCGGATGTGCTCGCAGATCGGAACGAACGTGAGCTCGAGGCGATCTTTCGGCGCTATGGAGAGGAGCGGTATGCGCGCCAGATCGCCCGCGGAATCGTGCGCCGCCGGGGAGAGAGCCCGATCGAGCGCACCGGTCAGCTCGTCGACGTCGTCCGTGCGTCGATTCCCGCCCCGGCTCGGTTCGGGGAAGGGCATCCCGCGAAGCGGGTCTTCCAGGCACTGCGAATCGAGGTCAATCACGAGCTCGAGTCGCTCGAGGCTGGGCTTCCGGCGGCAGTGGAGATGCTGCGGCCCGGAGGGCGGCTCGCGGTCATCAGCTTCCACTCGCTCGAAGACCGCATCGTGAAGCGCTTCCTTCGCGAGCGCGCGCGAGGCTGCACATGCCCGCCGGAGTTCCCCGTTTGCGTGTGCGGGCGCGAGCCGGAGCTCCGGATCCTGACTCCGAAGCTCCTCCGACCGTCGGCTCGTGAGGTCGAGCTCAATCCGCGGGCGAGCTCCGCTCGTCTGCGAGCAGCGATCAAGAGCTGATGTCGACGATCGCCCAGAGCGCGCGTGCCGGCCGTGCCGGCCCGCGCAAGAGAGTGCGTCGCCGGGCCTTCGCTCTCGGTGGAGGTGTCGCGTGGATCGTCCTCTTCGCCGGCCTCCTCGCCGGTGTCGTCGCCGTGAACGTCGCCGTGCTGCGCCTGAACCTCGAGCTGGACCAGGTCGGCCGTGAGCGGACCGAGCTCCGCTCGGATCTCTCGCGGCTGCGCTCGGAGCTCTCGCTCGCGTCGGCGACGTCGAGGATCGACCGGCTGGCGGTGAAGGAGCTCGGCCTCCTGAGGGCCGAGTACGACGACATGATCTTCGTTCGCCTCGGAGTGCACGGCCGGTGAAGCCCGCCGTGACGAACCGGCGCATCCTCTTCCTCGCGGGAGCCTTCATGGCCTTGCTCGCCGTTGCGCTTTGTCGTGCCGTGTGGCTCCAGGCAGTGAAAGGACCGGAGCTCGCGGCGATGGCGCTCCGCCAGCACCGCGAGACCGTGATCGTCCCGGCCGGCCGCGGGACGATCTTCGATCGAAACGGCGAACCGCTGGCGATCGGCCGACAGGCAACGACGGTCTACGCGAATCCGCGGCAAGTCGACGATCCACGCGCCTTGACGCTCGCGATCGGGAAGGCGCTCGACGCGGAGCCGGGCGTCGTGTACCCATTGCTCGTCGACCGCTCGCGCGGCTTCGTGTACGTGGCGAGGAAGGCGGATCCGCTGAAGGCCGAGAAGCTCGAGAAGCTCGGTTTCGCCGGACTGGGCTTCTACTCCGAGGAGCTGCGTACGTACCCACAAGGCCCGGTGGCCGCCCAGGTGCTCGGTTTCGCCGGGCTCGACAACAGGGGTCTCGAAGGCCTCGAGCGCTCCCTCGAGAAGGTGCTCGCCGGGCGGTCGGGGAGCCAGACCATCGTCAAGGACCCGTTCGGCCGGGCGCTCGACGTCGTCGCCACGAGGCCCGAGACTCCCGGGAGGAACGTCCGCTTGACGATCGACCACCAGCTTCAGGCGAACGCGGAGGAGGTCCTGCAGGAGACCGTGCGCCGGTGGGGCGCAAGAGCGGCATCGGCAATCGTCATGGATCCATACACGGGATCCGTTCTCGCGATGGCGGTCGCGCCCCGCTTCAACGCCAACAGGTTCCCGACGACGCGCGCCGACCGCCGTCGGAATCGCGCCGTCACGGACACGTACGAGCCAGGATCGACGTTCAAGCTCGTGGCCATCGCAGCGGCGCTCCAGGAGGGTGTCGTGAGCCCGAGTACCTCGTTCCGGCTCCCGCCGAGGCTGAAGGTGGCGGATCGCGTGATTCGCGAATCCCACGCGCGCGGGACGCTGCGGATGACCGTCAAGCAGATCGTCGAGTACTCGTCGAACATCGGGACGATCACGATCGCGCAGCGTCTCGGCGAAGGCCGCATGGCGTCGTGGATCGACCGGTTCGGATTCGGGCGTGAGACGGGCATCGACTTTCCCGGCGAGTCACCGGGCTTCGCGCTCCCACTCGACGAATGGTCGGGATCGACGATCGGAACGGTCCCGATCGGGCACGGGATCGCAGTCACGCCGGTCCAGATGGCGCAGGCATACGCTGCGATCGCGAACGGGGGCGTGCTCGTCCGACCGCGGCTCATCGACCGAGTCGACGGACGGCCCGTCGCTCGATCGGCGAAGCGGCGTGTCGTCTCTCGCGCCGTTTCGGAGCGGATGCTCGCCATGCTTCGGGGTGTCGTCATCGAGGGTACGGGCCGCGAGGCGGCGATCCCGGGCTACACCGTCGCCGGCAAGACGGGTACCGCCGCGAAGATCGATCCGGACGGTACGTACTCGACGTCGCGCTACGTGGCGTCGTTCGTCGGCCTCGTCCCGGCCACGAAGCCACGGCTCGTGATCATGGTCATGGTCGACGAGCCGCGCGGCAACTTCTACGGCGGAGTCGTGGCGGCCCCCGCGTTTCGAGAGATCGCGCGCTTCAACCTCCAACACCTCGAGATTCCGCCCGACGCCCCGCGGACCGCGACACCCGGCGGCTGATACAGCCAGTAGCCTTAGCCCGAGGTGGAGCTCGACGCCCTGATCCGGGCGCTCGCACCGAGCGAGGTGACCGGAGCCCAGCCGGTCGAGATCGCTGACCTCGCGTACGACACGCGCCAGGTGACGAAGGGCGCGCTCTACTTCTGCGTCCCGGGCGAGCGCGTCGACGGTCACGATCTCGCCTGGGAGGCGATCGAGCAGGGGGCGGTCGCCCTGGTGGTCGAGCGACCGCTCGACGTCCTCGTCCCACAGGTCGTCGTCCCTGACGTCCGAGCGGCAATGGCGGTCGCGGCGGATTCGTTCTTCGGTGCACCTACGAGCGCGCTCGAGGTTGCGGGGGTCACCGGTACCAATGGGAAGACGACCACGGCGTTCCTCCTCCAGTCGATGCTCGAGGCGGCGGGGCGCCCCGCCGGGCTCGTGGGGACGGTCGAGTGGATCGTCGGCGGGGAGCGCCGCCCTGCGCCGTTCACGACGCCCGAGGCGATCGATCTGCAACGACTCTTCCGCGAGATGCTCGACAGGGGCGATCGGAGCGCCGCGCTGGAGGCGTCGTCACACGGTTCGGCGTTCCGACGACTCGACCGAGTCCGGTTCGACGCGCTCGTCTTCACCAACCTGAGCCAGGACCACCTCGATCTCCATCGGACGATGGAGGACTACTTCCAGGCGAAGCGACGCCTGTTCACCGGCGCGCAGCCGCCGCCGGCCGCCGTGAACGTGGGCGACGACTGGGGGCGCAGGCTCGCAGCAGAGCTCGCCGGTGTCCACCGCGCTCCGCTCGTCACGTTCGGAATGGACGCCGCGGCCGAGGTTCGCCCCGAGGGTCTCGAGCTTGCGGCGGGCGGAAGCAGGTTCAGGGCCGCGGGAATCGAGATCGAGACGCGCCTCCGCGGTCGCTTCAACGTCGAGAACGTGCTCGGCGCCGTCGCTGCGGCACTGTTGCTCGACCTCGACGAAGATGCCGTGGCGACGGGCATCGCACGTATCTCGGACGTTCCGGGGCGATTCGAGGCCGTGGACGAGGGGCAGCCGTTCACGGTCGTGGTCGACTACGCGCACACTCCCGACTCGCTCGAGACGGTGCTCCGTGCGGCGCGAGGGCTCGGCGGCGGCCGGGTCATCGTGGTCTTCGGGGCCGGGGGGGAC
Source organism: Gaiellaceae bacterium (assembly GCA_035457765.1). GTDB lineage: Bacteria > Actinomycetota > Thermoleophilia > Gaiellales > Gaiellaceae > GMQP-bins7. The sequence continues at coordinate 7,912 of DATIBA010000155.1, forward strand.
CGCGATCGCGGAAAGCGGCCGCTCATGGGGCGCGTCGCAGCGGAGCTCGCCGATCACGTCATCGTCACCTCCGACAACCCGCGCTCCGAGGAGCCGGTCGCGATCATCGCCGAGGTGCTCCAGGGCACGGGCCTGGACGTCGAGATGGATCCCGACCGGCGAACGGCGATCGGCCGCGCCATCGCAGTCGCGGGCGAGGGCGACGTCGTTGTCATCGCCGGCAAAGGCCATGAGCAGGGGCAGGAGATCGCGGGCGTCGTCCATCCCTTCGACGATCGCGCGGTGGCACGCGACGCCCTGATCGAACGCTCCCGCGAGGACGGCTGGGGCAGGTCGTGACACCCCTCCGCTGGGAGGAGATCGAGAGACTCGGGCTCGGCCGTCTCGAACCCGGCGCGAACCACGACGTGATCACCGCGATCAAGGCCGACTCCCGCGAGGTCGGGCCGGGAGACCTGTTCGTCGCGTTGAACACCGGTATCAGGTATGTCGAGGACGCGCGTGCGCGCGGCGCGGCGACGCTCGAGCCCGACGACCAGGAGGCCGCACTCGTCGCGCTCGCCTCTCTCGTCCGGTCGAAGAGTCGCGCGCGCGTCGTCGCCGTCGTCGGCTCGGCGGGAAAGACCACGACGAAGGACGTCCTCGGTGCTCTGTGTGCCCCGCACGTTCCGACCATCTGGGCGGAGAGGAGCCTCAACAACGAGATCGGCCTGCCGCTCACGGTCTGCAGGCTCGAGCCGGAGACCGAGGTCCTCGTCACCGAGATGGGCATGCGCGGAATCGGGCAGATCGCCGCTCTCTGCGCGATCGCGCTTCCGCAGATCGCCGTCGTCACCCACATCGGGCCCGAGCATCTCGAGCTCCTCGGGACCGTCGAGCGCGCGGCCGAGGCGAATGCCGAGGCGATCGCCGCGCTCCCGGCTGGCGGCACGGCCGTCGTCCCGGCTCGGGCGGCTGCGCTCGAGCAACATCTCGGCCGCGCCGACGTCACGATTCGGCGATTCGGCCCGGAGGACGTCGAGCGCAGCAACGGAACGACCCGGTTTGCGCTCGACGGCCGGATCGTGGAGCTCGACCTTCCGTTCACGCAGCGACATCACGCGCTCAACGTGCTCGCCGCGCTGCACGCGTACGCCGCACTCGGGCTCCCGCTCGAGCGGGCCTCGGACGGCGCGGGCGCGATTCAGCTCTCCCCGTGGCGCGGGCAAGAGCTGCCGCTTCCCGGAGGGGGCCTCGTGATCAACGACGCCTACAACGCCAATCCCGACTCCATGCGCGCTGCGCTGGAACACCTCGCCGAGCGGGCGGGGAATCGTCGTCGCATTGCCGTTCTGGGGGAGATGGCCGAGCTCGGGACGGAGTCGGACCGCTACCACCGGGAGGTCGGCGAGCTCGCCGCCCGCCTCGAGATCGACGTCATCGGGGTGGGAGCGCCCGCTCGTGCCTACGAGCCAGTCGCGTGGGCGGCCGATGCCGAGGACGTCGTCGACGTCGCGCTCGAGGCCCTGCGACCGGGTGACGCGGTGCTCGTCAAGGCCTCGCGAGCTGTCGGTCTCGAAGGCATCGCAACGGAGATCGCGAACTTCGCTCGAGCATGGTCCCCGTACTGATCGCAGGCCTGCTCGCGATGGTCGTCGCCGTCGTGATCGGGCCGAAGTTCATCGAGGTTCTGCGCACGAGGAACCTCGGCCAGCAGATCCGGGCGGAGGGCCCTGCGGCGCACGTCGTCAAACAGGGGACGCCGACGATGGGGGGGCTCCTCATCATCGCGTCGGCCGTCTTTCCGTTCCTCGCGCTCTCGCAGTACACCGCCGAAGCCCTCACGGTCCTCTTCGTCACACTCGGGTGTGCGGCGATCGGGTTCGGCGACGACTACCTGAAGCTCCGGCGCCGCCATTCGCTCGGCCTGTCCGGGCGATGGAAGATGGTGCTCCTCGCCGCCGTCACCCTCGGGGCCGCGCTGCTCCTCCAGGAGAGTGAGGCGTTCACGACGTCCATGTACGTGCCGATCGTCGGGTGGGATCTCGACCTCGGGATCCTCTTCTACCCGTTCTTGTTCCTCGTGATCGCCGGCACCGTGAACGGTGCAAATCTCACGGACGGCATCGACGGCCTCGCCGCGGGCACGGCGACGATCATGCTCCTCACGTTCCTCGCCATCGCTGGCATCGCCTGGATTCGATCCGGGGTTCCCGGCGAACGGAGCGACGTCTACCTGGACATCGCGACCCTGGCGGCTGCGCTGATCGGTGGCACGATCGGCTTCCTCTGGTACAACGCCTTCCCCGCCGAGGTCTTCATGGGGGACACGGGCTCGATGGCTCTCGGAGGGGCGATCGCCGGGTTTGCGATCGTCACGGAGACCGAGATCCTGCTTCCGCTCATCGCCGGGATCTTCGTGATCGAGGTTCTCTCGCTCATCGTTCAGGTGGTCAGCTTCCGCAGGACGGGCCGGCGCGTATTCCTGATGGCGCCCATCCACCACCATTTCGAGATGAAGGCGTGGTCGGAGACGAAGGTGATGGTTCGCTTCTGGATCATCTGCGCGATCCTCTGCGCCTCCGGCTTCGCGCTCTTCTACGGCGACTTCCTCCAGTTCGTCGAACCTTGAGCGGGGAGCTGTCGGGCAAGCGGGTCCTCGTCGTCGGGCTTGCACGCTCGGGAAGGGCCGCAGCCGAGGTGCTCGCCCGTCAGGGCGCCGGCGTCGTCGGATTCGACCGCGATGACGCGGTCGACACGAGCAGGCTCGGCGAGCTCGGCGTCGAAATTCATCTCGGACGCGAGGAGGAGACACTGCTGCAGGGGATCGATCTCGTCGTGAAGAGCCCCGGTGTTCCGGGAGAGACGCTACTCGTGTCGCGCGCTCGGGCGCGCGGCATGCCCGTGTGGAGCGAGATCGAGCTGGGTGCGCGACTCCTGGCCAACCCGATCCTGGGCGTCACGGGCACGAACGGCAAGACGACGACGAGCGAGCTTCTTGGGGAGGTCTTCCGTGCGGGTGAGCGGCAGGTAGAGGTAGCCGGCAACGTCGGCCGACCCCTCACGTCGCTGGTCGGCGTGGTGGCGCCGGAGGCCTGGATCGTCTGCGAGCTCTCGTCCTTCCAGCTCGAGGACGTCGAGACGCTTCGCCCGCGGATCGGCGTCCTCCTCAATCTCGAACCCGACCATCTCGACCGGCACGGCTCCTTCCAGGCGTACACGGAAACGAAGCTGCGCATGTTCGAGCGTCAGACCCGCGAGGACGTCGCCGTCGTCCCACGAGGTCTTGCCGCGATTCCGGGCGCGGCGCGGCGGGTCGAGTTCCATGCCGACGACGAGCTTCCCGCCGAGCCCCGCATCCCCGGCGCTCACAATCGCGAGAACGCCGCAGCGGCGACTGCGGCGGCGCGCGCCGCCGGCATCTCCGACATGGCGATCGCGCAGGCGTTACGCACTTTCCCCGGGGTTCCGCATCGCATCGAGCTCGTGCGGGAGCTTCGAGGCGTGCGCTACGTCAACGACTCGAAGGCGACGAACGCCGCCGCCGCGCTGCGTGCTATCGCCTCGTTTCCGGGCGCTCGGCTGCACGTCATCCTCGGTGGGCGTGGGAAGGCGGAGCCGTACGAGACCCTCGCGGCCGCCTTCGCGGCGGGCGACCGCGCGTACCTCATCGGGGAGTCCGCATCCGAGATCGCGGATGCGCTCGGTCGCGCACGCGTCCAATACGTCGACTCGGGCGACCTCGCCTCGGCGCTGACCGAAGCAGCGACGAACGCCGAGCCGGGCGACATCGTGCTCCTATCGCCCGCGTGCGCGAGCTTCGACCAGTTCGACGACTTCGAGGCGAGAGGCGACGCGTTCCGACGGCTCGTGGAGGCGCTCGCGTGAGACGCGACGGCCACTTCGATCAGCGCCTCCTGTGCTTCGTCACGCTCGGCCTCGTCGCGTTCGGGCTCGTGATGGTGTACAGCGCGACGTCGGCGTCGGCTGCGCTCGGGAACGGCGACCCGATGAGCTACCTGAAGCGCCAGGCCGTGTACGCGCTCATCGGCCTCGTCCTGATGGTGGCGGCCGCCCGCTTCGACTACCACCGCCTGCGGTACCTCGCGCCGCCGTTGCTCCTGGTGGCACTGGGTCTCTGCGCCGCCGTCCTCGTCCTCGGTCCCGAGATCAACGGCGCGCGGCGTTGGTTCCTGTTCGGCCCCGCGAGCTTCCAGCCGTCCGAGCTCGCAAAGCTCGCGCTCTGCCTCTTCGCCACCGTGTACCTCGCACGCCGCCGCGCGCCCCAGAGCCTCGGGGAACTCGTGAAGCCGCTCGGGCTCTTGACGGCGATCTTCTGCGGGCTGATCCTGCTCGAGCCGGATCTCGGTACGACGATCTCGCTGTGCGGGATGATGCTCGCCGTTCTCGTCGTGGCCGGCGTTCCCACCCGGCTCCTCCTGCTCGCGTCGCTGCTCGCCACGGCGATGGGCTTGCTCGCGATCTGGGCCGAGCCGTACCGTCGAGCGCGCGTCTTCAGCTTCCTCGACCCGTGGAGCGACGCGCAGGGTTCAGGGTTCCAGATCGTCCAGGCGATGATCGGAATCGGCTCCGGAGGCTTCACCGGCGCCGGTCTCGGCGAAGGAGTGGGGAAGATCTCGTACCTTCCCGAGGCGCACACCGACATGATCTTTGCGGTCGTCGGGGAGGAGCTCGGTCTCGTCGGCTCGGCGCTCGTCATCGGCGCCTTCGCGGCGATGGCGTTCTTAGGATTCCGGATCAGCCTGAGGTGTCGCGATCGCTTCGGGAAGCTGCTCGCCGCCGGTCTGACAGCGCTCATCTGCGGTCAGGCCGCGATCAATCTGGCCGCTGTGCTCGGGATCGCGCCGCTCACGGGGATTCCGCTCCCGTTCGTCTCGTACGGTGGCTCGAGCCTGGTGGTGTTGCTCGCGGGAGTGGGGATTCTCCTTAACATCGCCGTGAATGGAACAGTCGTCCAAGCTCGCGTGCGTGATCGCGGCGGGCGGAACAGCAGGGCACGTTCGACCCGCTCTCGCGGTCGCGGAAGCTCTACGCGCGCGCGGGGTCCGGGTGACAGTCGCCGGGTCGCGCGCCCGCGTCGAGTCGCAACTGGTTCCTGAGGCGGGTTTCGAGCTCGACACGTTCTCGATCTCGGGGTTCCCGCGGAGACCCGGACTCGAGCTTCTGCGCGCGCTGGTGCGTGCGGCACGAGCGCCGCTGGCCTGCAGTCGAATCCTCGCGCGTCGGCGTCCCGACGTCGTGCTCGGCGCCGGTGGCTACGTAGCCGGGCCGATGGTGCTCGCCGCGCGGCTACGGGGAATTCCGGCGGCACTCACGGAGGCGGACGCGCACCTCGGCCTCGCGAACCGCCTCGCGGCGCCCTTCGCGCGAAGGGTCTTCCTGTCGTACGCGATCCCTGGCAGGAGTGGCGCGAAGTACGTTGTCACCGGGCGGCCGATCCCCGTTGCCCATCTCGGTGCCGACCGTGCCGCCGGACGAGTCCGGTTCGGGCTTCCTGCCGAGGGCCCCGTCCTCGCGGTCTTCGGCGGGCTCGCGGGAGCGCGGGCGCTGAACGAGTTCGCCGTGGAGACGTTCGGGGCCCAGGGGCCCCCCGTGCTGCACGTCTCGGGCGACCGCGACTACGAGGCGCTCCGTCCGAAGGTCGAGCGCTCGGACTACGTCCTCGTCCCGACGACCGATCACTTCGGCGAGGCACTCGCCGTCGCCGATCTCGCGCTCTCGAGGGCGGGAGGAACGGTCTGGGAGCTTGCCGCGGCGGGCACCCCGTCGATCCTCGTTCCCTATCCGTACGCGACTGCCGATCATCAGGCGCTGAACGCGCGCCACTTCGCGGATGGAGGCGGCGCCGTCGTCCTCGATCAGCGCGAGCTCGACCGGGCCCCGGGGCTGGTCGCCGACCTGCTGGGCGACCCCGGCCGTCTACGAGAGATGCGCGACGCGATGCGAGCCCTCGCGAGGCCGCGTGCAGCGGACGCCATCGCGGACGAGCTCGTGCGACTCGCAGAAGAGCGCCGATGAGCGGCCTCGACCGCCCACTCGAAGGACGCAGGCTCTACTTCGTCGGGATCGGAGGCGCCGGGCTCTCGGCGTACGCCAACATCTCCCAGGCCTGGGGCGCCGAGGTGCGCGGCTGGGAGGTGCGGGAGACGATCTTCCTCGAGTCCTTGAACGGGATGGACGTCGACCTGGGCGGCGACCCGCTGCCTCCTCCCGGATTCGAGGTCGTCGTGTCGACCGCCCACGCGGACCGCATCGAAGGCCGCTCGCGAGCGGTGTTTCTCGCTGAGCTCGTCGCCCTGCGCCGCTCGCTGGTCGTCGGCGGCGCTCACGGCAAGACGACCACTGCGGCGATGATCGCGTACGCGCTGCGGGAGCTCGGGGAGGAACCGTCGTGGATCCTCGGCGGTGTCGTCCCGCAGCTCGGCGGGAACGCGGGCGCCGGGATGGGCTGGCTCGTCGTCGAAGGCGACGAGTCCGACCGTTCGATCGCGCTTCTACGACCGGAGATCGCCGTCGTGACGAATGTCGAGCTCGATCACCACGCGACGTACGCTTCCGAGGCCGAGCTCGCGGAGCTCTTCGAAGCATGGCTCGACGCCGCTCCGCTTGCCGTCCGTGGGTGGGAGCTCGACCCCGTCGACATCGAGCTCGGTGTGGCCGGTGAGCACAACCGCAGAAACGCCGCGGCGGCGCTCGCCGCGCTGGAGCTCATGGGCGTGACCAGGACCGATGCGGAGCGCGCGCTCGCGGGCTTCCGGGGCGTGGGGCGTAGGTTCGAGCTCGTCGGAGAGCGTGGCGGCGTGCGGGTGATCGACGACTACGCACACAATCCGACGGAGATCGCGGCGACGCTCCGGACCGCTCGGGAGGTGACCGAGCGGAATCTCATCGCCGTGTATCAGCCCCATGTCTACGCTCGGACGCGTCACCTGTACTCCGAGCTCGGAGCCGCGCTCGGCCTTGCCGACGCCGCGGTCGTCACCGATGTCGTCGACGGGCGCGATCCGCCGATTCCGGGCGTTTCCGGGAAGCTCGTGCTCGACAGTGTCCCTCCCGAGGTCCGCCGCGGCTGGGCACCGACGCTCGACGAGGCGAGTGCGATCGCTCTCGCCTGGGCGAGATCCGGCGATGTGGTCGTCACGCTCGGCGTCGGGGAGCCATGGCGGATCGCGCGAGCAATCGTGGAAGGGCTGCCCGAGTAGTGATCGAGATCGAGGACGGCGTTCCGCTCGCGCGCCTCACGACGATCGGGACCGGCGGTCCCGCTCGTACGCTCGCCCGACCCCGCACTGTCGCAGAGCTGGGCACGGCACTCCGCTTCGCAGTGAGCGAGGGCCTCGACGTCTTCGTCGTCGGGCTCGGCTCGAACGTGCTCGCGGCCGACGAGGGCGTCGACGCGCTCGTGCTCAAGCTCGAGGGAGAGCTCGCTGACGTGGCGGTGGCCGAGCGGGTGCTGATGGCGGGCGGGGGCGCCACGAACGCCGTGTGCCTGCACCGTGCGCGTGCCGCGGGTCTGGGCGGGTTCGAGTTCGCCTGCGCGATTCCGGGCACGGCCGGCGGCGGAGTGCGGATGAACGCCGGTGCCTACGGCCGCGACTGGTCGCACGTTCTCGTCCGCGCGCTCGTGGTGAGCGCGGAGGGCGACGATTGGCTCCGTCCGAACGAGCTCGGCCTCGAGTACCGGCACTCGTCGCTCGCCTCCGGAGACGTCGTCGCCCGCGTGGAGTACCGGCTCGAGCCGCGCTCCCCCGGCGAGGTAAAGGACGCCGTGGCGGATCTGATCGCACGACGCAAGGCGACGCAGCCGACGAACAAGCGGACGTTCGGAAGCGTGTTCAAGAACCCTGGTGGGGAGGTCGGAGCGGGCGAGATGCTCGAGCTCTGCGGTCTCAAGGGACATCGAATCGGGGGAGCCGTGATCTCGCCCAAGCATGCGAACTTCATCGAGAACGCGGGAGGAGCGACGAGCGCCGACTGCGTCGCGCTGATCGTCGAGGCGAAGCGGCGCGCGCGCGAGCAGTTTGGCGTAGAGCTCGAGCGCGAAGTCGTCTTCGCCGGTGCCGTCGATCTCCACGCCTCGACGTAGGAAGGCCGCCGCTCGCGGCGAATCCCGCCGCATGGTCGGGGGACGAACCGAGCGCACATCGCGCCGGCACACGCCTGCGGCAAGCGTCGTCGTCCCGTTTCCGCGTGGCGCGGCGGGAGATCGCCTGCATCTCGCTCGGATCGTCCCCTCCGGCCGTTTCCTGCTCGCCGCGTTCGCGATCGTCGGCGGTACCGCGGCAGCCTACTGGGGCGCGCTTTCGTCGAGCGTCTTTGCGGTCGACCGAATCGAGGTTCGCGGGGCACCGCGCGAGGTCGTGAGGGACGTCCTGGCCGCCACCGAGTCCGCTCGCGGCCAGAGCCTGGTCGCGCTCGATGCCGGGGCCGTCGAGGCCACGGTCCGGGCGCTGCCGTCAGTGGCGGGCGTAACCGTCGACAGGGCTTTCCCGAACACACTCGTCGTGAGGGTCGCACCCGAGCGACCGGTCGCCGTCGCGAGGAAGAGGCGCTCCTCCTGGCTCGTGACCGGGTCGGGTAAGGTCATACGGGAGATACGGACAGGGTCTCAGCGCGTGTTCCCGCGCCTCTGGCTGACTCGGGGAGTGACCGTTCGCGTCGGGGGAATGCTTCCCGCGACGTTCATTCCTGCCACGAAGGCGCTGGCTGCAGCACGTGACGAGAAGCTTCCTCGGCGTGTCAAGGCAGTGCGAGCGACCGATGGCGAGCTTACGCTCGTGCTCCGTCGGGGTCCCGAGATCCGGCTGGGCGCCGCGACCGATCTCGGTCTCAAGGTCGCGGTGGCCAGGGCCGTGTTTCCACACGTGGATCGCCATCGCGCGTACATCGACGTGAGCGTCCCCGAACGGCCTGTAGCCGGCTACTAACTCTAAAGTTTCAGGTTGAGCTTGAATGTTTGAGAACATGAACGAGATTGACATAGGTCGATAGGAGGCCTACCCTCGAGAGCGAAGGATGTGCGAACAGTCGCAAGGTCAATGCGAGCTTCAACTTGAGGTGGGTTGAGACGTGAGCAATCAACTAGGGAGCTATCTCGCAGTCATCAAGGTCGTCGGCATCGGCGGTGGCGGTTCCAATGCCGTGACGCGGATGGTCGAGGCGGGTATCTCAGGTGTCGAATTCGTCGCGGTGAACACCGACGCGCAGGCGCTCCTGATGATGGAAGCCGACGTCAAGATTCACATCGGCTCCAGGGCAACTCGTGGTCTCGGCGCCGGAGCGGATCCGCGCGTGGGGCTCGCCGCCGCTCAGGAGAGCCGCGACGAGCTGAAGGAAGCTCTGAAGGGCGCCGACATGATCTTCGTGACCGCCGGCGAAGGCGGTGGTACGGGGACGGGTGGAGCGCCGGTCGTGGCCGAGATCGGACGCGAGCTCGGTGCGCTCACTGTCGGCGTCGTCACACGTCCGTTCGCCTTCGAGGGGCGGCTCCGGGCGGATCAGGCCGAGCAAGGCATTCAGACGCTCAGAGACAACGTCGACACGCTCATCGTGATCGAGAACGACCGCCTGCTTCAGGTGGTGGAACGGTCGACGCCCGTCACCGAGGCCTTCCGGATGGTGGACGACATACTTCGTCAGGGCGTGCAGGGGATCACCGATCTGATCACCGTCCCCGGGCTCATCAACCTCGACTTCGCCGACGTGCGCACGATCATGCGGGACGCGGGCTCGGCTCTCATGGGAATCGGCGTCGCGCGCGGCGAGAACCGCGCGGCCGAAGCGGCGCGGGCGGCGATCTCGTCGCCGCTTCTCGAAACCTCGCTCGACGGCGCAACGGGCGTGCTGCTCAACATCACGGGCGGCCCGGACCTCGGCCTCGCGGAGGTCGACGAGGCGGCGCAGGTCGTGACCGGGGCAGCCGACGCGAACGCGAACGTCATCTTCGGAGCCGTGATCGACGACGCGATGGGAGAGGACGTTCGCGTGACCGCGATCGCGACGGGCTTCGGCGGCCGGCCTCGTCGCCGTCGCGTCGAAGCTCCTGTGGACTCGACCGCTGAGCGGCCGATCATCGAGGCGCCGAGCGTCCGCGACGTCGAGCTCGACATCCCCAGCTTCCTCAAAGACGACTAGCTTCGCAGGCCCTTTCGAGGTCGCCCTACGACCACGAAAGGTTAGAGTCGCAACGGTGGAAGCGACGCTCAAGCGCACGCCTCTCTTCGAGCGCCACGTCGGCCTCGGAGCGCGCATGGTGCCCTTTGCCGGGTACGAGATGCCGGTGCAGTACGACGGTGTCATTCCCGAGCATCGAGCCGTGCGGGGCGACTGTGGCGTGTTCGACGTCTCCCACATGGGCGAGCTCCACGTGGACGGCCCGACCGCACAGGCGTTCCTGCAGACCATGCTCTCCAACGACATCGACCGGGTCGGCGACGGCGAGGCCCAGTACACGCTGCTGACGAACGAGCAGGGTGGAATCGTCGACGACCTGATCGCCTACCGACTCGCGCACGGGCAGTTCGTGCTCGTCGTGAACGCGTCCAACCGCGAGATCGTGTACGAGTGGCTGAAGGACCGAGAGCCGCGCGGCACCGAAGTGAGGGACGCGTCCGACGAGTACGGCCTGCTCGCCGTGCAGGGGCCCGAATCGCTCGAGCGGCTCGGCTTGTCCGACTCGCCGGCGTTCACGCACGAGATGGGCGAGGTCGACGGCGTCGAGGCGATGATCTGTCGCACGGGCTACACGGGCGAGGCAGGCGTCGAGCTCTGCTGCGCGGCGGAGGACGCGCCCGAGCTCTGGGACGCGGTCGTCGCGCGCGGCGCCGTTCCCTGCGGTCTCGGCGCACGCGACACGCTTCGGCTCGAGGTCTGCTACCCGCTGCACGGAAACGACATCGGCCCCGAGACGGACGCGATCTCGGCCGGCCTCGGTTGGGCCTGCGCCCTTACGACCGATTTCACGGGCGTCGAGGTCCTGCGCACGATCCGTGAGGACGGGCCGGCTCGAAGGCTCGTGCCGTTCGTGATGGAGGACCGTGCGGTTCCCCGTCAGGGGATGCCGATCGAGGGCGGTGGCGAAGTGACGTCCGGCACGCACTCGCCGATGCTCGACCAGGGCATCGGGATGGGGTACGTGCCGACCGGGCTCGCGGCACTCGACTCGGAGCTGGTCATCGACGTCCGCGGCAAGCCAAGGCGCGCCCGCGTGGTCAAGAAACCGATCTACCGGAAGGAGGCATGAGAACGTGCCCGCTGCCGAGACCTACCCCGACGATCTCAGGTATCACCCCGAGCACGACTGGGCGCGGATCGACGGCGACCAGGCCACCCTCGGGATCACCTGGTTCGCCCAGGATGCGCTGGGCGAGCTCGTCCACTACGAGCCGCCGACGCCCGGCTCGACCGTCGCAAAGGACGAATCGTACGGCGAGGTCGAGTCGGTCAAGGCGGTCTCCGACGTCGTTGCGCCGCTCTCGGGGGAGGTTCTCGAGGTGAACCAGAAAGCGGTCGACGAGCCAGAGATCGTGAACGACGACCCGTACGGCGATGGGTGGCTGATCCGAATTCGCATGTCGGATCCAGACGAGGCCGACTCGCTGATGGACGCAGACGCGTACCGCGCGCACGTCGCGGAGCAATGACGGCCTCGCTGGCGACCGGCAGCCAAGCGTCTCCTTGGCGGTGCTCGCAGAGGACGAGAGCGCGAGGCGCGCAGGACAGTACTCGACGGACGGACGAGCGCCGAGCGCGACGCATCCTGCCGCGAGAGGCGTCAGGTGTCGGCGGAGCCGGGCGCTGCCCGGCGGGAGCCGAAGCCGACGAGAGACGCGCGTGAGCTACCTCGGCCTCACCGACGCCGACCGCGAGGAGATGCTCGCCGCGATCGGGGTCGCGACGGTCGACGAGCTCTTCGCGCAGATTCCCGCGAGCGTTCGCCTCGACCGAGATCTCGACGTCCCGCCGGCGCTTCCCGAAGTCCAGCTCGTCGCGCACCTCTCGGAGTTGGCCGGGCGCAACGCGCACACCGGGGTCGAGCTGTCGTTCCTCGGTGCCGGGATCTATGACCACTACGTCCCCGCCGTGGTCGACGTCCTGCTCTCGCGCGGCGAGTTCCTCACGGCCTACACGCCGTACCAGCCGGAGATGAGCCAAGGCGTGCTGCAAGCGATCTTCGAGTACCAGACCGTCATCTGCGAGCTGACGGGCCTGGACGTGTCGAACGCCTCCGGGTACGACGGCACCACGGTCGCCGCCGACGCGTGTTTCGTCGCGAAGCACACGAGCGACCGAGCGAAGGTCGTGCTTGCGGAGACCTTGAACCCACAGGTCCGTCACGTCGTCAAGACATACGCGACCGGTTTCGGTCTCGAAGTCGTCGAAGTCCCTCATCGCGGCGGAACGATCGATCCCGACGATCTGGCCGTGGCGTCGGCGGACGCCGCGGCCGTGATGTTCCAGCAGCCGAACTTCTTCGGTTGCCTCGAGCCGGCGCCCGAGCTCGCTGCTGCGGCAGCCGAGGCCGGGGCACATCCGATCGCGCACGTCGACCTGATGTCCCTCGGGTTGCTCGAGGCGCCCGGGGCCTACGGATGTGCGATGGCGATAGGAGAGGGGCAGAGCGTTGGTTGCCCGCCGCTCTACGGCGGCCCCCACTACGGGTTCTTCGCGGCGCGCCAGGAGTTCGTCCGGCGCATGCCCGGTCGCATCGTCGGGGAGACGGTCGATCTGGACGGGGAGCGCGCGTTCGTCCTCACCCTGCAGACGCGAGAGCAGCACATCCGGCGCGAGAAGGCAACGTCGAACATCACCACGAACCAGACGCTCCTCGCGCTGGCCGGGCTCGTCACGCTGACGTGGCTCGGCCCACAGGGCCTGCGTGAGGTGGGCGAGACGTGCTTCGCGCTCACCGAATATGCGAAGGAGAGGCTCGGACTTCCACTCGTGTTCGAGCGTCCGACGTTCAAGGAGGTCGCCGTGCGGCTGCCGCGGCCGGCGAGAGACGTCATCCGCGATGCTCGGACGCTCGGCGTCCATCCGGGCTACGCCCTCGGCCGCGATTACCCAGAGATGGACGACGTCCTGCTCGTCGCGCTGACGGAGAAGCGCACCCCGGCCGACGTCGACCGCCTCGCCGCCGTGCTCGCGGAAGTGTGCTGATGGAGCTCATCTTCGAGAAGAGCCGTGTCGGACGGCGCGCGGGCCGCGCGCCCGACTACGGCCTCCCCAAGCCCGAGCTTCCGCTCGAGCTCCGGCGAACCCACCCGCCCCGACTTCCGGAGGTGGCCGAGCCCGAGATCGTGCGCCACATCACGGCTCTTGCCGACCGGACCTTCGGCGTCGACACGGGCTTCTACCCACTCGGGAGCTGCACGATGAAGCACAATCCGCGCGTCAACGAGCGTGTGGGCGGGCTGCCGGGATTCCGCGATCTGCATCCGCACCAGGAGGACGAGGGAGCGCAGGGCGCGCTCGAGCTCATGTGGCGACTGCAGGCGATCCTGGCGGAGATCGCCGGCCTGCCCGCGGTCACGCTGCAACCCGCGGCCGGTTCGCAGGGCGAGCTCACGGGGCTCATGCTGATGCGCGCGTACTTCAGGGACCGCGGCGAGGAGCGCGACACGATCGTCACCGCCGACACCGCGCACGGGACGAACCCCGCGAGCGTGACGATGGCCGGCTTCAGGCTCGAGCGCGTCGAGACGGATGCACGCGGCAACCTCGATCTCGACGACCTGCGCGGCAAGGTGAACGAGCGCACGGCAGGGCTCATGCTCACGAACCCGTCGACGCTCGGCCTCTTCGACGAGGGAATCGAGGAGGTCGCGCGGATCTTCCACGACGCCGGAGCGCTCCTCTACTACGACGGCGCGAACCTGAACGCCGTCGTCGGGATCTCGCGGCCTGGCGACATGGGCTTCGACATCGTCCACTACAACCTGCACAAGACCTTCTCGCAGCCGCACGGCGGCGGCGGACCAGGCGGCGGACCGGTCGCCGTGCGAGACACGATCGAGTCATACCTGCCTGCGCCGGTGGTAGTCCGGGACGGAGACGTCTACCGGCTCGACCACGACCGGCCGAAGTCCATCGGGCGCGTGCGCGGGTTCGCAGGGCCGTTCGGGGTGTTCGTCCGCTCGTACGCGTTCATGCGCGCATACGGACCGGAGCTCCGGGAGATGTCCGAGGTCGCCGTCCTGAACGCGAACTACGTGCTCGCGCGCCTGAAGGACGTCTACGACCTTCCGTACGACCGCATCTGCATGCACGAGTTCGTGCTCTCCGCGCGGAATCTCAAGCGCGAGCACGGGATCACCGCGCTCGACGTCGCGAAGCGGCTCATGGACCACCGGATCCATCCGCCGACCATCTACTTCCCGCTCGTCGTCCCCGAAGCGCTCATGATCGAGCCGACCGAGACGGAGACGAAAGAGCGACTCGACGGCTTCGTCGACGCGATGCGACGGATCGCGGAGGAGGCCGCCGAGTCACCCGAGGTGTTGAAGGAGGCTCCTCACAGCCGACCGGTGCGGCGCCTCGACGAGGTGCGCGCCGCGAAACAGCCGGTGCTGCGCTACCTCTTCGACGAGCACCCGGCTCTCGTCAGCTAGCGGGGGCCGGCCCCATAGCCCCGGTTGCCGCAGGGTCGATCGCCCGGCCATACCAGGTTGCCAGCGCCGTCGGTTGCGGGCGCGGAAGAAGACTCCGCCGATCCCTGTTACCCGCTCCATCAGCGCTTCGAGGCCAACTGACCGCAGGCGGCCTCGATGTCACGACCGCGCGTGAGCCGCACGGTCGCGGGGACTCGTGCCCGATCGAGGACGGCCTCGAACGACTCGATTGCCCGTCGCGAGGAGCCCTCGAACCGCCCCGTCGGGTTGTAGGGGATGAGGTTGACCTTGAACGGGCAACCTCTATACGTGGTGAGATTGATCCTGAACGCGTGCGGATCGAGCGCAGAGGCGACCGCCCGCAGAGCGGCCGGCGAGTCGTCCACGCCTGCGAGCGGCGTCACCTGGGCGTGCCAAGAGAGCGGGTCAGCCGGACCGTGGCCCGAGTGCTCGACCTCTCGACGACTGCCTCACAGCTCGATCAGGGGCCGGTACCGGAGCAGCGTCACGCCCGAGTCGTACGCAACGGTCTCGAGAAGCTCGAGACGAGCCTTCGAGTCGAAGGGGCG
>DATIBA010000156.1:0-35467 GCA_035457765.1 Gaiellaceae bacterium
GAGCGAGTCGGAGCTCGATCACCTTCTGCGCGAGGACAGGGAACTCGTGTTCGCGCGCACATCGCCCGAGGCGAAGCTCAGGATCGCCGACGCGTTACGAGCAGAGGGTCACGTGGTCGCCATGACCGGCGACGGTGTGAACGACGCGCCGGCACTGCGCCGAGCCGACATCGGCATCGCAATGGGTTCGACCGGAACGGAAGTCGCACGCGAGGCGGGAACGATGATCCTCACGGACGACAACTTCGCGACCATCGTTGCTGCCGTCGAAGCTGGGCGTCAGGTCTTCGACAACATTCGCAAGTTCATCCTCTACATCTTCGCGCACGCGACTCCTGAGGTCGTGCCGTTCCTCGTGTTCGCCCTGAGCGGAGGCACGATTCCGCTTCCTCTGACCGTCATGCAGATCCTCGCGATCGATCTCGGCACGGAGATCTTTCCGGCGCTCGCGCTCGGACGCGAGCGAGCCGAGCCCGGCTTGATGCAACGACCTCCACGATCGCGGAAGGAGGGTGTCATCACCGCGCCGATGCTCTACCGCGCGTGGGTCTTCCTCGGGTTGATCGAAGCCGCGCTCGTTCTCGGCGGGTTCTTCTTCGTGCTCTGGCAGGCGGGATGGAGCAGCGGTGCCGACGTCTCGTCGGGCTCGTCCTTGAACGATCCCTATGTGAAGGCGACGACGATGACGTTCGCCGGGATCGTTGCGTGCCAGGTCGGAACGGCCTTCGCGGCGCGCACCGATCACGCGTCCCTGCGCAGCATCGGGGTCTTCAGCAACGGAATGCTGCTCTGGGGTATCGCCTTCGAGTTGATCTTCGTGGGCGCTCTCATCTATGTCCCGGTCTTCCAGCCGATCTTCCATACGGCGCCGCTCGGCTTCACCGAGCTCGCATTGCTGGCGACATTCCCGTTCGTCGTGTGGGGGGCCGACGAGCTCAGGCGCTACCTGTTGCGCGCGCGCACCGTCTCGTCCTCCGCCGTCGCGACCTAGACGCCGGCCGTGTCGCCCGGCGACCTCCTGCGTCTGTGCGAGCCGCGCCGAGAGCGGTGGGCGCACGTCGTACGCGACGACCCGACGTCCGAAGAGGTCTCGAGAGAGTCGATCCGGCTCTCGATCGGCAGGATCTGGCCTCGTCGCCAGGAGAGGACGAGTGCAGGATCACAGCCGTCCGCTCGGTACAAGCAGGCGTGGACCTGGAGACGCTGTTGTGGATCCTGGCTGCGGGCCTCGCAACTGCAGTCGGTGGACTAGGGCTGTTCCTACTTCCTCGGCCCTCGGAGTATCTGCTCGATGTCCTGCTCGGCTTCACGGCGGGGGTGATGCTGGCAGCGACCGCTTTCAGCCTGCTCGTTCCGGCCCTGGACGAGGGAACGCTCGTCGAGGTACTGGCGGGCGTTCTGGTCGGCGGTGTCACGTTGCTCCTCCTGGACGTGATCGTCCCGCACGTCCATCTCCGCTTCGTCGAGCGAGGCCACGCGGACGTGGCCGCAGGTCAGCGCGCAACACTCCTCCTTTCCGCCCTGACGATCCACAACGTCCCCGAGGGGATGGCCGTGGGCGTCGCCTTCGCTGCAGGTGGGCCCGAGCTCGGGATCCCGATCGCACTCGCGATTGGGATCCAGAACGTGCCTGAGGGATTCGCCGCAGCGGCGCCACTGCTGGCGGCGGGCACGAGGCGAGGCTCGGCGGTGGGCGTCGCTGCCCTGACCGGAGCGGTCGAGCCACCCGCGGCACTGATTGCCTTCGCCGCTTTCGGCGTCGCCAGCGTGCTCCTTCCCTTCGGCCTGGCGTTCGCAGCGGGCGCCATGCTGTACGTCGTCGTCGACGAGCTCGTGCCTGAGAGCCACGCGCGCGGGAACGAGCGTGCGGCCTCGGCCGCGCTTCTCATCGGGTTCGCTCTCATGCTCGCGCTCGACAATGCTTTCAGCTCGTAGGCGCCGCGCCACGTCACCGCGTCGCTCCGTCACCGGCTGTGCCGCATCGGCACACGAAGATCGAACCGACGTTGGCTCGCTCACCACCGGCTCCTCGACGCGGCTCGACTGAAGTCCTCGCGTGCGCTCACCTCCGCCTTCGGGGCGATCCGCAGGACACCACTCGTCGACTCCTCCCAGCCCTCGAGCAGCGCCGCCGCGCGCTCCGAGCCCGTGTAGCGGAGATGGCGCTCGACGAGCTCCCGAACCTCCAGGAGGTGGTTCGAGTCCGGAATGTGGGCAAGCACGAGCTTCTCGTTCAGCCCTACGTCAAGAGTCCCGGCCGGGTCGAAGACGTATGCCTCCCCGCCCGTCATACCCGCGCCGAAGTTGAGACCGACTTCGCCCAGGACGACCACCGTGCCCGCCGTCATGTACTCGCAGGCGTGGTCTCCGACCCCCTCCACGACGGCGACAGCTCCAGAGTTGCGCACGGCGAAGCGCTCGCCCGCCGAGCCGGCGCAGAAGAGCTTGCCGCCCGTCGCGCCGTAGAGCGCCGTGTTGCCGAGCAAGCACGGGTCGCCAGCATCGTCCGGCGGGGCCGAGATCACGATACGACCCCCACTCATGGCTTTGCCGACGCCGTCGTTCGCCTCGCCCACGAGGTACAGCTCGACACCAGTGGTGAGGAAGGCGCCGAAGCTCTGGCCGGCGGAGCCCTCGAAGCGGACTCGCACGCGCCCGGCCGGTGGACCGGAGCCGGCGCTCCTCGCAATCGCGCCTCCGAGCCGCGCACCGACGGCCCGGTCGCCGTTCGTGATCAGGTGTCGGGGCTCGATCAAAGCCGGCTCCGCGAGCGCGGGCCTTCCTTGGGCGTGGAGAAGAATCCCGAGCCGGTCGCCCGAGCGGGCGCGCGCTCCGCCGGCGTAACGGGAGACACCCTCGGCGCTTCGAGCAAGGAGTGGCGAGAGGTCGAGCGTGTCTGCGGCGGAGTCGCCCGTCCGGCGCTGGCGAAGGCACTCCACAGTGCCGACAGCTTCCTCGAGCGAGCGAAAGCCGAGCGATCGGAGCAGCCGGCGAACCTCCTCGGCGACGAAGAGGAGGTAGGCCTGCACCATCTCGGGTGTCCCCGCGAACTTCGCCCGCAGCCCGGGTTGCTGGGTGGCGATCCCGACCGGACACGTGTCCAGGTGGCATGAGCGGACCATGAGGCAGCCCTCGGCAAGGAGGAGTGCGGTGCCGAAGGCGAACTCGTCGGCGCCGAGGAGCGCGGCGATGACAACGTCACGCCCGGTCTTGAGGCCTCCATCCACGCGGATCCGAACCCGGCTTCGCAGGTGGTTCGCGACGAGCGCCTGCTGCGTCTCCGCAAGGCCGAGCTCCCACGGTGCGCCCGCGTGCTTGATCGAGGGCAGCGGGCTCGCTCCCGTGCCTCCGTCGGCACCGGCGATGTGAATGACGTCCGCATGCGCCTTGGCGACCCCCGCGGCGACGATCCCGACGCCCCGCTCGGCGACGAGCTTCACGGAGATGGCGGCTTCCGGATTCACCTCGCGCAGGTCGAAGATGAGCTCCGCGAGATCTTCGATCGAGTAGATGTCGTGGTGGGGGGGCGGAGAGATGAGCGAGACGCCGGGTTGCGTCTTCCGCAGGCGCGCGATCTCCTCCGTCACCTTGTGCGCGGGGATCTGGCCCCCCTCACCGGGCTTCGAGCCTTGGGCGATCTTGATCTGCAGCTCCTCCGCAGACACCGCGTACTCGGCGCTGACCCCGAAACGACCCGACGCGACCTGCTTGATCTTCGAGTTTCGCTCGTCCCGAAAGCGCGCAGGATCCTCGCCCCCCTCGCCCGAGTTGGCGCGGGCACCGAGGCGGTTGAAAGCGATCGCGATCGTCTCGTGGGCCTCGGCCGAGAGCGCCCCGTGTGACATCGCACCCCCCGAAAAGCGGCGCACGATCGCAGCGGCCGGCTCGACCTCCTCGAGTGGAACGGCGGGGCGTGCCGGGACGAGCTCGAGCAGGTCGCGAAGCT
The DNA here is from genome assembly GCA_035457765.1 of Gaiellaceae bacterium. Taxonomy (GTDB): domain Bacteria; phylum Actinomycetota; class Thermoleophilia; order Gaiellales; family Gaiellaceae; genus GMQP-bins7. The sequence goes on from DATIBA010000156.1 coordinate 3,947, forward strand.
CGAGCGGAGACCGGCCGTTGACGAGGGCGGCGAAGCGCTCGTAGCGATCCGAACGCCTGTCGCGAACAGCACGTCGCAGCGCGTGTGCGCTCGCGACAGCGTCCTGGAGGGCCGCGACGACGTCGGGGTCGGTCGCGTGCGGCTCGCCACCTTTGCGGAACTTGAAGTAGCCAGGGTTTTCGAGTTGCGGCGGCACCGCGCGTGAGGCCTCCAAGCGTTCGAGCGCCTCTCGCTCGAAGCGCTCGAGACGGGCGCCGCCGACCGCCGACGGCACACCGCCGAGGTAGTCGTGGCAGAGGTGGCGGTCGAGCCCCACCGCCTCGAAGAGGCGTGCGCCCCGGTAGCTCGCGACGTCCGAGATGCCCATCTTGGACATGACCTTGAGGACGCCCTCCTCGAGGGCCACCAGCAGCCGCCGCTGTGCCTCCTCGGGCGAGGGCCGATCGCCCCCGATACGGTCCTCCGCTGCCAGGCGAGCGATCGTCTCGAGTGCGAGCCGCGGACAGATCGCGTCCGCCCCGAAGCCGAGCAGACAGGCGATCGCGTGCGTGTCGCGTGGCTCGTCCGATTCGACGAGGAGCGAGCAGCGCGTGCGCAGGCCGACTTCGGCGAGCCTCGTGTGTACGGCCGAGAGGGCGAGGAGCGCGGGCACCGGGGCTCGCTCTCTGCCCGCCTCCCGGTCTGAGAGACAAAGGAGCTCGGCCCCAGCTGCGACCGCCGACTCCGCGAGCACCGCCAGCCGGTCGAGCGCCCGCCTGAGTCCCTCCTCTGCCGTGAAGGTCGCCTCGAGCCGAAGGGGAGAGAGCGACTCGAGCCCGGACGGGTAGAGGAGGAACCCGGGGAGCACGGTGACCCGCGGGAGCGGTCCTTCGACCTCGAACGCATCCGGGCGCGGGCCGAGCAGCGTCGCCACCGACATGACGAGCCGCTCGCGGAGGTGGTCGATGGCGGGGTTCGTCACCTGCGCGAAGCGCTGGCGCAGGTAGCTGACAAGCGGGCGACTCCGCCCGGCGAGCGGCGGAAGGGCGGTGTCGTCGCCCATCGACGAAACCGGGTCATGGCCACTCTGCGCGAGCGGACGAAGCATCGTCCCGAGCTCTTCACGGGTGTAGCCGTGGAGCACGTGACGGGCATCCAGCGAGCTCTGGGGGGGTTCGACGGGCTCGCCGACCTCGCGCCGCACGATGCTCTCGGGAACCCACCGACCGTACGGACGGCGGCGGGCCAGGTCGCGCCGAAGCACGGCGTCAAGGAGGAGCCCGCGCTTCGGATCGACGGTGAGGATGCCTCCTGGACCGAGGCGCGTCCGGCGCACCCGCACGCCTTCGGGAAGCGGCACCGCACCCGCCTCCGATGCCGCTGTGACGAGACCGTCCGACGTGACGGCGACGCGCAGCGGGCGAAGCCCATTGCGGTCGAGCGCGGCGGCACAGACCCGTCCGTCCGTCATGCAGAGGGCCGCCGGGCCGTCCCACGGCTCACTCAGCAGTGCGCCATAGCGGTAGAAGTCCCGCACCTGCGGCTCGAGGCGGGGGTCGTTCTGCCAGGCCGGGGGGACGAGCAGGGAGACCGACTCGGCGAGCCCCTTCCCGAGGCCTCGGACCAGGAGCTCGAGCGCGTTGTCGAGGAGAGCGGAGTCGGAGCCGCCTCGATCGAGGGCGGGAGCGAGCTCTGGCGCTGGACCGAGCGCGCGCTCGCGCGCCTCCATCCAGGCGACGTTCCCGTCGATCGCGTTGATCTCCCCGTTGTGGCAGAGGAGCCGAAACGGCTGTGCACGCTCCCAGCTCGGCTCCGTGTTCGTCGAGAAGCGCTGGTGGAAGATCGCGAAGGGGACGGCGAGGGTGGGATCCTCGAGGTCGGGGTAGAAGCGGGCGAGCTGGCCGGCAGCGCAGAGCGCCTTGTAGGTGACGGTGCGAAAGGAGAGCGAGGCGATGTAGACGCCGGCGACGCGCTCTGCCCGGCGACGGGCCCGGTGCGCGCGTCGCTCGGCGTCCTTGTGCTCGGAGGGCGCGAGCACGAGCTGTTCGATCCTGGGAAGGGAGGCAAGCGCGGTGACGCCGAGCGCCTCCGTTCGGGTCGGGACGCTCCGCCAGCCGGCTGGCTCGAGGCCCTCGGCGCGGCAGGCGTCCTCGACCGTCGAGCGCAGCCAGCCTTCACGCAGGAAGCACATTGCGAGACCGGTGTTCGCCGTCCCGGTCAGTGTCTCGGTGAGCGGCAGGAGGACACCCGCGCCGTCTCCGGTGACACCGTCCGCCGACCAGGCGCCTCGGTGGCCGACCGCAGCGAGGCCGGCGAGCGCTCGGTCGAGCAACTCCCGCGAGGCACGTCCGCGGACGTCGGCGACGAGCCCGATGCCGCACGCATCGCGCTCGCGTTGGGGGTCGTAGAGAAGACGCTGCTCGGGTCCCACGGTGCGGGATCCCCTCTCGATCGGGAACGAGGACTCTCCCGCCGGTGCTTATGAGCTAGTCCGGCGGCGACGGGAGGAAGGGAGCGCCGGCTAGCGGGGCAGCTCGAAAATGGCGGCCTTGAAGCTCGCCTCGAGGAACAGCGTGCCGTTCACTGCCACACCCGGCATGGAAGCCAGAAGCGTAGCAGCGCCACTTCACTTTGTATACTGACCCCGGACGCGAGGCACGCCTCGCTCCGCATCGAGAGAGGCTGAGGGACCGGCCCTGTGAAGCCTCGGCAACCTGCTCGTCGAGAGCAAGGTGCCAATCCCGGTCGGATGTGTCGAGCGAGAGGAGGAGGTCGTCGTGCCAGCCCGTTCCCACTACTGTCTCAGCCTTCGGTGCCGGGCCTGCGAGCGCGAGTACTCGCTCGAAGCGATCGGCGTCTGCGCGCGCTGCTTCGGGCCGCTCGATCCGATCTATGACACGAACGCTCTCCGCCGGGCGGCACTCCGCGACCTGATCGATGCGGGCCCGCGCTCCATCTGGCGCTACGCGCCCCTGCTCCCGGTCGCACCGCCCGCCGAGCAGCGGCTCGCGCCCGGGTTCACGCCACTCCTCCCCGCGCCGCGACTCGCGGGCGCACTCGGCATCGGCGAGCTCGACCTCAAGCTCGACACCGCGAACCCGACGCACTCGTTCAAGGATCGCGTCGTCGCCGTCGCGACCGCGAAGGCGCTCGAGCTCGGGTACACGACACTCGCGTGCTCGTCGACGGGGAACCTCGCGAACGCAGTCGCGGCGCGAGCGGCAGCGGAGGGGATCGAGGCAGTCGTCCTCTGCCCCGCCGACCTCGAGCCCGAGAAGATCGTTGCGACCGCCGTCTACGGCGCGACCATCTATGCCGTCAACGGGAGCTACGACGATTGCTCGAGGCTCTCGGTCGAGCTCTCCTTCGAGCTCGAGTGGGCGTTCGTCAACGTCGGTCTTCGCTCCTACTACGCCGAGGGCTCGAAGACGCTCGCCTTCGAGATCGCCGAGCAGCTCGGCTGGCGCCTCCCTGACGCGGTCATCGCCCCAATCGCCTCGGGGGCTCTCTTCTCGAAGCTGTACCAGGGCTTCGCCCAGCTGCACGAGCTCGGTCTCGTGGACGGATCGGCGCCGCGGCTGTACGGCGGCCAGGCCGAAGGCTGCGCACCCGTCGCCACCGCCTTCGTCGAGGATCGCAAGGTATCGCCTGTCACGCCGTGCACGGTGGCCCGCTCGCTCGCGATCGGCAACCCGGCCGACGGTGATCTCGCGGTCGCGACAGCGCGGGCCTCGGGCGGCGCCGTGTACTCGATCCTCGAGGAGGAGGTTGGCGAGAACATGGCGCTCCTGGCCGAGACGTCAGGCATTTTCGGCGAGACCGCAGCCGGCGTGACACTCGGCGCGCTTCGCGAGGCAGTTCGGGGCGGCGCGGTCGGTGAGGAGGACACCGTCGTCCTGCTCGTCACGGGCGACGGCCTGAAGACCCCGCAGCCGATCGCCGACCTCGTACAGCCGATCGACATCGAGGCCGACGCCGACGCCCTGCTCGCGCGCCTCGGGATCAGCGTCTGAAGAGTGTGCGCACCTCGTGGAGCCGAATCCGCGGGCGTGTCGTGAGCTCTCACCTCGGGCGAAGCCCGCGAGTCCGCCGGACCACTGACGACGTCTTGTGAGATGACGTTGCGTCCGCGCGCGCAGCCGATCGGTGGCCGCGACTACGCTGCGTCTAGCGATTCACACGAGGTTTCCTGGACCGCGTGCGCCGGCTCGATTCCGGCCGGGGGCGCGCCTTCGCACTCGTTCAGCTCTCCGCCCCGTCAACGTTTTCTGACGCAAGCACCCCGCGGTGCAGGAGCCGCCGATCCAGCCCGCCGACCCAGCGTGAGGCCGGGGCTGGTCAGAGGCTGCGGCACTGGTCCTCCTTGTTGCCACCGACGACGTTTGCGCCACCCACCGGCGCAGGACGGTTCGACTTGCACTGCAGGTTGCCGTCCACGCGGTTTTGTCGAACGTCCTTCCGGCCTCGGTTGGAGAAGAGCTGGATGTCGCCGTTCACACGGTTGCGATTCACGACGATCGGCCCGGCGTTCGTCTTCAGCTGGATGTTCCCGTCGATCGTGCTCGAGAGCACGGAGACGGCGCCGCCGCGATCCTGTACGTCGCCGTCGATCCGGGAGCTGGTCTGCACGACGACGCGTCGCGCCCGCTCTGCCTGGACGTTCCCGTCGACGCGAACGCGTGTGGCGACGAGCGTCACGTTCGCGCTCACGATGACGTTCCCCTTCACGTACGTGCGCATGAGCGTGCACGGGGCGCCCCGCGGAACGCGGACGTTGTCGTCGATCGTGGTCGCGCCGATCGAGCCGCGGCAAATGCGGTCGTCCGCGGTCGCGGGTACGGCAAGGAGCCCGACAGCGGCAACCCCCACGACCGCCGCCGCCGTGGTCAACGTCGCCAGCCTCATCGCTTCCTCCTTCCCCCGGTTCCTCCCGATGGTACCGGCGCAGGATGAGCGGACTCGCGCGATCTCCTCAGTCGTCGGAGGCGCGCCTTCCTCGCGCGGGAACCCGGTGGCCATTGCGATCCGCATCGGCTTCCGGCTGTGCGAACTCCCGAAGTCGCTCGGCGTACGCCTCGAGGCGGGCGGCCACGAGGCCGTGCACGCTGTCGGGCGGATAGGTGCCGTCGGCGCGGCGACGTCCGGCCCGACGGCCGGTGAGGAGCTCGATTCCCTCATCGATGGTCTTCACCGCCCACACGTGGAACATCCCGTCCCGCACGGCATCGACGACCTCCTGGTCGAGCATGAGGCTTCCGACGTTCGCAGCCGGGATGACGACTCCCTGCTGTCCGGTCAACCCTCGCGCCTTGCAGGTGGCGTAGAAGCCCTCGATCTTGCGCGTCACTCCTCCGACCGCCTGGACGTTCCCGTGCTGGTCGACCGAGCCGGTGACGGCGATCCCCTGTGCGAGCGGGAGGTTCGAGAGTGCGGACAGAAGCGCGTAGAGCTCGGTGGAGGACGCAGAGTCGCCCTCGATCTCGTCGTACGACTGCTCGAACGTCAGAGTCGCCGAGACCGCGAGCGGACAGTCCTGCGCGTACGTCCCCGCGAGGTACCCGGAGAGGATCATGAAGCCCTTGGAGTGGACCGGTCCGGAGAGCTCGATCTCCCGTTCGATGCTTTCGATTCCGCCTCGCCCGAGCGAAACCCGGGCGCTGACGCGGCTCGGACGAGCGAATGCGTAGTCGCCCAGGTCGAGGATCGCGATCCCGTTCACCTGTCCGACGCGCTCACCATCGGTGGCGATGACGATCGTGCCGTCCTCGATCAGCTCGCGGACGCGCTCTTCGAGCAGGTTCGATCGGAACTCGCGCTTCCGGATCGCGAGATCGACGTCGGCCGCCTCGACGAGCCGGTGGCCCTCCTTCTCGGCCCAGAAGCTCGCCTCGGAGACGAGATCCGAGATCTCGATCAGGCGTGCCGAGAGCTTTCGCTGGTTCTCACGCAACCGCGCACCGTGCTCGATCAGCCGGGCGACAGCGCCTCGATCGAAGTGGCGCAGGTCGTTCTCGCGCACCCAGCGACTGACGAAGGCCGCGTAGTTGCGGTGATGCTCGGCACTCCAGTCGAGCTCCGGCGAGAAGTCGGCCTTCACCTTGAAGAGCTCGCGGAAGTCCTCGTCGAGCTGGAAGAGGAGGTGGTAAAGAGCCGGTGAGCCGAGCAGCACCACCTTCACGTCGAGCGAGATCGGCTCGGGTCGGAGGGTGGCGAGCGGCACGGTGCTGAACTCCTCGCCGAGGCCCTCGAGGCGTATCTCACCGCTGCGGAGCGATCGCTTCAGCGCCTCCCACGCGAAGGGGTGCCGGAGGACGTCGAGGGCGTCGAGGACGAGGAATCCGGAGTTCGCTCGATGGAGCGAGCCGGCCTTGATCTCGTGGAAGTCGGTCGTCATCGCCCCGAACGAAGCCCGGTACTCGATGCGCCCGAGCAGGTTGTAGTACGTCGGGTTTCGCTCGACTACGATCGGCGCGCCCTCCGCCGCCTTGTGATCCACCAGGACGTTCACGCGGTACTGCGCGAAGTCGGCCGGCCGGAACGCACGCATCAACGCCGACGCACTCTCCTCGCTCTCGCGGAAGTCGCTCACGTCTCTCAGCACGGCCGCCCTGACGTCCCCCAGGTACGCGAGAACCTCCGGCAGGTCGCCGTAGCGCTCCTCGAGCTCACGGAAGAGCGGCTCCGTCGCGAAGCGCGCGACCTCGCGCTCGAGATCTTGCACGCGCCTCGTCGCCTCCTTCTGGAGCTGGTGGACCTGGTGGATGTAGCTCGCCGCCCGTTCCTCCACCTCGGCGCTGGTCTCCGTGATCGCGGCCCGTTGCTCCTCGGGCAGCTGCTCGAAGTGCTCGCGGGTGATCGGCTTCCCGTCGACGAGTGGGACCGATGCAACGCCGACGAGCGTCGTCTTGAGGGCGATCATCCTCTCGGCGGCGAACCTCGTCAGCTCGTCTTCCTCGCTCTGGCGCTGCCGTGCGATCTCGGCCACGATCTCGCGTTGCCGTCGGTCGTACTCTTCACTGTCGAATGCACGCGGGATCTCGCGCCGCGCGGCCTCGACGAACTCGTCCATCGCCCGCGCGAACTCGGCACCCCTGCCTGCCGGCATCCCGATGGCGTTCGGACGATCCGGGTCATCGAAGTCGTAGACGTAGATCCAGTCGGACGGCGCCGGCTTCGTCCTTGCGAGCGCGCCGAGGTAGTCGAGAACCGTGGCGAGCCGGCCCGATCCGGGCGGGCCGGAGACGAACAGATTGAAGCCGCGCGTCTGGACGGCGAGCCCGTACTCGAGGGCGTCGAGCGCACGAGGCTGCCCGATCGTGCCGACGAGAGGCTCGACGTCGGCCGTCGACGCGAAGCGGAGCCTGCCGGGATCGAGCGTCCGGCGCAGCTTCTCGGGCGGCAACTCGCAGCGGTGCCTCGTCCGCCTCTCGCGCCTCGACGGTGCTCTCGTCGCCATGCCCCATGTTCTGCGCGCGTGCGGTCGCGGGACATCGGTACGTACACCGATGTCGGCCACGGCTTACCCGAAAGGTCGGTCAGTCCCTGTAGCCCAGCCGGCGCAGGAGCTCCTTGCGCTCGACGACGTCGTCCGGTGTCTCGACCCCGGCCGGGGAGCTTCCGTCGACGACGCCGAGGATCGCGTTGCCTCGATCCGTCCGCATCACGACGACATCGACGAGGTTGGCAGTCGCGCACAGGATGCGGCACACCTCGGGCACCTGCTTGAGCGCGTTCAAGACGTTCACGGGATAGCCGTCGCGCAGGAACACGATCAACGAGTGCCCCGCGCCCACGGCCAGGGCGTTCCGGACGGCGAGGGCGACGAGCTCGTCGTCGTTCCCGGCGCGCCGGATCAGGCATGGCCCCGAGGCCTCGCAGAACGCCAGCCCGAACCGCAGGTGAGGAGAGCTTCCCGCCAGCGCCTCGTAGACGTCGTCGACCGTCTTGATGAAGTGCGACTGACCGAGGATGACGTTGACGTCGTCGGGCTTCTCTATCGGGACGATCTCGAGCTGCATCGCGCTCTCACCAGCGAACCTGCACGGCGACCCCGCCGCAGCTCCCGAGCTCCTCGGCCGCGGCTCCGAGCGCTGGTGTCACACGCGCGCCGGTCGCCAGCGCTCGCGCGACGATCAGATCGGTGAGATCGGCCGCCTCCTCGCCGTGCTGGGAGGCCCGAAGCGTGCCGTCCGGCTCCTCGACACCGAGGTACTCCCGCGAGGGGTCGATCAGTACGGAGGCGACTCGCGCCTCGTTGAGAGCGGCGAGCACGCCGGCGAGCCCACATGCTCCTTTGGCGCCTGCCGCGGCAGCCTCGACGGCGGCGCGCGCGCGCTGGGCGGAGACGTCGGTCGCCAGCGACTCGAGCGAAAGTGCAAGGCGCTCGCGCGCGTCGTCCGGACGCATTCCTTCCAGGTTGGCCCGGACGACGATCGTGTGGGCCACGCCGGCCCTGCCGAGTGCATCTGCGAGCGCGCCGACCGTCCGCGAATCTCCGGCGAGAGCTGCCCGCGTCCAGCCGCGTTCGATCGCGAGCGCTCCGAGCGCGCTGCACGCCTCCGCGAGCGTGCGGCGGTACGCGACGGCGATCCGGCGCGCGTAGCGATCGCGCTGCGAGACAGTGTGCTGCCCACGAAGGGGATTTGCCCTGGAAGGGCCCTTCATCTCCGGCCACCAGTCGCCCACCCAGGGCTCCAGCTCGATGTGATCGACTTCGGTCACATCTCCGAGCTCCGACTCGCACAGGACAACGTTGTCCTTCGAGGCCATGATGAGGCCTGCCGGCTCACCTTCCTCGAGCGCTTGGAGAAGCGGAAGCAGGTGAGGAACCGGGCCGAGCCGAGCGCCGGTCGGCAGAGCCTGGTGAAGGATGATCTCACGGCGTTCGCGCGAGCCCAGTGCAACGAACAGCGCTCGACCCAGTCCCCGGGTAGCCGCCGGGTCGAGCAGCTCGGAGACGTATGTGGACGCCGCCTCGAGGCTTTGCTTCGCCGCGTGCCCGAACGAGCCCTGACCCAAGCACGCGAGATCGTTCTCGACAGCGATCGCCCACGGCGGGGTTCCACCCCGTCCCGCACCCGGCTCGATTCCGATAGTCACCGAAAGCACCCCGAGAGGATCGCGCCACTCCCCAATTGCGGTCACGCTCTCGCGCAGCTGACTCGCTCGCTCGATCGGTGTTCCTGCCATCAACTCAAGCCTCCTCCGCCACGCCGTCCCTGCCATCGGGGAGACCACTGACTCGCATCGTGGACCGCGCAGCACTGCCACGCTGCTTCTCGCGGTCACATGGCGTCTCCTAGACCTGCGAGCGCGTCGTGGGCACCGTCGGTGAGCCTGGTCGGCGCGACGGAGCTCGGCGAGAGTCGCTGTTGCCACGGACGGGCGCTACTTCAGCGACGTCGCGCGTTGCTAGCGTGCGAGAGTGGCGACCTCGCTCGAGGACCGAGTGATCGCGATCGCCGGAGGCGCCGGCAACCTGGGTCCGACCGTCGTCGAGAGGCTCGCTTCGGCCGGCGGGCGGCTCTGTGTCTGCGGGCGCGAACGAGCAAGCCTGGACGATCTCTCGGCTCAGATCAGGCACGGCATCGAGACCGACGTCGTCGATCTCCTCGATCGGAAGGCCACAAAGGCATGGGCCGACGATCTCGTGTCCCGGCACGGGCATGTCGACGGTCTCGTGCACCTCGTCGGAGGGTGGCGCGGCGGCACCCCGATCGAAGAGGCACCACTCGAGGACTGGGACTTCCTCAGCGAGCTCCTCGTGCGGACTGTTCAGCACGCCACACAGAGCTTCGCGCCGCACCTCCTCACGAGCGGACGCGGGCGATTCGTGCTGATCTCGGCCGGCCAAGCTCAGACGCCGACTCATCCGAACGCCGTCTACGCCGCCGCGAAGGCCGCGGCGGAGACGTGGACGCTGGCGCTCGCGGACCGCTTTCGGGGCACTGGCGCAACGGCGAACATCGTCGTGGTCGGTGCGATCGTCACGCCGCTCATGCGCGCCGAAAGCCCAGAGAAGGACTTCTCCACGTTCACGCCAGCCGAGGAGATCGCGGAGGCGGTCGCCTACCTGTGCTCGGATCACGCAGCGTCGATGAACGGCCAGCGGCTCACGCTTCGCGGCGCGGCCTGAGCTCGCTTCAGCTCTCGGACGAGTCCTGTTACCGAACTGCAACCGGCGGGCAGCCGAACGCTGCGCCCGCACCTGTTCCATGCCGGGACATGGCCACCACGCAGGCGCATTCCGAGCTCCGAACGACCGCGCGTCCGCTGGGGCGGGCGGGCATCGCCGCGATCCTCTTCGTGTGCCTGTTCGCTGCCCAGGCGAGTCTGATCGCGCTCACTCCCGTCCTCGCCCAGGTGGCCTCCGATCTGGGCGTCTCCACCGCAGCGGCCGGCCAGCTCCGCACGCTCTCGGGCATCACGGCTGGGACCGTCGCGCTCGTCCTCGCCTTCACGCGGCGAGCGCGCAGGATCGACCTTCGTGAGCTGTTGACGGCTGGTTCCGTCGTGCTCGCCGGCGCATCCGTTGCGAGCGCGCTCGCGCCCGGCTTCGTCGTCCTCGCAGCCGCTCAGGTCGGCGTCGGCGTCGGCGTCGGTCTCCTCGTGACGGCGGGGACGACCGCTGCCGCCGAATGGGTCCTCCCGGAGCATCGCGCGCAGGTGCTGTCGTGGGCTCTCATCGGCATGCCGGCCGCCTGGATCGTCGGAATGCCGGTGATCGGATCGCTCGGCGAGATCGACTGGCGGTACGTCTGGATCGCACTCCCCCTCACCGCCGCCGTGGTCGCGGCGATCGCGGTCACAGCCGGGCCGAGGTCGTCCGGACGCACGGTGCCCTGCGGCAGCCTCGTCGGTGTCCTCGCAGACGGCCCGACGGCTCGCTGGCTCCTCGGTGAGGTCCTCGCGAACTCCGCCTGGATCGGCACGCTCGTCTATGCAGGCGCGCTCTTCGCCGAGTCGTACTCGACCACACCTGCGGCCATCGGCTTCCTGCTCGCGCTCGCCGCCTGCGCCTTCGTCGCGGGAAACCTCTGGTTCAGGCGCTGGGTCGCACGCGAGGCCCGCACGTCGCTCGTCCGGCTAGCGCTGATCCTCGCGGTCGGCGTCGCCGCCTTCGGCGTCGTCCGGCCGAGCCCGGCCGCCAGCACCGTCCTGCTCTCGGTCGTGGCCTTCGTCGCGGGAGGACGCACGCTGCTCGGGAGCGCGTTCGGTCTGACCGTGAGCCCAGAACGACGTATGGCAATCATGGGGGCACGTGCGGCGGCTAACCAGTACGGATACTTCTTCGGCTCGGCAATCGGTGGACTGGCGCTGTCAACGGCGGGGTACACGGGACTCGGGCTGCTCCTGGGCGCGCTCTTCGCGATGGCAGCACTCACCCTGAGCACAGAGGGTGTCAGCCTCCGTGGTAGCGTAGATCTGGTTCGATGGAGTACCGGATTCTCGGTCCGCTCGAGGTGGTCGACGGGGCGGGCCCCGTTCCGATCGGCGGGGGTAGACAGCGGGCACTCCTCGCTGCCCTGCTCCTGAGCGGGGGCCGCGCGGTCTCCCGCGAACGCCTGATCGAGGATCTCTGGAGCGCAGACCCGCCGGAGTCGGCCGCCAAGATGATCCAGGTCTACGTCTCTCGGCTGCGCAAGTCGCTCCCGGAGGGAACGATCCAGACTAAAGGCTCGGGGTACGTACTCGCGATCGAGCCCGGCTCACTGGATCTCGACCGCTTCCTCGAGCTCCGCGCGAAGGGTCGCGAGGCGCTCGACGGCGGACGGGCAACCGAAGCGTCGCAGCTCTTGACCGAGGCGCTCGCCATCTGGCGCGGACCCGCCCTCGCCGAGTTCGACGAGCCGTTCGCGCGCGCCGAGGTCGCCCGCCTGGAGGAGCTGTGGGTCTCGTGTGTGGAGGACCGGATCGACGCCGACCTCGCGAGAGGAGCCCATGCCGAGCTCGTGCCCGAGCTCGAGCTGCTCGTTGCCCGCCACCCCCTCCGCGAGCGCCTGCGCGCCCAGCTCATGCGGGCGCTCTACGCGTCGGGACGCCAAGCCGAGGCGCTCGCGTCCTACCGGGACGCTCGCCGCGTGCTGGACGAGGAGCTCGGCATCGAGCCCTCGCAGATGCTCCGTGAGCTCGAGCGCGGGATCCTCCGGCAAGACTCCGTCCTTCTCGCGCCGAGCGAGCCCGCTCCCGCTCCGGCACGGCCGTCACGTTCCAGAGCCGAGGGTGCTCCGTCTCGCGTCTTCGGACGAGCGACCGAGCTCACACGACTGCGCGAATGGCTCGACGACGCGCTCGACGGCCGTCGCCGGCTCGTCTTCGTCGAGGGAGAGCCGGGCTCGGGCAAGAGCTCGCTCATGGCTGCGCTCCTCGAGGACGAGGCGCGGGACGTCGATCTCCGGATCGGCTACGGCCGCTGCATCGAGCAGCGGGGCGCCGGCGAGGCGTACATGCCCGTGTTCGACGCGCTGAGTCGGATGAGCCGCGAGCCCGGAGGCGACGCGGTCGTCGCCACACTCGCGAAGCGAGCGCCGACCTGGCTGGCGCAGATGCCCTGGCTGCTCGGGGCCGAGGAGCTTGCGGCGCTCCGGGCACGCGCGGCCGGATCGACGCGCGACTCGATGCTGCGGGAGATGGTCGAGACGCTGAACGCGATCAGCCACGCGGCGCCGGTGGCCCTCGTGCTCGACGACCTCCACTGGGCCGACCACGCGACCCTCGACCTCATCGAGGCGATCGCAGTCCGTGACGAGCCGGCGCGCCTGCTCGTGCTGGGCACCTACTGGCGAGCGGACGCCCAGGCGCGCAAGCACCCGGTCTGCACGTTGATCGACGAGCTCGCCTCGCGGAGCCGCTGCGTGGGATTCGCGCTCCGACCGCTCACCGACGAGGCCGTCGAGGACTACGTCGCCCACCGCCTCGCCGGCGCTCGGCTTCCGCCGACTGCGGCGAGCATATTGCGCGAGCGGACGGGCGGGAACCCACTCTTCCTCGAGCACGTCGTCGACGACCTGATCGCCACGGGCCGAGCGCGGCAGGAGAACGGGACCTGGAGGATCGACACCGACTCGGGGGAGCTCGCCACGGGCGTGCCGGACTCGCTGCGGCGCCTCGTGGAGCAGGACCTGCTTCGGCTCGACGAGCCAGATCGCCGGCTCGTCGAAGCTGCGAGCGTCATCGGCGTCGAGTTCTCCGGAATCGAGCTCGCCGCGGCGCTCGATGCCTCCGTGGCAAGCACGGAGGCACGCGCGGTCGAGCTCGCGGGACGTGGACGGCTGCTGGATCGCGGAGACCCGATCGAGCTGGACGCCGGGACCGTCTCGGAGCAGTTCCGCTTCAAGCACGAGCTCTACAGAGAGGTCGTCTACGAGCTTCTCCCCGCGAGCATGCGCTCGGCCGTCCACGAGCGGCTCGGCGCGCACTTCGAACAGCGGCACGCAGCCGTTCCGTCGGCGGCCGCACCCGAGCTCGCGTTCCACTTCGCGCGCGCCAACGATCACGCGCGAGCGGTGCGGTACGGAGAACTCGCCGCACGTCAAGCTCTCGATCGACGCGCGCCCGCCGATGCCGTCCGCCACCTCCGGGCCGCTCTCGACTCGCTTTCCACGCTCGGCGACAGCTCGGATCGCGTCCGCTACGAGCTCGAGCTGCGGCTGCTGCTCGGACAGGCGCTCGTCGCGGAGAAAGGCTGGTCCGCCCCCGAGGCGGAGGAGGCGCTCGTTCGAGCGCGAGCTCTCGCGGAGGAGCTGGGCGACAACGAGCCACTCGTCACCGTCCTGCTCTCGCTGGCCACGCTGTACGAGGTGCGCGGAGACGTCAGCCTCGCGCTCCAGCTCGCCGAGGAACGGCTTCGGCTCGTTCCGGAAGCAACCGCCCAACGCGAGCTCGAGTCGAACGAGCTCCTTGCGTGCACCCTCCTGCACCAGGGGGCGTTCGCCCGTGCCCTCGAGCAGGCGGAGCTCGGAATGACGCTCGCCCAGACACAGGCAGGCCACTACGACACGTTCCCCGGAACGCTCGGCGACAACGCCGGCGTCTCCTGCCACAGCTGGGCGGCCTGCGCGCTCTGGTACCTCGGACGACCGGACGAGGCGCTCCGCCGAGCGCAGGAGGCCGTCCGCATGGCGCAGGATCCACAGCGTCAGTACAGCCTGGCGACCACCCAGGCCCAGATGGCCTTGCTCCATCAGTGCCGCCAGGAGCCCGAGGCCACGCTGGAGTGGGCGGATGCGACGATCGAGCTCGCCGGCGAACGCGGGTACGCCTATCGCGTCGCCATGGGAATGGTCCTTCGAGGGTGGGCGCTAGCCGCCCTCGGAGACGTCGACGAGGGAATCGACGAGCTCGAACGGGGCCTGCGAGCCTCCCGTGCGACCGGAGCTCATCTCGACGATCCGCACTTCCTCGGACTGTTGGCCGACGCGCACCTGCGCGGACGGCACGCGCCTGCCGCCCTCGCCGTCGTCGAAGCTGCTCTCGAGACCGCCGAGCGCCGGCGATCGAGGTCCTACCAGGCCGAGCTCATGCGCTTGCGCGGTGAAATCCTTCGCACTCGCGGGGACGCCGCACTCGAGGTCGAGAAGGCGCTCCACGAGGCCTTGGCCGTCGCGCGCAGCCAGGAGGCGCGCATGCTCGAGCTACGCACGGCGACGACCCTCGCGACCCTCTGGCGTGACGAAGGACGCGCCCGCGAGGCGCGCAGCCTGCTCACAGGCGTCTACGACGCATTCGTCGAGGGATTCGAGACTCCGGATCTCCGCGCTGCCGCGGCGCTCCTCGACGAGCTCACGCGGACTCCCGTGACGTCCGCACAACGAGGATCGCCGACCGCTGCCGAGTCGACCGACATCGCCGTCACTTCGCGCGCCAAGCACCATCGGTCTCCGATCCGGTACACGAAGAGCGGCGGGCTGAGCATCGCCTACCAGGTGACGGGAGCCGGCCCGCTCGACCTCGTCCTCGTCCCCGGCTTCGTGTCGCACCTGGAGAAGGACTGGGACGAGCCGCGCCATGCGAGGTTCCTCGATCGATTGGGCTCGTTCGCACGTCTCATCCGCTTCGACAAGCGGGGCACGGGCCTGTCCGACCGGCCGGGCGACCTCCCCGACCTGGAGACGCGGATGGACGACGTCCGTGCGGTCATGGACGCCGTCGGGAGCGAGCGCGCCGTCCTCTTCGGCTACTCCGAGGGTGGGCCGATGTCGATCCTGTTCGCCGCGACGTATCCCGAACGCGTGCACGCGCTCGTCCTCTACGGCACGTATGCGAGACGGGTTCGCTCAGACGACTACCCGTGGGCAGCGACCGAGGAGGAGCGGATGGCGTACGCGGACCAGATCGAGCGCGAATGGGCCTGGGAAGCGGACATGCGGCAGATGTGCCCGAACGCCGACGATGCGATGGCGCTCTGGTGGGGCGAGCGCGCACGCGCAGCTGCAAGTCCGGGAGCTGCACGAAACCTCATCCTCATGAACTCGCACATCGACGTCCGGGACGTGCTTCCCGCAGTGCACGTCAGGACGCTCGTGCTGCATCGCATCCACGACCCGGACGCACCGGTCGAAGGCGCAAGGTACGTGGCAGAGCACATCCCCGGAGCCCGCTTCGTCGAGCTGCCGGGCGTCGACCACTTCGTGGCGATGGACCCCGACCAGATACTCGACGAGGTCGAGGAGTTCATCACGGGCGCACGCCCGGTGCCGCAGGTGCACCGCGTGCTCGGGAGCATCCTCTTCAGCGACATCGTCGGCTCGACGGAGCTGGCTCGGAAGCTCGGAGACAGAGAGTGGTCCGACCTCCTCGCCCAGCACGACCGGGCGCTCCACCAGATGCTCGGAAGCTTCGGCGGCGAGCTCGTCGACACCGCCGGTGACGGCGTGCTCGCGCTCTTCGACGGACCGGCCCGCGCAATTCGCTGTGGCCTCGCCGTGCGGGATCACCTCGGAACGCTCGGGCTCGAGGTGCGAGTCGGAATCCATACGGGCGAGATCGAGCGGCAGGGCGGCACGGTGCGCGGCATCGCCGTCCACCTCGCCGCGCGGGTCGCGGAGATCGCGCAGGCGGGCGAGGTCCTCGTCACGTCGACGACGAAGGATTTGGTGGAGGGCTCCGGGATCACGTTCGCCGAGCACGGCGAGTGGAGCTTCAAGGGGTTCGACACGGCACGGCGGGTGTACGCCGCGCTGTCGTCCTCGTAGCCGCGCGGCACCCGCCCGACGGCTCAGCCTCGGAGCAGGTCGCGTACGAGTCGCTCCCGGCGGAGCTGGAGGAGCGGCAGCAGCGCGACGGACGCGAGCGTCACCCAGAGGTAGAGCACCGGCACGTCGAGCACGAGGCAGAGCCCGAGGAACGCGAGCTGCGTCGAGAGTCCGAGGTTCGCGAGCACGGTGACGGTGCGGTGATCGTTGTATGCGAGCGTCACCACCTCCGACGCAGGCTCACCGGCGAGCAGCCGCTCGAGCCTCCTCGCCGAGACGCGCCGGACGAGCCCGTCGAGCGGCGAGAAGACGGTGCCGTAGAACGTGCGGAGCAGCGCCTCGGCTCGCCCTCCCGAGGCCGCGGGGAGCGGGTGCGCCGAGCCGCGGACCTCCCGGTAGACCTCCGAGAGGTTGTAATCGACCGCGAGGACGAGCGTGAGCGCGAGGAACGCCGCGAGCGCGAGCCACGGCTGATCCGTGAGCCAACCGAGCGCCGCGAAGAGCGCGGCATTGACGGCGAGATCGACCGCGGTATCGAGATACCGACCGGCGAGGGTCACCCGGCCGGTGACCCGCGCCAGCTGGCCGTCGGCGTTGTCGAGAACCGTCTTCAGCTGGAGCAGCACGGCCGCGGCGACGAGCTCGCCCCGGGCGAGGGCGAGCGCGGCGGAGAGGCCGGCGACCCCGTTCGCGAGGACCACGAGCGGCGGCGGCGCTCCGAGTCGCGAGAGCAACGGGACCACGACGCCCGCCAGCGGCCGGAAGACCCACTCGAGAGCGACTTCCCGGCCGGCACGGCGCTCGTGCAGCGGCGATCCCGCCGGGACCGGCGGATCGTGCGTCGAGATACTCATCCAGGTGCGCCGATCGTAGATACTGGCCCCGTGGCAGCCGAGGGATGGAGCGAGGTCGACGGCGCGCTCGAGCGCACGTTCCAGCTCGCGAACTTCGTCGACGCACTCGCGTTCGTCAATCGTGTCGGCGAGCTCGCGGAGGCCGAGAACCACCATCCCGACATCGCGATCCACTACGACCGCGTGACGCTGCGTTGGTGGACGCACACGGCCGGCGGCATCACCGACCGCGACCGCGACCTCGCGGAGAAGACGAACGAGCTCGCTTCCGGGCAGAGCGCCTAGCGCCCGTCCGCACACCGTGCGGGGAGGATCGTTCCCCGCACCTCACCGAGCTCGAGGTCCCCCGCGCGGCCGCGGAGGATCACCTCGTCGTCGTCCTCGAGGAAGGCTCGCGTGCTGCCGTCGCCGACGCGTATCGGATGCGCTCCGTTCTGCGTGAGCTCGATGAGCGACCCCTGGCTCCCGTGCTCCGAGCCCGAGATCGTGCCGGACGCGAAGAGATCTCCGGTCGAGATCGAGGCGCCGTTGACGGTCGCGTGGGCGAGCTGCTGGGGCATCGTCCAGTAGAGCCCCCTTGCGTTCGTCCGCGAGACGACCGTGCCGGAGAGCTCCACCTCGAGCTCCACGTCGAGCGCCCAGTCTCCCGCGACACGGAGGTAGGGAAGCGGCTCGGGCTCCTGCACGGGCGGCGCGACGAAACGGTCCTCGAGGAGCGCGAGCGGCGTCACCCAGGCCGACATCGACGTGGCGAAGGACTTCCCGAGGAAGGGCCCGAGTGGCTGGTACTCCCACGCCTGGATGTCTCGCGCGCTCCAGTCGTTCACGAGGACGACGCCGAAGACGTGATCCCGGAACGCCGAGGCGGGGACGGGCTCCCCGAGACGACTCCCGACCCCGACGACGAAGGCGAGCTCGAGCTCGATGTCGAGACGTCGGGTCGGGCCGAACCGAGGCTCCGTCTCGTCGGGTCCCATCGTCTGACCGCACGGCCGAATGACCGGCGTTCCGCTGAGGGCCACCGTGCCGGAGCGGCCGTGGTAGGCGACGGGGAGGTGCCTCCAGTTCGGGAGGAGTGGATCTGCATCCGGCCGGAAGAGCCGGCCGAGGTTGGTCGCGTGCTCGAGCGAGGAGTAGAAGTCGACGTAGTCGCCGACCACGAGCGGGAGATGCGCCGTCGCCTGCTCGAGCGGGACGAACTCCGCGCCGCTCGCCACCAGGCGCTCGATCCGCGTGAGCGTGTTCTCCCAGGCGGAGCGCCCGAGCGCGAGGAACGGGTTGAGGCTCGGTGCCTCGAAGGCGGCCCCGAAGCCCAACGCGACGAGATCCAGCACGCCGTGCCCGACCCGAAAGCCGACCCGGGGATCCTCTCCGTCGTGTGAGAAGACCCCGAAGCCCGGCCCTCTGGTCATGGCGCGCAGCTCCTGGCGGCGGCTTCCA
The DNA here is from genome assembly GCA_035457765.1 of Gaiellaceae bacterium. Lineage (GTDB taxonomy): Bacteria > Actinomycetota > Thermoleophilia > Gaiellales > Gaiellaceae > GMQP-bins7. The sequence goes on from DATIBA010000156.1 coordinate 22,413, forward strand.
CCCTCGGATCGTCGGCGAGGACGGCATCCAGCACAACACCGATCCCTCGATCGGCGTCCGGCGCCTCCCCGTGCTGGGAGATGGAGCAGACGAACCTCCCGAGCACGAACCCGCTCATGCACCGGCGGCCTCGGCCTTGCGCAGGCCGAGGAACGCCCACATCCAGAACGCCGCACCCATCCCGATCGCAAGCGCGAAGGCGCCGACGACGTGGGGGGCGTCGCCGGCGATGAAGCCGCGGCCCGTCTCGAGCAGGTACGTGACCGGATTGACGGACGCGACGGCTTCGATCCATCCTTCGAGCAGCTCGAGCGGAACGTAGACCGGTGCGAAGAAGAGCAGGAGGAAGACGGGCATCTGCATGAGCGGCCCGGCCTGGATCGTCCTCAGGCGCATGGCGATCCCGCCGGCCCAGAAGAAGCCGCAGAAGTTCACGAGCAAGGCGAGAACGTAGAGGCCGAAGAGATCGACCGGTCCCCCGCCGACGTTCATCCCCGCGACGAGTGCGACGATCGTGAGGACCACGGCGACGACGAGCCACCGGCACATCGCGGCCAGCGCGTAGCCGAGGACGATTCCGGACCGATGCGGTGCCGCGAGGAGGAGCCGCTTGGCGAACCCGCCCTCGAAGTCCCGAGCCACACCGAACCCGGTGAAGACACCGCTGAAGGCCGCCGACTGGAGCAGCACGAAGACGAACTGGAACGCCGTGTACCCGGGCTCGAACTCGAATCCCGGGATCTCGTTCAGCTGTGACAGGCCGCCGGCGAACGCGGTGAAGAAGAAGAGCGGGAAGAGCATCGTCGGGAGCACGATCTGCGGGTTCGTGAGGGCGTTCTTCAGCGTCCGCCACGCGACACCCGAGATCACGTTCCAGAGCCTCATGTCCGCGTCATTCGCGTTCGCAGGGCCCGCGAGGAGAGCATGAGCGAAACGAGGCCGAGTGCGATCACGAGGCCGAACCCGAGCGCGAGCGCCTGTGGGTCCCAGCCCGTGATGATGAGGCTGCGAACGCACTCGATCATGTACGAGACGGGATTGAGCGTGGCCGCGATCCGGAACCACTCGATCCCGATGAGGTTGCGCGGGGCGTTCATCGAGGAGATGAAGAGGAAGACGAAGAGGACCGGGAAGAGCGCCTGGATCGTCTCACCCGAGCCCGTCCTGAACGCCAGCCACGCGCCGAGGGCGCCGAACGACAGCGCCACGATCGCACCGTAGACGAGGAGCACGAGGATCCCGGCGAATCCCGACTCGAACCTCACCCCGGCTGCGAGGCCGACTGCGATGTAGAAGAGCACCTGGACAACCCCGAGGACGACGACACCGGCGAGCTGTCCCGTGAGGAGCGCCCAGTCGCGCAGTGCCGTGAGCGAGAGACGGTTGATGAAGCCGGTCTGGACGTCGCGCGCGAGATCCGTTCCCGCGTTCATCGTCGAGAAGAGCGCGCCCTGGATGAACGGGACGGCGAGCGCGAACGCGAGAAACGACTCGGTGGGAAAGCCCGGGAGATCGGTGGACGAGCGGAGACCCCCCGCGTTCACCGCCATCAAGGCGATCGGGAAGACGAGGGGCGGGATGACGCTCGCGGGCTGGCGCGACGTGCGGACGATCGAGCGGCGGGCGATGGCCCCGACCTGCGGCAGGCTGCTCACCGCTGCCCTTTCTCCTGCTCGACCGTCTCGGCCTCTTCCGTCGCACCCTCGAGCGTCCGCCCCGTCTTGGCGAGGAAGACGTCGTCGAGCGTCGGTGCACGCAGCTCGAGATCGGCGACGTCGACGCCGTCCTGGTCGACCGCGCGCACGATGTCGGTCAGCCCGAGCCCATCGCGGAGCCGCACCGCGACGTCGCGCGTCGTGGCGAGCGGCTCACCGAAGCGCGCGAGGAACTCGGCGATGCGCGGGCGATCCTCGTCCCGGTGCGGAATCGCGTGCACGCTCGGGCGGCCGATCTCCGCCTTGAGATCCGCGGGCGTGCCCTCTGCGACGAGCTTTCCGTGGTCGATGATCCCGACCCGGTCCGCGAGAACGTCCGCCTCCTCGAGATACTGAGTCGTGAGAAAGACCGTCACGCGGTCCTCCCGTCGCAGGAGCGAGACCTCCTCCCAGAGCGCCGTTCGGCTCTGCGGGTCGAGGCCGGTCGTGGGCTCGTCGAGGAAGAGAATGCGGGGGCTGTGAACGAGAGCGAGCGCGACGTCGAGACGGCGTTTCATCCCTCCCGAATAGCCGGATACCTTGCGATCGGCAGCGTCTGCGAGACCGACCCGGTGTAGGAGCTCCTCCGCGCGCGCGGCGCGCTGGTCCTTACGCACGCCCTGCAACGTGGCCTGCAGCCGGAGGTGGTCGCGTCCGGTCAGGAGCGGGTCGAGAGCCGCCTCCTGGAGTGCGACGCCGATGAGCGAGCGCACCTTCGGGCCGTCTCTGACCACGTCGTAGCCACCGACGCGCGCCGTGCCCGCGGTCGGAGGGAGCAGCGTCGTCAGGACGTGGACGGTCGTCGACTTGCCCGCACCGTTCGGTCCGAGGAAGCCGTAGATCTCCCCCGGCGCGACCGAGATGTCGATCCCGTCCACCGCTCTCGGGCCCTTCTTGTACTCACGGACGAGGCCGCGGACCTCGATTCCATTCTCCTGGTCCACTCGGCCAACGTTACCCGCGCAACTGCGCGCAGCCGCCCCTGCCGTGCGCGACCGACGAGCCGCTCTCTCGCAGGAAGCTACAGCGGCTCGAGAGGGAGCTTCGCCGCTACGACGGGCTTGCCGGCGCGCTGGTACGCGACGTCGACCGAGTCGTTCTGGCGGTACGTCCCGGCGACGCCGACCCCCAGGGACAGCCAACGCCAGAAGCCCAGCTTGCCCTCGCTCTTCAACGCACGGCCGAAGAGGAGCGTCCGGCCCTCAACTCGGAAGTCGATGTCCTCCACCTGCTCGACGCCGTTCACGAACACCTGGAACGGTCGCACGACGTCCGCGGGAAGCCGTACGCGGGTTCTCGGAGACGCGTCCTCCGGCACGTTCATAGAATGGCAGCCGGTGCGCGCGTTCCTCCTCCTGGCTCAGTTCGCCCCGATGTCTCCCGAATCACCGAACGCGGAGGGTATTCGCGACAGCTACCTCTTCGTGTCGATCTTCACGCTCGCGATCTTCTTGCTCGTCGAGGGACTCCTGATCGCCTTCATCTATCGCTACCGTCGGCAGAAGCGCGCCCGCTTCGAGGACGGCGCACAAGTGCATGGCGCGACCAGGCTCGAGCTCGCCTGGACTGCGTTTCCGGTCGTCATCCTCTTCCTCATCGGCACCTTCGTGTTCATCGAGCTTCCGGGCATCAAGGACGTCCCATCCGCGGGAGCCGGTGGGCAGCTCGAGATCCAGGTAACCGGGCGCCAGTTCTACTGGCAGTACGAGTACCCGAACGGCGTGATCGCGGTCGACACGATGGCGGCGCCAGCCGGCGTCCCCGTTCGTCTCGTCGTGAGTGCTCCGGACTCGGACGTCATCCACTCGTGGTGGATTCCCGCGCTCGGGGGCAAGATCGACGCGATTCCCGGAACGGTCAACGAGACGTGGTTCCAGGCGGAGAACCCCGGGAGGTATGCGGGTCAGTGCGCCGAGCTCTGCGGGCTCGAGCACGCGCAGATGCGCGCCTCGGTCGAGGTGTTGCCGGAGGCCGAGTTCGCCGTCTGGCTCGAAGAGCGCCGATCGGCCCAGACGGCAGGCACGAGTGAGCTCGGAAAGGAGCTGTGGGAGGGCGTCTGCGCCAAGTGCCACGGGCTCTCCGGCGAAGGAGGAATCGCGAAGGCGCTCGCCGGCTCAGCGCTGCTGACGGATCCGACGACGGTCGAGACGATCGTTCGCAACGGTCGCACGACGCGCCGCGGTGTGATGCCTGCCGTCGGCTCCGGCTGGACGAGTGAACAGATCGACGCACTGGTCGGCTACCTGCAGGAGAACCCGCCCAGTGGCAGCTAGAGCGGAAGCGACCCCCGCCTGGCAGAACGGACGTGTTGCGAGCTGGCTCGTCACGACGGATCACAAGCGAATCGGGATCCTCTACCTCGCGACCTCGATCGTGTTCCTCGTCCTCGCCGGCCTCATGGCGCTCGTCATGAGACTCCAGCTGGCGCAGGCGAACGCCGACATCGTCGGTCCCGATCGCTACAACGAGCTCGTCACGATCCACGGGACGTCGATGGTGTTCCTCGTCGGCATCCCGATCCTCGCCGGCTTCGCGAACTACCTCGTGCCCCTCATGATCGGCGCCCGGGACGTGGCGTTCCCGCGCTTGAACGCCATGTCGTACTGGTTCTTCCTGCTCGGCGGAGCGGTGCTGATGCTGAGCTTCTTCGCGGACGGCGGCGCGGCGGACACGGGCTGGACGGGGTACCCACCCCTGTCGACGCAAGCGCCGGGCAACGGTCAGGACCTCTGGATCCTGTCGCTGCACATCCTCACCGTGTCCACGGTCGCCGGAGCGATCAACTTCATCGTGACGATCCACAACCTACGAACGCGCGGGATGACGTGGACACGCATGCCGCTCTTCGTCTGGTCGATCGAGCTGTACGCCTGGCTGATCATGGCCGTCTATCCGGTGCTCTCGGCGGCGCTGACGCTGCTGCTCCTCGACCGCGGAGTCTCCATCGGGCCGTGGGACGTCCAGACGAACATCTTCAACCCGGAAGAGGGCGGAGCACCGGTCCTCTACCAGCACGCGTTCTGGTTCTTCGGCCACCCCGAGGTGTACATCATCGTCCTGCCCGCCTTCGGGATCATCTCCGAGGTCCTTCCCGTCTTCGCCCGCAAGCCGGTGTTCGGGTACAAGGCGATCGTCGCGTCGACCGTGGCCATCGGGTTCTTCTCGATGCTCGTGTGGGCGCACCACCTGTTCACCGTAGGCCTCCCGATCCCGCTGCAGGCCTACTTCATGATCGCGTCGATGGTGATCGCCGTCCCCACGGGGATGAAGATCTTCAACTGGCTCGCGACGCTCTGGCGCGGCAACCTGCACTTCGACACGCCGATGCTGTTCGCGCTCGGGTTCCTCTCCCTCTTCGTGATCGGAGGGCTCACCGGGATCTACCTCGCAGCGTTCCCGATCGACTGGCAGGTCCACGACAGCTACTTCGTCGTCGCGCACTTCCACTACACGCTGCTCGGCGGGGTCGTGTTCGCGATCTTCGCCGGGCTCTTCTACTGGTGGCCGAAGATGTTCGGCCGGGCGCTCGACGAGCGGCTGGGGAAGTGGCAGTTCTGGCTCCTCTTCATCGGGTTCAACGTCGCGTTCATGCCGCAGCACTTCGCCGGGCTCGAGGGGATGCCGCGACGGATCTACACGTACGCCGACGAGAGCTGGGAGGGGTACAACCTCGCGTCGACGATCGGCTCCTACGTGATGGCGGTCGCGATCCTCCTCTTCGCCGTGAACGTGCTGAGGACGAGGCGAAGCGGGGCGCGGGTCGGCAACGATCCCTGGCAGGCGGACACGCTCGAGTGGTACACGACCTCGCCGCCGCCGCCCCACAACTTCGACGAGGTGCCGTACGTCACGAGCGCGAGACCGCTCTACGATCTCCGGCGGAGGCTGCGTGAGCAACGGGGAGAACGAACGCTTGGCTAGCACACGGGTACCCGGCGCCCTCCACCGGCTGACGGCCGTGGGCGCCGCGTTCGCCGTGGGCCTCGTCGTCGTGAGCGCCGTGCTCGAGCTGGGGACGACCCACTGGGGACTGGCGCTGGTCGCGCTTCCGCTGCTGGTGGCGAACACGGTCGTCGCACGCCTCGCGTATCCGCGACTCTTCGGGAGAGCGGTCGCCGCACTCGTGCTCTTCCTCGTCGCGATCGCACTCGGCGGAGTCGTCGCGTGGAGCGGCGAAGCAGCCTGGGCGAGCATGGTGCACGTCGGCGCGGCCGGGACGGCACTCGGCGCCTCGCTGTTCGTGGTCACCGCCGCGCTTCGCGGCACGTCTCCGGCCCTCGCGTCGGCTCGCGACTACCTGACGCTCACGAAGCCGCGGATCATGACGTTGCTCCTGGTCACGGGCGCTGCCGGGATGTTCGTGGGCGCGCAGGGGGTCCCGCCACTCGGCCTTCTCGCCGTCACCATGCTCGGCCTCGGGCTCGCATGTGGCGGCGCCTCGGCCCTCAACCACGTGCTCGATCGCGACATCGACGTGCTCATGGGGACTCGGACGAGGGAGCGGCCGGTCGCCTCCGGGCGCGTGACGCCCGAGCAGGCGCTCGAGTTCGGGCTCCTCCTCTCGGCGCTCTCGTTCGCACTCCTCGCGTCGGCGGTGAACGTGCTGACGGCGGTGCTCGCGCTCGTCGGCAACCTCTTCTACGTCGTCGTCTACACGCGCTGGCTCAAGCGCTCGACTCCCCAGAACATCGTCATCGGCGGTGCCGCCGGCGCCGTGCCTCCGCTCGTCGGCTACGCCGCGGCTACGGGCAGCCTGGCGCTACCTGCGCTCTGGCTCTTCCTCATCGTCTTCCTCTGGACCCCCCCGCACTTCTGGGCGCTCGCGCTGATGATCAAGAACGCGTATGCCGCCGCGGGCGTGCCGATGCTGCCGGTCGTCCGCGGCGATCGAGAGACCGCGCGCCAGATCGTGCACTACACGATCGCCATGGTCGGATTCACGATCGCGGTCGGATTCTGGCTCGGCCCGCTGTACACGGCCGCGGCGGCCGCGCTCGGCGGTGCGTTCGTCGTGCTCGCCCTTCTCCTTCGCCGCGACCTCACGCGCGCGCGAGCGCAGCTCCTCTTCCACTACTCCCTCGCGTACCTCGCCCTCCTCTTCACGGCAGCCGCGCTCGACCCGGTGCTTCTGTGACCGACAACGACCTCGCCCGGCGAAACCTCCGCTTCGGCTGGGCCCTCTTTGCGCTCTTCTGGCTGCTCTTCGCCGGCACGATGATCGTGGCCGTGCTCTACCTCCAGCTGGACTGATACTTCTCCGAGCGCTCGAGCCACGTGCCGAAGGAGGCGCTAGGGTCGGACCGTGAGCTCCGACCTCGAACTCGCACTCGTGCTCGCGGACGCCGCGGACGCGATCTCGCTTCCCCGCTTCCGCTCCGGTCTCGCGATCGAGACGAAGCCCGACCTCACGCCCGTGACGGAGGCGGATCGAGCCGTCGAGAGCGAGCTCCGGCGGATGCTCGCGGTCGAGCGTCCGGGAGACGGTGTCCTGGGTGAAGAGCACGGAGAATCCACGGGCGGAGAGCGGCGCTGGCTCATCGATCCGATCGACGGGACCCGGAACTACGCGCGAGGGATTCCGATCTGGGCGACGTTGATCGCGCTCGAGGAATCGGAAGCCGTACGTCTGGGCATCGTCTCGGCGCCAGCCCTCGGTCGCCGCTGGTGGGCGGAGCGCGACGCGGGTGCGTACGCGAATGGCGAGCCAGCGCGCGTGTCCGCGGTCTCGCGTGTGGAGGACGCGGTTCTCAGCCTCCAGGTCGAGGACTGTGTACCCAGGCTGGCTCGGCGTGCCTGGCATACACGCGCGCTCGGAGACTTCTGGGCACACATGCTCGTCGCCGAAGGCGCCGTCGACGGGGCCGTCGAAGCCATGGGTGTGCGTGAGTGGGACCTGGGCGCCGTCCAGGTGATCGTCGAGGAGGCAGGCGGCCGGTTCTCGGATCGGGACGGCAGGGCGAGGATCGACAGCAGAACTGCCGTGACCTCGAACGGCGTCCTGCACGAGGAGCTGCTCGCTGCGATCGCCGAGCAGGCTGGCGCCCGGGCCGAAGCCTGACCTGCCCGGCGGGCCGCGTGTTGAGGTCGACGAAGCAGCGCGAGAGGAACCTCGTTGCTCTGAGCCACAAGGTGTAGCGTCTGCGTCCGGCCTCAGATCGTCGGAGCGGGCTCGGTCGGAGGCGTGGCGCTGTCCTCTCGCAACCGCCGCAGCAGATCGTGGATGTCCGCGATCTCCTGCTCGAGGTCCTTCTGGCGTTCCTCGAGCGCCTTCAGCAGCTCCTCACGGCTCGGAGCGCGCCATCGCATCCGGTGATGCCGTCTGCACATCGTCACCTCCTCTCCGCGCATCGTCGAGAAGGACGGTCAAACCGTCTCGAAGTCCTTCGAGGGAATCGAGCCACGAGACGAACAGCGCTCGTCCCTGATTTGTGAGGGTGTACGTGCGCTTGGCCGGCCCGGGCAAGTCGGAACGCCACTCCGAGACCACGAACCCCTCTTCCTCGAGGCCACGGAGCATGCGGTAGACGTTTCCGACATCGACCCGCTCCTCTCCGGTGAGGGACGGGAGGCGATCGAGCAGCTCGTAGCCGTGTGCCGACCCGTCCGCGAGGAGGAACAGCAGTGCCGGCTCCGCGAAGCGCTCGACGCGGGCGCGCACCTCCCAGGATCCGTCCGTCCGGCGGCGCCGGTTGCGGGAACGCACACGGTGGTGGCCGTGGTGCACGCCTGGATTATATGCAAATTACATATGTAAAGAGCAGATAGGTCAGGCGACGAGGGCGGCTCGTTTCGAGCTGATGCCGTGCAGGAGAGACGCGAACGAGTCGGCGAACTTCTGGACACCTTCCGCCTCGAGCGTGGCCACCACGTCGTCGTAGTCGACTCCCGCGTCTGCGAGCGCAGCGAGAAGCGCCCGCGACTCATCCAGACCCTCGAGGAGGGTGTCGGCGACGAGCCCATGCTCCTGGAACGCGGCGATCGTCTCGGACGGCATGGTGTTCACGGTGTCCGGGCCGATCAGCTCCTCGACGTAGAGGACGTCGCGATAGGCGGGGTTCTTCGTCGACGTCGACGCCCACAGACAGCGCTGCGCCGTCGCTCCGGCGCGCGCGAGGACGTCCCAGTGCTCGCCGGCAAACGTCCTCAGGTAGTGCTGGTACGCGAGCTTCGCATTCGCGATCGCAAGCCGTCCCTGGAGATCGGGTCGGCCAACCTCCGCCAGTCGGCGGTCGGCTTCGGTGTCGACGCGCGACACGAAGAAGCTGGCGACCGAGGACACACGAGCCGGATCGCCGCCCGCGGCGAGGAGTCGCTCGACGCCGAGGATGTATGCCTCGGCGACCTCCGCGTAACGTTCGAGCGAGAAGATGAGCGTGACGTTGATGCGCCGTCCTGCCGCGATGCAGTCCTCGATCGCGCCGATCCCGGGCGCCGTGGCGGGAATCTTCACGTAGAGGTTCGGTCGGTCCCCGAGCTCGTGAAGGCGCATCGCCTCCGCGTACGTGGCATCACGGTCGTAGGCGAGGGCGGGGTCGACTTCGAGCGAGACGTATCCGTCGAGGCCACCGGTTCGCTCCCACACGGGCCTCAAGAGATCGCACGCGCCCTGGACGTCGTCCACCGCCAGCTCGAGGAAGATCTCCTTGGGATCCTCGTAGCGCTCGAGCGTCGCCCGAAGCTGCTCGTCGTACCAGTCACCCGTCGAGAGGGCTTTCTCGAAGATGGTCGGGTTGGACGTGACGCCGACGACGGCGTCCTCCTCGATCAGTCGCTCGAGCTCACCCGTCTGGAGCATCTCGCGCGACAGCGAGTCGATCCAGACGCTGACCCCGCGCGCAGACAGCTCGTGCAGACGGCTCGACGCCATACCCGAACGTTACCTCGCGTCCCAAACGGGAAACACCAACCTAGAATGGCCGCTGTGACCGACGCCGAACGGAGAAGCGAGCTCGCGCAGCAGTTTCGCGTCGACTCGGTCCGTATGAGCGCGGCGGCGAAGTCCGGGCACCCGACCTCCGCCATGTCGGCGGCGGAGCTCCTCGCCGTCCTCGTGGACGGCTACCTGCGCTACGACTTCGACGACCCGAAGAGCCCGGCGAACGACCGGCTCGTCTTCTCGAAGGGGCACGCGTCGACTCTCGTGTACTCGATCTATCGCGCAGCCGGCGTCGTGAGCGACGACGAGATTCTTCGCTACCGGGTGTTCGGAAGCCCGCTCGAAGGCCATCCCACACCGATCCTGCCGTGGGTCGACGTCGCGACGGGCTCGCTCGGTCAGGGCCTTCCGATTGGCGTCGGAATGGCGCTCGCCGCGAAGCGGCTCGAACGCTTGTCGAGCCGCGTGTGGGTGCTCTGCGGCGACAGCGAGCTTGCCGAGGGCTCGATCTGGGAGGCGTTCGAGCATGCCGCCCACTACGAGCTCGACAACCTGACGGCGATACTCGACGTCAACCGGCTCGGCCAGCGAGGCGAGACGATGGTGGGTTGGAACCTCGAGGTCCACGCGGAGCGGGCCAGGGCCTTCGGCTGGCACGCGATCGTCGTCGACGGGCACGACGCCGAGGCGATCGACCGTGCCTACGGGGAGGCTATTGCCACGAGCGGCAAGCCCACGGTGATCGTGGCCCGCACCGTGAAGGGGCAGGGCGTCGCGGAGGTCGCGGACGTGAACGGACTCCACGGAAAGCCGCTCGACGATCCGGACGGGGCCATCGCCGAGCTCGGCGGACTTCGGAACATCCGGATCGAGGTGGCGAAGCCGGACGCCCGTGTACGGAGCAAGCCTTCCGGCGGGCCGCTCGAGATGCCCCGCTACGAGATCGGCTCCGAGATCGCGACGCGGAAGGCGTACGGCGAGGCCCTCGCCGCGCTCGGCTCCGCGAATACGGACGTCGTCGTTCTCGACGGCGAAGTCTCGAACTCGACGTTCGCCGAGATCTTCGCGAAGACGCACCCGGAGAGGTACTTCGAGATGTACATCGCCGAGCAGCAGATGGTCGCCGCCGCAGTGGGCTTGCAGGCTGTCGGCTGGCGCCCCTTCGCGTCGACGTTCGCGGCGTTCCTCTCCCGCGCGTACGACTTCGTGCGGATGGCGGCCGTGAGCCGGGCGACGCTCGCTCTCTGCGGCTCGCACGCAGGCGTCTCGATAGGCGAGGACGGCCCGTCGCAAATGGGTCTCGAGGACATCGCGGCGTTCCGGGCCGTCCACGGGAGCACGGTGCTCCATCCCTGTGACGCGAACCAGACCGCCCGCCTCGTGGCCGCCATGGCCGAGCGAGACGGGATCTCCTACCTCCGCACGCTGCGTCCTGCCACGCCCGTTCTCTACTCGCCCGACGAGGAATTCGAGATCGGCGGGAGCCGCGTCCTCCGCTCGTCGGAGGACGACGACGTCACGCTCATCGGCGCCGGGATCACGGTGCACGAGGCGCTCCGAGCGGCAGACCTGCTCGCCGAGGACGGAATCGCCGCGCGCGTCATCGACCTCTACTCGATCAAGCCGCTCGACGCACCGACGCTCAGGGAGGCGTCCGAGGCCACCGGAGGACGGCTCGTGACCGTCGAGGACCACTGGCCCGAAGGCGGCCTCGGAGAAGCCGTCGCGAGCGCCGTCGCGGAGCTGGACGACCCTCCGCGAGTCGTCTCGCTCGCGGTGCGAGACATGCCCCGCTCGGGGAAGCCAGCGGAGCTGCTCGCCGCTGCGGGGATAGACGCGGAGCACATCGCAACGGCAGCACGAGCGCTCGTTCATCAGGCCGTGCCGGCCGCGTAACGGAGTCATCGAGCAGGGTTGGCCGCGCGGCCGAGGCACCGATGGCCCCGCGGCGATCCGGCACCGCAGTGCTCACTACCCTTCGCTCACCATGTCCGTTCTCATCGCGTCCAGCGTCCGGAAGGAGTTCTCCGGCGACCCGCTGTTCGACGCCGTCTCGTTCAGCGTCGGCCGTCGCGACCGTCTCTCCCTAGCCGGGCCGAACGGTGCAGGCAAGACGACGCTCCTCCGCGCGATCGCGGGCGAGACCACGCTGCAGGGCGGCGACCTCGCGTTCGCGAAGGGAACTCGCGTCGCTCTCCACGACCAGAGACCTCCGCGCGAGCTCGACCTGACGCTGAGGGAGTACGTCCTCTCCGGCGCCCGCGACCTGCTCGACGTCGAAGACGAACTGCGACGTCTCGAAGGGGACATGGCGGCGGGCGCACACGACGACGCGACGATGCGCCGCTACGCGGAGGCGCAGGCGCGACTGGAACACGCAGGGGGCTGGAACTGGCGCGACCGTATCGCCCAGGCCGCGCGGGGACTCGGTTTCCGCGACGGGGACTTCGAGCGCAAGCTCGGAACGTTCTCGGGCGGAGAGCTGACCCGCGCCTCCCTCGCGCGCTCGCTCTCGGTCGATCCGGACCTGCTCCTGCTCGACGAGCCGACGAACCACCTCGACGTCGAGAGCCTCGAATGGCTCGAGCGGGAGCTCGAGACGCTCGACGCAGCGGTCATCCTCGTCGCGCACGATCGCTGGTTCCTCGAGGCGGTGACGACAGCGGTGCTGGAGCTCGCCCCCGGCGGCGCACACTATTTCGCCGGTCCCTGGCACCAGTGGCGGCGCGAGAAGGCGTCGCGCGCCGCGGCAGCGGAGAAGACCGCGGATCGCGTCTCCGAGGACATCGCACGCCTCGAGCGCTTCGTCGCCCGCTTCCGCTACAAGAAGGCGAAGGCGAAGCAGGCGCAGGCGAAGCTGACGCAGATCGCGCGTCTAGAGAAGGAGCGCGCCGCAGCACGGGACGAGCTCGAATCGCTCACGCGCGGCAAGCGGACGCTCGGCTTCGACTTCCTCCAGTCTCCGCGTACGGGCCGAATCGTGCTGGAGGCCGAAGATATCTCGCTCTCCGCGGGCCACAAGCCCCTCCTCGCCGACGCGACGATGATCATCGAGCGGGGCGAGAAGGTCGCGCTCGTCGGGCCGAACGGGAGCGGGAAGACCACCTTGCTCGAGGCGATCCTGGGACGTCGCCCACTCGACGCCGGCACGACTGCGCTCGGTCACGGCGTCGTTCCCGGGTACTTCTCGCAGCACACGCAGGAGCTGCCGACGAAGGGATCGCTGCTCGAGGCGACGACGGCCGCGACCGGGCTGACGCGACCGCAGGCGCAGACGCTGCTCGGGCGCTTCCTCTTCTCGGGCTGGGAGACGCACGGGCGCGCGGTGGCCGCACTCTCGGGTGGCGAGCGGAGGCGGCTCGCGCTCGCACTCCTCGTCGCCTCGGGGGCGAACTTCCTCGTCCTCGACGAGCCGACGAACCACCTCGACCTGGAGAGCCGCGAGGCCCTCGAAGCGGCGCTCGAAGCGTTCCCGGGGACGGTCC
>DATIBA010000157.1:0-6431 GCA_035457765.1 Gaiellaceae bacterium
ATCACCGGCGCGCGCTCGGCAGCGGCGACACCCGTTATCCCCTCGCCCGGGCGCATGCGCGGCGTTCGCGTCAGCTCCTCGACGCGGCTTCCGTGGGTCGCTCGGAGCACGAGCTCGTCAGTGCGCTCGTCGTAGAGGTAGACGAAGCACGCGTCGGTCCCGAGCGCGTCGGCGACCTTGCTCGCGACGAGCCCGAGCACCTCCTGCAAGTCGAGCGACGAGTTGACGGCTGCGATCGTCTCCGTCAGGAGGCGCAGATGACGAGCAGTTGCATCCACGGAGTCATTGTGGCCGTTGAGACACGCCGTCGACTGCCATAGGATCGTCGAACGTGAGCCTCGACGACTGGATCCTCGCGCTCCACGTGCTCAGCGCGTTCGCGCTGGTCGCCGGGATCGTTCTGTTCTGGGTCCTCGTCGTAGCCGTGCGCCGCACGGACACGCCAGACGGAACGATTCGGATGGAGCCTGTCGTGAAGGTCGGCAACGTCGCGACCGGTGTCGGAATGGGAGGCACGATCGTCTTCGGAATCTGGCTCGCGTTCTCCGTCGGCGGATACGACATCTGGGACGGCTGGATCATCGCCGCGGTGATCCTCTGGCTGCTCGCAGCCGAGACCGGCCGGCGCACCGGTGCGGCCTACACGCAGGGAATGAAGAAGGCGCAGGAACTCGAAGCCGCCGGGCAGACCGGTCCGAGCGCCGAGTTGCTTGCAGTCAACCGGACGCAGAGTGGCCTTCTGCTGCATGCGCTCTCCAGCCTCCTCGTTCTCCTGATCCTCATCGACATGATCTGGAAGCCCGGCGCATGAGCACCGTGCTCGCTCTCAGCCGTCCGACGGACTGGAACTTCCCGCTCTTCCTCCACGTGCTCGGCGCGATGATCCTCGTCGGCGGACTGCTCACGGGTGCGAGCACCCTCGCGTTCGCCCGCGGCGACGTGCGCTTCCTCCGGCTGGGCTACTGGACACTGCTCGCGGTCGCACTGCCCGGGTACGTCGTGATGCGGATCGGCGCCGAGTGGACCTACTCGAAGGAAGGCTGGGGCGATCTTCCCGAAGGCGAAAGCGAGCCCGCCTGGATCGGCATCGGGTACATCATCGCCGACCTGGGGGCGCTGCTCGTCCTCATCGCGCTGATCCTCGGCGGGATCGGCGTCCGTCGCCTACGAGACGGCCGGGGAACCGGACTGCTGAAGGCCGCGATGGCGATCGCGTGGATCGTGCTCGCTGCGGCGGTCATTGCCGTGTGGGCGATGGCCGGGAAGCCCGACTAGCAGGATCGGAGCGTCCGAAGGCGTCTGGGGCGACGCTCGCCAGCGAGCCAAGGGCGAGCCGCGAAGGGCAGTACTCGAGTACGACCAAGCGGCGAGACCGCAGGATCGCGCCGCGAGCGTCGCCAGCCTCCGGCGAAGCCGGGCTTCGCCCCGGCGGGAGCCGGAGTAGCCCAGTCGTCTCCGGAACGACCACGGGCTCCACACCAGGGAGCCCGCGATCGGCCGTCAGATACAAGGCTCGCCGCTCGCCTTGCGGCGTGCCCTGCAGCGCGCATCATGGAACTTTCGTCGGCTGAGTTCAAGTGGGACTGATTGGTCGCTGGAACCGCCCGTGTCCTACAGCGCGGCCAGGTACTTCGATTTCTCCCACTCCGTGACCTGCACGCGGTACTCGCTCCACTCCTTGCGCTTGAGCTCGACGTAGCGCGGGAAGATGTGCTCGCCGAGCGCCCGCTGCATGAGATCCGAGCCCGAGAGCTCGTCGATCGCCTCGCCCAGCGACTCGGGGAGCGCGATGATGCCGCGCTCGCGCCGCTGCTCGGTCGTCAGCCGGTAGAGGTTCGTCTCCATCGACTCCGGGAGCTCGTAGCCTTTCTCGATTCCCTCGAGGCCGGCATGCAGGAGCGCGGCAAAGGTGAGATACGGGTTGCAGGCAGGATCCGGGCAGCGGATCTCCGCACGGGTCGCCTGCTCGGACCCCGGCTTGTAGAGCGGGATCCGGATGAGCGCCGAGCGATTGCGCTGCGACCACGCCGTGTACACGGGCGCCTCGAAGCCGGGCACGAGCCGCTTGTACGAGTTGACCCACTGCGCGAACACGGCCGACATCTCGCGGGCGTGCACGAGCTGACCGGCGATGAATCCCTTCGCCGTCGTGGAGAGGTGGTGCGGGTCACGGCGGTCGAAGAACTGGTTCCGCCCGTTCTTGAAGAGCGACTGGTGCGTGTGCATGCCGGACCCGTTCTCGCCGAAGAGCGGCTTCGGCATGAACGTCGCGTAGTACCCGTGCCAGGCTGCGACCTCCTTGACGATCAGCCGGTACGTGATCGTGTAGTCCGCCATCTCGAGCGCTCCCGCGTAGCGCATGTCGATCTCGTGCTGGGAAGGGCCGACCTCGTGGTGGTGGTACTCGATCGGAATACCGACGGACTCGAGCGCGGCGATCGTGTCGTTCCGCATCTCCGTCGCGGCGTCCTGAGCGGTCATCGCGAAGTAGCCGCCCTCGTCGATCGTCGCAGTGCCCTTGTCGTCCTCGAAGACGAAGTACTCGAGCTCCGGACCGACGTTGAACGCGTCGAACCCCATGCTCCTCATCCGGTCGAGCGCTCTTCGCAGGACGTAGCGCGGGTCGCCTTCGTACGGCGACCCGTCGGGCGTGACGACGTCGCAGATCATGCGTGCGACCTTCGCGCCGATCGGCTGCCCGTGCTCGTCGAGCGGGCGCGGCATGATCTGGAAGCTCGCGGGATCCGGTATCGCGACCATGTCCGACTCCTCGATCGCGTTGAAGCCCGTGATCGACGAACCGTCGAATCCCATGCCGTCGTTCAGCGCCTCCTGCATCTCGGCCGGAGTGATCGCGAACGACTTCAGATGCCCCTCGAGGTCGGTGAACCAGAACAGGACATGCTCGACGCCCTCGTCCTTGATGCGCTTCAACGCTGCGCGCCGCGCGGCCACGCTCGACGTCGCGCGATCCCTGCTCTTGACCATCGTGCCGCGTGCCTGCGTCCTCGCTCGTGCCATGTATCCCTCCTGAAAACAAAAAGACCCCGGGCCGGCTCGCCCGAGGCCACGTCGCCTCACAGAACGCGGGGACTCTAGCAGGACATCCACCTCGGCTGACACCGAGCCACGCCCGTCAGTAGGGTCGCTCGGTGGACCTCGCACCAATCCTCGCCCGGATCGGCGTCGACCGAGACTACTCCGCGCTCCAGCTCGACGGACTCACGGTCGATCTTCAGGGGTGGGGCAGCAACCACCAGATCTTCGGGGATCTCTTCGACGAAGTTCGCCCGGAGGTCGTCATCGAGCTGGGCACGTGGAAGGGCGCGTCGGTGCTGTGGATGCACGGACTCGCCCGCAAACTGGGACTGGCGACGCAGTTCATCTGCGTCGACACCTGGCTCGGCTCGAGCGAGCACTGGCTGGCGGACGACGATCGCCAGGAGCTCGGACTTCGCGGCGGCTATCCGACGCTCTACCGTCAGTTCGTCTTCAACGTGCTCGCTGCGGGGGCGTCGAACGACGTGTTCCCGCTCCCGCTCACGTCCACCTCGGCGGCCACGGTCCTGGAGCACCTGGGCGTCTCGGCTGATCTCGTCTACGTCGACGCCGGTCACGATCAGGACGAGGTCCTCTCGGATCTCATCCGCTACGGAGCGCTCGTCCGACCCGGCGGCGCCTTGTTCGGGGGCGAATATCACTCGCGCTGGCCGGGCGTCCTGAACGCGGTCGAAGCCGTGCGCCGCAGCGGCGCCTTCCGCTTCGAGCTGGTCGACGAGCAGTGGTGGATGCTCAGGCGCCAGGCGGAGCGACGCTCGCGGCCATCGTGACGGGCAATGTCGCGCGGACGTCGACGGTGATGCTCCGATAGACGTAACCGAGGCGCTCGTTGACGGCGCGCATGCCGGCATTGCCCCGCTGCGTCCACGTGACGATCTCCTCCACGCCGTTCGCCGCCGCCCAGGCGAGCTTGGACCGCTTGAGCGCCGTCGCCAGTCCGTCGCGGCGCCGGACGCGGCGGACAACAGTCAGCCCGTCCTCGTACACGCCGTCATCGCGGCGGCAGAGACCCGAGTAGCCGACGATCTCCTCCCCCGCCAGCGCGAAGAACGAGGCCTCCGGAACGCTTGCCTCGTCGCGCAGCCAGTCGTCGAGCGAGATCGAGACCCGCGACGCCGTGGCCATGTCGGCGAATCCCTCGACCGCGAGGTCGTATGCCGCTTCGAGCAACCGTGGCCGCTCGGCCACGGTCACGAGGCGGATCCTGGGCGGAAGCTCGGCCTGGGGCTCGTCACCGACGACCTTCACCTGCTCGACATGGCGATCGACCTCGGCGAAGCGGTGCCGCTGGGCGAACGCGAGCGATCCTGAGTCCCGTCCGTCCACATGGGACGAGGCGATGTCGTAGCCGAGACCGCCCAGGTGAGCGCCGAGCTGCCGAAGGAGGGCCGTACCGATCCCTTCGCGACGCGCGGACGGAAGCACTCGAGGGGCGAGAAACCCGCGGTCGGGTGAGTCCGAGGGGCCGGCGAATCCGCAGCCGACGGGCACGTCGTCGAGATCGGCGAGCAGGTGAAGCCGCCGGGGATCGCGTTTGCTCCGCTCACGCAGCTGCTCGAGCGAGGTGGGTTGATCCGGCGTGATCGCGTTCCAGATGCGGATGTAGACCTCGAGGTCGTGCTCGGTCTCGGCGATGCGAACGCCGCTCAAGGTGAACCTCTCTCGAGGGCCGAGCGCCCGCTGACGATCATCCGCTTCGCTTCAGTTTCCCGTGCTTCTTCGCGTACCGCTCGCCCCGGGCGAAGATCCAGAGCCCGAGCGGGATCGAGACCGCGCCGATGACGAGCAGCGGCCAGATCTCGTCCCACATCGCGGTCAGGCTCTGGCCCTCGAGGATCGCCTCGCGGATGCCGTCGAGCGCGTAGGTCGCGGGCGAGATCGTCGCGATCGCCTGCATCCACTCCGGGAGCACGTCGACCGGGTAGTAGACGCCCGAAACGACGAGCAGCGTGCCCTGGGCGACGAACCCGAGCTGCGTCCCCTTCTCCGGGGAGATGAGAGGCAACACGGACATCATCATCCCGATGCCGATGAACGAGACCGATGCGACGACGAGAACGACGAACGCCGCGAAGTACTGCGCGTCCGGCATCGACAGGTCGAAGAAGACGAACGCGCAGACGACGAACAAGAAGGTCGCCCGCAGGAGCCCGTACATGATCGCGAACACGCCCTGACCCGCCAGGTGCATCGCGCGCGACAGCGGCGCCATGAACGTGTACTCGATCGTCCCCTCCCACCGTTCCCAGGCGACCGTCTCCATGAGGAACTCGAAGAGGATCCCGAGATACGCCCAGACGACGGCGCCGATGAGGAGGGTCGTCATCGTCTCGTTGACGTCGAGCGATCCACCGCTCGCCTCGATCCCCTTCGCGATGAAGACGATCGTCAGCGTGTTCGCGACGGTCCAGAGGAACCAGGCGACGTCCCACCAGATGTAGCGCCTGGTGAGATAGGCATTGCGCTCGACGACACCGCCGGCGCCGACGAGCTCGGCACGCATCGTGCCCAGCAAGACGCGCATCAGGCGTACACCTCCCGGTCGTCGTCCTCTTCCTCCTCCGCCTCGAACTCACGGCCGGTCGCTGCGAAGAACGCCTCCTCGAGTGTCTCCGTCTCGTAGCGGCGCTTGAGCTCGTCGGCCGGCTCGAGCACGAGCAGCTGTCCTCGGTCGAGGATGCCGACACGATCTGCGAGCGTCTCCGCCTCGTCGAGGTCGTGCGTGCAGAGCAGGATCGTCGAGTCGTGCTGGATCCGGATCTCGCGGATGAACTCCTGGACCTCGAGCTTCGAGCGGGGGTCGAGCCCCGTCGTCGGCTCGTCGAGGAGCAAGAGCACGGGCGACGTGAGCAGCGCCCGCGCGAGCGCGACCTTCTGTTGCATCCCCCGCGAGAGGTTCTCCATCGGCTCGCCCCGTCGGTCGGACGGGAAGCCGACCCGCTCGAGGATGGCCGGAATGAGGTCGCGGGTCTGCCCGGCGGTCATGCCGTAGTAGCGGGCCGCGTAGCCGAGGTTCTCGGCGGCCGACATCTTCTTGAAGAACGACGCCTCGACCGAGACGCGGTTCACGAGTCGCCGGACCGCGCGGGCATCCGCGACCACGTCGTGCCCGAAGATCCGGGCAGTGCCTCCGTCGGGCAGTAGAAGCGTCGAGAGCAAGCGGACTAGCGTCGACTTACCGGAGCCGTTCTGCCCCAGGATGGCGACGGTCTCGCCCTTCACCATCGCGAACGAGACGCTGTCGAGGGCGACCCGCATGCGCCGCTCGCCGCGGCGCTTGCCGTCGCGGCGGCGGAACTCCTTGCGCAGCGCGTCCACCTCGACAGCCGCGTCAAGTCGACGAGGGACGACCTCCATGACTGCTGCCTGCT
>DATIBA010000158.1:0-12621 GCA_035457765.1 Gaiellaceae bacterium
CTTGGGATCCTTGATCCCCGCGCGGGCGCGACGGATCGCCTTCGAGACGGCGACGATCGCCTGGTGCTGGCCGATCACGCGCTTGTGGAGCTCGTCCTCCATCCGGATCAGCTTCTGCGACTCCGCCTCCGTGAGCTTGAAGACGGGGATCCCGGTCCACATCGAGACGATGTCCGCGATCTCATCCTCGCCGATCTCCGGCTGCTCCTCGTCGGCCTGGTTGCGCCAGTCCTCCTCGAGCTCCTTCTTCTTCTGCGAGAGCTTCCGCTCCTTGTCACGGAGCTGCGCCGCCTTCTCGAACTCCTGGGCCTCGATCGCGGCTTCCTTGTCGGCGCGAACCTTGTCGATCTCCTCCTCGAGCTCGCGATAGCGTGGCGGCGCGGACATGGTCGCGATACGGACGCGCGAGCCGGCCTCGTCGATGAGGTCGATCGCCTTGTCGGGGAGGTGTCGATCCTGGATGTACCGGTCGGCGAGGACCGCGGCCGACTGCAGTGCCTCGTCGGAGATCTTGCAGCGGTGGTGCGCCTCGTAGCGATCGCGAAGGCCGCGCAGGATCTGCACGGTCTCGTCGATCGACGGCTCGTCCACGCGCACCTGCTGGAAGCGTCGCTCGAGCGCCGCGTCGCGCTCCAGGTACTTGCGGTACTCGTCGAGCGTGGTCGCGCCGATCGTCTGGATCTCGCCGCGCGCGAGTGCCGGCTTCAGGATCGAAGCCGCGTCGATCGCGCCCTCGGCGGCTCCGGCGCCGACGAGGTTGTGCAGCTCGTCGATGAACAGGATGATGTCCCCGCGCTGGGTGATCTCCTTCATCACCTTCTTCAGGCGCTCTTCGAACTCTCCCCGGTACTTCGACCCGGCCACGAGCGCTGCCAGGTCGAGCGTGTAGATCTGCTTTCCCTTGAGGAGCTCGGGCACCTGGCTCGAGGAGATTCGCGTCGCGAGGCCTTCGACGACAGCGGTCTTGCCGACGCCGGGCTCCCCTATCAGTACCGGGTTGTTCTTCTGACGGCGCGAGAGGATCTGCATGACGCGCTCGATCTCGGTCTGCCGGCCGACGACGGGGTCGAGCTTGCCCTCGACGGCGGCCTTCGTGAGGTTGCGGCCGAACTGGTCGAGGAGCTTCGAGCTCTTGGTCTTCTCGCCGGGAGGTGCGCTCCCGGCACCTGCCTGCCGGCGCCCCGGGCCGGAGAGCATGCGGATGATCTCGTTGCGAATCTTTTCCGCATCTGCATCGAAGTCGAGGAGGATTCGTGCAGCGACCCCTTCGTTCTCGCGCACGAGGCCGAGCAGGATGTGCTCCGTCCCGATGTAGTTGTGACCCAGCGACAGGGCCTCGCGCAGCGCCAACTCGAGCACCTTCTTGGCGCGCGGTGTGAACGGGATCTGACCCGTGGTGACCTCGTCGCCCTGGCCGACGATGCGCGCGACCTGGGCGCGCACCTCCTCCACGGTGATGTCGAGCGACTCGAGGACGCGCGCGGCAAGTCCTTCCTCCTCGCGCAGAAGGCCGAGCAGGATGTGCTCCGTGCCGATGTAGTTGTGCTTCAGGGCCCGCGCCTCGTCCTGCGCGAGAACCACGACCTGCCGTGCCCGTTCGGTGAACCGCTCGAACAACTCCTTCGACGCTCCTTTCCCGATCTCTCCGGAGGTCGACGGGTTCACCTCGCCCCCGGCCGAAGGTACGTGGTCTGATCGTAGCCGACTCGTCTCGTTCTGCGTCTCACTCGCCGGGTTCGCCCGGCGGCCTCGGTACCCTTCTCGGCCGTTGGGCACCAAAGCCTTAATCACCGGAGGTGCCGGCTTCATCGGCTCGCACCTCTCGGAGCACCTGCTCGACGAAGGGCACGAGGTGTGGGTTCTCGACGACCTCTCGACCGGATCGCTCGACAACGTCGAGCATCTACGCGACCGGGTGGGGTTCCACCTCGTGGTCGACTCGGTGCTGCACTGGTCGGCGGTGAACGAGCTCGTCTACAAGTGCGACGTCGTCTACCACCTGGCGGCCGCAGTCGGAGTCCGGCTGATCGTCGAGCAGCCGGTGCAGACGCTCGTCACGAACCTCCGCGGGACCGAGATCGTGCTGGAACACTGCCACCGGTTCGAGAAGCGCGTGCTCATCGCGTCGACCTCCGAGGTCTACGGCGACCATCGGGAGGAACGGTCCCTCGAGGAGACCGATCGCCGCATCTACGGACCGACCACGCAGAAGCGCTGGGCCTATGCCGACTCGAAGGCGATGGACGAGTTCCTCGCTCTGGCGCACCACGTCGAGCACGGCCTCGACTGCGTCATCGTCAGGCTCTTCAACACCGTCGGACCCCGGCAGAGCGGGCAGTACGGGATGGTGATTCCGACGTTCGTCCAGCGCGCGCTCGCCGACGAGCCACTCGAGATCCACGGCACCGGGGAGCAGACCCGCTGCTTCTGCCACGTCCACGACACGATCGGAGCTCTCGCCGGTCTCATGGCGCGCGGAGCTTCCGGAGAGATCTACAACGTCGGCTCCGAGCAGCGCATCTCGATCGGCGACCTCGCGCACCGCGTTCTAGAGCTGACCGGCTCCTCGTCCGAGCTCGTCCACGTCGAGTACGAGGACGTCTACGGCATCGGGATCGAGGACATGCTGCATCGCAGCCCGTCGATCGAGAAGGTCGGCAAGGCGATCGGCTGGAGGCCGCGGCACACGCTCGAGGACATCCTCGTGGACGTGCTCGCGTTCGAACGCGGGAAGGTGGAGGCGGCCGCGTAGGATACGCGCTCTCGCCTACCCCGCTCGAGGCTGGCGCAGCATGGGAAAGAGGATCACGTCGCGGATCGCGTCGCGGCCCGAGAGGAGCATCGCGAGCCGATCGATCCCGAGGCCGAGACCGCCCGTCGGCGGCATCCCGTACGAGAGCGCTTCGACGTAGTCGGGATCGCCGCGGACGCCCTCGACGTGCTCGGACTGCTCGTCGAACCGCCGCTGCTGCTCGTCGGGATCGTTGATCTCGGAGTAGGCGTTGCCGAGCTCCATCCCGGCCGCGAAGTACTCGAATCGCTCGGTCAGCGCTGCGTCGTCGTCGGTGGTGCGCGCGAACGGCGACAGCTCGACCGGGTAGTCGTGGACCATCGTCGGCTCGATCAGGCTGGGCTCGACGAAGTGACCGAAAGCATGGTCGACGAGCTGCGTCCAGTCCCCATCCGCGCTCGTGTCGACTCCACGCTCCTGCAGCCGGGCGCGGAGCTCGTCGGCGTCACGCGTCCAGAGCTCGAGCTCCTCGAGCGTGTCGACGAAACGTACCCGGCGCCAGGGTGCCTTCAGGTCGACCTCGTGCCCACGGAATGTCACGCGCGTCGTTCCGAGCACCTCGAGAGCCACGCGTTCGAGCAGGGTCTCGATCCGCTCCATCGTGTCGCGGTAGTCGGCGTATGCCTCGTACCACTCGAGCATCGTGAACTCGGGCTGGTGCTTGTACGAGACGCTCTCGTTGCGAAAATCCTTCCCGATCTCGTACACGCGCTCGAGCCCGCCGACGATGAGACGCTTGAGGTAGAGCTCGGTTGCGATGCGGAGGTAGAGATCGGACTCCAGCTCGTTCGAATGCGTGACGAAGGGGTGCGCGAAGGCGCCGCCGTAGCGCGGCTGGAGAACGGGGGTCTCGACCTCGACGAACCCCTCTTCGTCGAGGTACCGGCGGATCGCCGTGACGACGCGCGTTCGGAGGAGCGCGAGGTCACGCGAGTCGTCGTTCATCAGCAGGTCGAGGTACCGCTTGCGATACCGCGTCTCGACGTCGGTGAGTCCGTGGAACGTGTCGGGAAGCGGACTTCTGTTGCGCACCAGGAGGATCAGCTCGTCGACGCCGAGCGAGGGCTCACCTCGGCGCGACTTCGCCGGCTTCCCCTCGACCCCGACGACATCGCCGAGATGCACGTCGACGTCGCCGATCCGTCCCGTGTCGCACATGAGCTGGATCCGGCCGGAGCGATCGACGAGGTCGAGAAACACGAGCTTTCCCATCTCGCGTCGCGCCATGACCCGACCGGCGAGACGGCGCGTGCTCTCGGCATGCGCGCCAGGCTCCAGGGTCTCGGTCTCGGCGCGGACGGAAGCAACCTCGTCCCGGTCCGGAAAGCGCTTCGGCGGCGCCATGGTCGGCCAGCCTACCCGCCTACGCGGCCGCATCATCTCCTGGCCGCACGATCCAACGAACGCAGGAGAGGTTTCTCGTAAGACGCGCGGTGATGACCTCACCCTGCCGTAGGCCCTCATATCGGGCCCTGCTCACACGCCAGGCGCGGATCGCGTCGGA
The DNA here is from genome assembly GCA_035457765.1 of Gaiellaceae bacterium. Taxonomy (GTDB): domain Bacteria; phylum Actinomycetota; class Thermoleophilia; order Gaiellales; family Gaiellaceae; genus GMQP-bins7. The sequence goes on from DATIBA010000158.1 coordinate 4,296, forward strand.
GGTGCCGTCGTCGACCGCGACGTAATGACGGCGCTTGTCGTCGTCGCCGAACGTACGCAACCGGAGAACCGGTCCCGTGACCTCGACCGCAGTTCGCCAGTCCGTGCCCGCCATCACTACGAGCGCAGCTCCGAGGATCACGCCGCCGCAGGCGATCAGGAGCGGGATGGCCCCAAGCGCCCCCGTCTCGACGAGCGAGGGTCCGAGCACGTACAGGCAGAGCCCCGAGGCGAGGAGCACGGCGAGCCCGACGCCGAACGCGACCAGCGGATCCGCGCCCCACGCCGGCGGCCACACCCGAGGGTAGGCGATGCGGACTCGGCGCCAGCGCCCGCCGTACGCACTCCACGCTTCCCTGTCCGACTCGGTCCCCATCGGCAGGGGACCGCTCGCGCCGGACGCAACCCCGAGAGCAGCGCCGTAGGAAAGGAGCCGATCCCAGAGCTCGACCGTCAACGGCGAGTGCGTCGGGAAGACCTCGTTCTCCGCGAGCTGTGCGCGAACGCCCAGCCATCTCGAGGCCGCAACGAGCCCTTCCGGTGTCTCGAGCTGCGGGTGGCGCGCGCGGATCCAGCCCAGGAGTGCGATCCCGCCGAACAGGACCACGAGGCCGGCCTCGAACTCCCAGACGACCCAGGTCAAGGCGGCCGGGATCAGCGCGACGCCGGTGAGCAACGTGAACACACCCCCGCCGAGCGCGTCCTCGGACAGTCCACGCCGCTGGGCGTCGGCGACGACCTCGTTCGAGAACCTCCGTCTCCAACGCTTGGACTCGGCAACTGGACCCGTGGTGAGCGCGGCCGCGGGCACCACACCGTCTCGTGCGTGGGCAACCAGATGGTCGAGAACGCGCTGCTCGTACGCATTCAGGAGCTCGTCGATCTCCGGTCGGAGACGAATGTAGAAGACTCCGGGACCGCGCTGCTCGACGTCGACGACGTTCCGGGCGGCAAGATCGATGAGCGTCGCAGGAACGGCCCCGTCGGTCACCCGGAAGCCGTTGACGAGGAAGTTCGCGACCGCCGGCGGCTCTGGCCCCAGCTCGAGCGTCTTCGGGCCGACGGGCGGCTCGGGCGGGCGGCGCGCCAGGAAGACGAGGCCCGCCGCGATGAGCCAGACGGCGCCCGTGACGAGCGCTGCGAGAGCGAGCGCGAGGTCGAGCCCCTCGAGGCCGAAGCTCACAGCCGAATCGTGTCGGCTTCGGCGGACGAGGCGCTACTCGGACGAAGCGACCAGACCGGGCGACGGGCGGACGACCCGTACCACCGGCGCACCCTTGACGCTCTGGACGGTGTCGGCCGATCCTCCGTTGCGAACCTGGACGATCGTCATCGGGGTCTCGGAGACGTCGCCGTTGGCATCGAACCCGAAGCTCCCCAGCAGTCCGTCGGCGACGCGGGTGCGGAACAGCTCGTCGACGACCGACCGGCGCGTCCCGTCCGAACGCGCGATGGCATCGAGGAGAACCTCGGTGGCCTGCGCCGCGTAGACAGCCGAAGGCTCGACCCGAACGCCCTGCTGCGTCTCGCCGAAGCGCGTCACCCAGCGGGAGGCGGCCGGAGGGAGGCCCTCCGAGAGGACGCCCGCGATGCTCAGGTACATGCCGCGCGCCGCACCATCGGACTTCCGGACGAGGAGCGCGACGGGCGCCAGTCCGCTGGGCCCGAGCAGATCGACATCGTCCGAGAGGCGACGGCGCAGGTCGCGGATGACGCCGCCTGCGTTCGTGTCGATGAGTCCGCCGACGTAGACTGCGGCCGCTCTCGAATCTGCGACACGACGCGCGAGCGCCGCGTAGTCATCCGCCTGCGGGTTCCACGACGTCCGCGCCACGACCTCGAGCCCGAGCCGCCCAGCCGCTGTCTCGAATGCAGTCGCCTGGAGCGCGCCGTATCCGGGATCTCCGTCATCGAGGACGACGACGCGTGTTCGCCGACGATCGCGAGCGAGGAGGGCGAGCGCTGCGCCCTCGAGGTCGTCGGTCGGGAACACGCGCACGTAGTTGCGTACGCCTGTCGGGTACAGGGCAGCGGGCAGAGAGCGATCGAACCCCGGGCCCTGCCGCGTCAAGCCGACGAAGGAGTTGAGCGGCGACACCATCGCGAGCGGGCCATCGGGAGCGCGGTTGAGCTCCGGAAGAGCCGCCACGGCGCACGCGGAGTTGAAGGTTCCCACGACGCCGATCACGTCCGGGTTCTCGCCGTACGCGCGTGCGTTCGAGGCGCACTTCGCCTCGTCGTACAGACCCCTCGACGCGATCGAGTCATCGCACGACTGATAGGCGAGGCGATACGGGCCCGCACGGAAACCTCGCTCGCGAAGGACGAAGGCGATCGCGTGCGCCATCTGCGTCGCGCTGAGGCGATCGCCTCCCTGCAAGGGCAGGTCCGACGTGATGAGAAAGTCGGCGGGGCCGTTTTCGCCCACGACTGGCCGTTCGCACGCGCTCGGCGCGAAGGTCGCTACACCGATCGCGTCGGACTCCACCGCCGCGATCGCATCGGGCATCGCCGTGACCCAGACGGTGTCGCCGTCGATCGCGAGCGAGCGAGGGATGCCCTCGAGATCGATCGTGCGGAGGACTCGTGTCGTCTCCGGATCGACGTGGGTGAGCGTGCCGGCGATCGAGTTCGTCACCCAGACGCCCGTCGGGGCGACCGCGACGTCCGAGATTCCCGGTGCCAGCTCGGTCGCTCCGACCGACTCCGCGCGCCCCGCGCCGATGCGCCAGAGCGTTCCGTCCGTAGGGACCGTGACCCAGGCTGCGTTCCTGCCGACGGCGATCGATCCGACCGAACCGGGAGGAATGGACGCCCGTCGCACGACCCGACCCGAACGCTCGTCCAGCCGCACGACTGCGCCGTCGACGCCGACTACCCATACGCCGGCTGGTCCGGTCGCAACCGCTGCTGCCGGCACCGAGCGTACCGTCTCGGTGATCGCGCCCGTCGTCGCGTCGACCCGTACCACCGAAAAGTCCGGTGCGACGGCCCAGAGCGCGTGCGCCGAAATCGCGAGATGGTTGTCGATGAGATTCGACGTCGAGCCTCCTGCTCGAGGAAGGCGGGTTGTCGCCCGCTCGGTGCGCGTCGTCGGATCGAGACGCGCCACGGCCGTGGCCACCGGCCCGATGAACTGGGTGTCTCTCAATCGCCTGCCGTTGGCAACCCAGACCGACCCGGCGCCGAACGCGATGTCCGTAGGCGTCGCGCCCGTAGCGAGCGTCTCGACTACTCGCGAGGACGGGACGATACGAAGCACCGTCCGCGCGTCCGCATCCACGAGCCAGAGCGCGCCGCCGCCGACCGCGACGGCAGACGGCGTCCGACCGGCCGGGATGCGACGCGTGACCTCGCCTGACTCGGCATCGATGCCGACGACCAGACCCTCGCCGGTCGCCGCGGAGGCGCCGGCTGTGTCGCCGTCCTTCAGGACGAACGCTGCGAGCGCCGCGGTGAGGACCGCCGCAGTGAATGCCGTAGCTGCCAACCCGATCCAGCGGCGACGCCCCGGGGCCGCCGGGGCCAACGGCGAGCGGAGCGACTCGTCATGGGTGAGGATCGCCTGTTGCAGCGCCTGGAGCTCCGGCGCGGGCTCGAGGCCGAGCTCCGAAACGAGCGTCTGGCGCGCGTCGCCATAGGCCTCGAGAGCCTCCGATTGCCGCCCGGAGCGATAGAGGGCCAGCATGAGCTGCCCGCGCAGCCGCTCGCGGAGCGGATACGCCTTCACGAGCGAGACGATCTCGGGAACGAGCTCCGCATGTCGTCCGCAACCGAGATCGGCGTCGATCTGCGTCTCGAGCGCCGCGATGCGCTCGTCCTCGAGCGCGACCGCGGAGTCCCGCACACAGTGCTCGTTCTGGAGATCGGCGAGAGGAGGCCCGCGCCACAGTGCGAGCGCGTCACGCAACGTGTCCGCCGCTTGGGTGGGCTTCCCGTCGTCCAGCTCGCGGCGCCCGAGCTCGTGGAGACGGCGGAAGCGCTCGAGATCCAGCTGCTCGCCGTCGACATCGAGGGCATAGCCGGGCGCCCGAGTGACGAGCACGTCGTGCGGCTCGAGCGCCTTTCGAAGGCGCGAGACGTGCTGCTGGAGCGCCGTCTGCGCGTCCGCCGGGGGCCGCTCCCCCCAGAGCTCGTCGATCAGGCGGTCGCTGGAAACGGTCTCGCCGAGGCGGAGGAGAAGGATCGCGAGAACGCTGCGCTGACGGGTACCGCCGAGCGCCAGCTGCCGCTCGCCGTCGAATACCTCGAGCGGGCCGAGAACCCGGAAGTCGAGCGCGCTCGCCAGGTGTCGAACGTACCACGCCCGCGCTGTCAGCCCGCTGACAGCGGCTTGGAAGCGGTCTGCGAGCGCCACGCCGGACGCTCGGTGCGACCAACGACCGAGAGGAGGAGGGAATGAGGCTTCTCATGCTGGGACTCGTCGTCGCGCTCGGCGCCGCAGGGTGCGGAGGCGGATCGGACGAGACGACTGCAGCGCTACGGACGGGCGTCTACGAGTACGAGCTCACCGAGCAGTACCTGCTGGAAAACGGGATCAGCGAGCACCAGGCCGCGACCGAGTCCGGTACTCACAAGGCCACGCTGTCGGCGGACGGCACGTTCGTCGACTCGTGGCGCACCGGCCAGGGTCGGACGGGCTCGTGCAGAGGCACGTACGAGGAGGGCGACAAGAGCCGCGTCACCTTCAAGTGGACGAGCGGATGCTTCGGCGACTGGCAGATGACGTATGTGGTCGGCGGTGACCAGGTCACCTGGAGCGACCAGAAGGCTCTTCCTCCGTACGACACGGACGAGGACCAGAAGGTCAACGAGGTGTTCAACAGCGTGCCGTGGACGCGCGTCGGAGACACGTCGTGAGCGGCCTACTCGGAAGGAGCCCGGGGATGAGGTTCATGTTCATCAGGAAGGTAATCGCGGTTGCCGGTCTCGTCGTCGTCGGATCGCTCGCGGTCGGCAGCGCGACGGCAGGAACCGATCGTCTCGTGCACTACCGCGACGCGGCAGGCCCGTTCACGAACGTCTGGGGATCGTGCGGTGCCATCGAGACCGTCACCGTGACGGCCCGTGGCACGGCGTACTTCGACGGCAACGGAGACTGGGTGCGGACGATCGAGCACTTCGCCTACGACAGCGAGTTGTCGGGACTCGGCGGAACGATCCCGTTCGACGCCCACCAGAACCTAGAGATCACGGCAGCCGGGATCCTCACGCTGACCGGCCAGGGGCCGAATGTGCGGGCACCCAGGCGCGGTGTCCTCTACCAGGACGTCGGGCGTCTCGTCGTCGATGTCACGGTCCCGTTCCCGGGCGACAAGCTCTTCGCATCGGCGAAGGCAGTCAGCTTCGAGGCGTTCGACCCGGACCAGCTGGGGGCAGCGATCTGCGCGGCGCTCGCCGCGGTCTGAGGGAGGGGCGATGACGAACCACAGAGGCGCCTTGCCCTGCGAGTCGAGGGCGATCGTCTCTTCCTGGGCAAGGCGGGTTGACGTATCGCCTTACCCCGCGGCCGATAGACGTAGCCCGTGGTTCCGGGCGATGCCGGCAGAGTAGTCCGAGGACGAGAGGCAAGTGGGAGATCGGGGCCGCCTACGCGGCCTTGATCTCCATGATCTTGAACTTCACCTTTGAGCCGCGCGGCGTGATGACCTCGACGGTTTCCCCCTTCTTGCGGCCTATGATGGCCTTGCCCACCGGCGACTCGTTCGACAGCTTTCGCTCGGCCGGGTTCGCCTCGGCCGAGCCGACGATGAAGTACTCGACCGTCTCCTTCGCGTCCACATCGCGGAGGCGTACGACGGATCCGATCGAGACAACGCTGGTGTCGACCTTCTTGACGTCGATCACGCGGGCGTTCGCGAGGCGCTCCTCGAGTTGCGCGATGCGGTGCTCGAGCATCATCTGCTCGTTCTTCGCGTCGTCGTACTCCGCGTTCTCGGCGATCTCGCCGAACTCGCGAGCTGCTGCTATGCGCTCCGCGATCTCCCTGCGCTTCTCCGTCCGAAGCCGGTCGAGCTCGCTCTTGAGCTGCTCGTGGCCCTCCGGGGTGAGGATCACATCCTTCACGAAACGCCTCCAGAGATGAGATTGCGGGGCCCCCCGGCCCCGTCAACGGCCGGGAATGGTAGCGACTGTCACGGACCCCAGTCAACATCGCCGCAGTACCATTTTCGCCGCGTGATCGACCTTCGAGAGTCATGGAAGATCGGGCCGGTCGAAGTGCCGACCCGGCTCGTTCTCGCCCCCATGGCCGGCGTCAGCGTCCAAGCGTTCCGCCGGCAGGGACGGCGCTACGGCGCCGGACTCGTCTGCTCGGAGATGGTGAGCTGCGCAGGCATCGAGCACCGCAACGAGAAGACCCTCGGCTACCTACGCGTGGCGGCCGACGAGCATCCGCTCGCGATTCAGCTCTTCGGCTCTGACCCTCGAGCGATGGGCGACGCCGCGCGTATGGTGGAGGCGGTTGGAGCGGACATCGTCGACGTCAACTTCGGATGCCCGGTGAAGAAAGTGACGCGGACGGGAGCCGGCGCCCACCTGCTCGAGGAACCAGACCGAGCGTGCCGCATCGTCGACGCGATCGCAGGGTCGGTGGACGTGCCCGTGACCGTGAAGCTCCGCCGCGGGGTACGGAACGGCTCCCGTGCGTGCCTGGAGCTCGGTCCGAGGCTCGTCGAGGCCGGAGCCTCCTCGCTCACGCTCCACCCCCGCTCGGCAGAGCAGATGTACACCGGAACGGCCGATCACGCGCTGACCGCGGAGCTCGTGTCGCTCGTGGACGTCCCGATCGTGGCGTCCGGTGACGTGACGTCGCACGTGCGAGCGCAGGCAGTGCTCGCGGAGACCGCCGCCGAGGCTGTGATGGTGGGACGGGGAGCACAAGGCAATCCGTGGGCGCTGCGCGAGATCGTGGACGGCACTGCGGGCGAGCCGACGCGCGAGGAGGTTGCAGCGGAGCTCATCCTCTTCATCCGGGAGGCCGTCCGCGAGCTCGGCGAGCGGCGGGCGTCAGGATTCCTGAAGAAGTTCTACGGCTGGTACCTGGGACAAGGTCGTTTCCCGAAGGCGTTCAAGCAGGAGCTCCTCCAACTCGACTCGATCGAGGAGGTGGAACGACGGCTGTTGGCGGCCGCCCCGGGCGCGAGCACGCTGCTCGACGCACTCGAGGCCGGGATACCTTCGGGGACGGAGATGACGCTCGAGCTCCCCATCTCGATCTACGGCGGCGGCTAGAGGCTTGATGTGAAACGCGGGTTCCGTACAGGGACCCGGACTTCGAACACGAAGGAGGGCTTCCAGACACTGTCCCCTCGAGATGGGAGCTCGAGATGGCCGATCTGGAAGCCCTTGTCGTTGCAGCGTACGTCTTCGCCGACGAGTACCCGGTCCCTGCACGCCCGGGTCGACCGCCGCTCACAAGCGACGCGGAGCTGGTCGCACTCGCGGTCTGCCAGGCGGCGATGGGGATCTCCTCCGACCGCCAGTTCCTCGGGCTGGTGGATCGGGTGCTGCCGGGGTGGTTCCCACACCTGCCCGATCAGTCGCAGTACAACCGGCGCCTTCGAGCACTCGTCGAGCTGATCTCGATCGTGCAGCAGCGACTCGCGCGCTGGCTCGACCTCGGCGGTGTGCGCCTGGCCGACGGCACCCAGCTCGCCGTCGCCAGCTATCCGGGGTGTGCGCGGCGAAGCGCCTTTGCCGGCTTCGCCCGCTACGGCTTTGCCCGCTCCCAACATCGCTTCATCTGGGGCGTGCGGCTCGTCCTTCTGACCGACGAGCGCGGTCTCCCGCTCGGATACACGCTCGTGCCTGCCTCCGAGCACGAGCAGGAGCCGCTCGCCGACCTCTTGACCGGCACCCCAAGCGAGGTGGTGATCGCCGACAAGGGCTTCTGGGGCCGTGCGTACGCCGAGCGCCTCGCATCCGAGGGCACGCGTCTGCTCACCCCCCAGCGCACCCGCACTGCCGTCAATGCCGGTCGCGAGCGGGCACTCGCCTCGACACGGCTCGTCGTCGAGAGCGTCTTCTTCAACCTCAAAGGACAGATGCGACTCGAGCGCCACCTCGCCAGGACGCCCGCCGGCCTCGCCGTCCGCATTGCCCAGCGCATCCTCGCGCTCACTCTCGGAATGCTGCTCAACAAGCTCGCTGGACGACCGGCACGAGCTCTTGTCGCTTACGACGGCCGGTAATTCACATCAAGCCTCTAGCTGACGAGAGCCGGGTGCTCGTCGAAGAGGTAGCGCAGCACCGGCTGTTTCGCGGCGCGCACCTCGTCGAGGCGCCGCACCGGTCGGCTGTGAGGAGCCTCCTTCAACACCTCGGGT
>DATIBA010000159.1:0-27741 GCA_035457765.1 Gaiellaceae bacterium
TCAGCCCGAAGGCGACGAAGGCGTCTGCGGTCGCGGTCACGGGCCGAGAAGCGTACGAGCGACGGAGCGCAGCATGTCGACTCCGAGCTCCAGGTCGCTCACGGGGACGCGCTCGTTCGCCGAGTGGACGAGTGTCGTCGCGAGCTCCGCGTCCATCGTCTTCAGCGGAAAGAACCCGTACGCGGTCGTGCCGTACGCCTCGCGGAGGAAGTGGCTGTCCGTGAAGCCCGCGCAGGCGACCGGCGCAAGGCGGGCACCCGGCTCGATCTTGGCCGTGAACCGCTCGAGGGCTTCCCAGAGCGGTGTTGCGAGCGCCGATCGCGTCCCGCCGACCGCATCCATGAACTCGAGGTCGTAGTGACCGTCGCCGAGAGCCGCCCTGATCAGCGGCTCGACGTCGGCCGGCGTCGTCTCCGGGAGAAGACGGCAGTCGACGGTGATCTCGCAAACGGCAGGGATCACGTTCCGTTGGTGCGACGCGTCGATCATCGTGGGTGAGAGCGTGAAGGCGAGGAGCGGCTCGACGAGGGCGGGAAGCATCGGGTGGAGCTCGCCCGCGCGGGCGATCGCCTCATCCAACGGAGGCACCTCGCCGAGAACCGCCTCCAGGAACGCCTTCGCCTCCGGGATCAGCTCGCGCGGAGGCTCGTAGAAGCCGAGTGCGTCGAGGTACCGCGCTGACTTCACGAGTGCGTTGTCGGCGATCCCCGGCATCGACGCGTGCCCGCTCCGGCCGTGTACCCGTATCGTGAAGGGCGCAGACGCCTTCTCGGCCGTCGCACAGAGGTACACGGGCCTCCCGTCGAGCACGAGCCGGTCACCCGCCCCCTCGTTCAGGGCGTAGTCGCAGCGGGAGGCGTCGGGATGCGCCTCCACGAGCCAGCTCAGCCCGTACCCGTCGTGACCGCCGAGCCCGCCGACCTCCTCGTCGGCGGTTGCGATGAAGAGGAGGTCGCCGGACGGCTCGAATCCTTCTCGAACGAGAGACGCGAACGCGACGGCACTCGCCGATACCTGGTCCTTCATGTCGAGCGCGCCGCGCCCCCAGACCTCGCCGTCGACGAGGTCCCCGGACCACGGATCGCGCTCCCACTCGGCGGGGTCTGCAAGCACCGTGTCGGTGTGGCACAGGAAGGCGAGCGACGGACCGTCACCGCCGTCGATTCGGGCCACGAGGTTCGACCGCTCGGGAGCCCGCGCGTAGAGCTCTGCTTCGATTCCGCTCCCGGCGAGGTAGTCGCGCAGGAGCTCCGCCGCCTTCGTCTCGTTGCCGGGCGGGTTGACCGTGTCGAGTCGGAGCAGCGCCTGCAGGAGGGCCGTGACCTCGTCCCGCAGACTCACTCGCTCGTTGCCTTGGAGCGCGCGGTCAGCTCGTTGCGGACCTCCCAGAGCTCGGGATACGACGTCTTCGTCACGAGCCGCCCCAGGAGCTCGACCGGTGTTCCCTGTGTCCCGACAACGCTGTCCCCGATGACCCGGGCGACGATCTGGTAGTGGCGCATGCGCCAGAGCTGCGCCTGCTCGTCGAGCTCGATGAGCGCCTCCGCGAGCTGGTACAGGTGCTCGTGGTCTCGCCCCTGGACGTACAGGTCGGCGAGCGAGAGACCCGCCGCGCGCCGGGCGTTGTGGAATGCCTGGCCCAGCCGCGGAAGAACCCGCCTCAGCTCGTTCCAACCCGGCGAGTCGAAACCCGAGCCGTGGCCGAGCACCTTGCGGATCTCCTGGTACTCCCACGGCGACATGTGCTCGAGCATCTCGAGCTGCGGTATGAGGAAGCGAACGCAGAGAATCGACCTCCTGAGCAGGCGGAGCGCGGAGCGGAGGTCGCCCTCCTCGATCAGCCGCGTCGCCTCCTCGGCGTCGTTCCACGCGAGCTTGAGCCAGAGCTCGGAGGATTGGTGTGTGACCTGGAAGAGCAGCTCGTCCCGGTGCACCCATTCCTCGGAGGTCTTCTGGAGCGCAAGCAGCTCGTCCGTCGAGAGGTACCGCTCGTAGTCCGACGCGGCTTCCCCAGACAGAATCGGCTGCGAAAAGTCCTCGGCCTCGGACATGGCCGGAGCATACTTCGCGCGTGGGAGACCTCTTCAGCGAAGCCGCGAGGGAGCGGCAGGCCGAGAATGCGCCCCTCGCCGTGCGCCTGCGACCGTCCACGCTCGACGAGTTGGTGGGTCAGCAGCACGTGCTCGGGCGTGGATCGGCGCTACGTCTCGCCATCGAGCAGGACCGCCCGCCGTCCATGATCCTCTTCGGCCCGCCCGGCACGGGGAAGACCACGATCGCCCGCATCGTCGCGGAGCGCACGGGAGCAATGTTCGAGGAGCTCTCGGCAGTGTCGGCGCGCGTCGACGACGTTCGAGCCGTCATCGCGCGTGCGACCGAGAGGCTCGGCGGCAACGGCCTCCGGACGATCCTCTTCATCGACGAGATCCACCGCTTCAACAAGGCGCAGCAGGATTCGGTGCTCCATGCCGTGGAGGACGGTCTCGTGACGCTCATCGGTGCGACGACCGAGAACCCGTACTTCGAGGTCAACTCGGCACTCCTCTCGCGCTGCACCGTGATCGAGCTCCTCGCGCTCTCCGACGAGGAGCTCGTGCAGATACTCGCCCGTGGCGCGACCGTGCTCGCAGTCGAGGTCGACCAGGAGCTTCTCGTGGAGATCGCGAGGCGAGCGGGTGGAGACGCACGGGCAGCGCTCCAGATCCTCGAGCTCGCCGTGGCGACGGCCGACGCCGAAGGAGCCACACCATCCGAGCACCACGTGCTCGACGCTGCCCGAAAGCGGCCGCTCCTGTACGACCGGAAGGGCGATCAGCACTACGACTTCGCGTCGGCGTTCATCAAGTCGATGCGCGGTGGCGACGTCGACGCGTCCGTCTACTACCTGGCGGCGATGCTCGAAGCCGGGGAAGACGCTCGCTTCATCGCCCGGCGGATGGTGATCCTCGCCTCGGAAGACGTCGGGAACGCGGATCCGAACGCGCTCGTCGTCGCCGTCGCAGCCGCCCAGGCACTCGAGCACGTCGGCCTGCCGGAGGCACAGCTCAATCTCGCACAAGCCGCGATCTACCTCGCCCGGGCGCCGAAGTCGAACGCGTCCGCGGTCGCCATCTGGGAGGCGCGCAAGGACGTGCGGGAGCAGGGGAACGCACGCCCTCCCGCGATGCTGCGCTCGACCGGACACACGACCGCCGCGCGAGAACGAGGTCACGGCGAGGGCTACCTGTACCCGCACGACGATTCCGGCGGGTTCGAGCTCTCCTACCTCCCCGAGGAGCTGCGGGGACGGCGGTACTATCGGCCGTCCGGCGTCGAGGAGGAGCAGGCGAATGACGGTAGGGACAGGTAACAGGGCACCCGAGTTCGACCTCGAGGTGAGACCCGGCGAGCGCGTCCGCCTCGCGGACTTCGGCGGCCGCTCGAACGTCCTCCTCGTCTTCCATCCCTTCGCGTTCACACCCGTGTGCGAGGAGGAGGCACGCGACCTCCAGGAGAACCTCCAGTCGTTCCGCGACGCGCAGACGGAGATCGTCTTCGTCTCCTGCGACCCGTCCGCCGCCAGGCAGGCGTGGAAGGAGGAACTCGGCGCCGAGTACACGTTCGCCTCCGACTTCTGGCCACACGGCGAGGTCTCCAAGAGGTACGGCATCTTCAACGAGTCGAACGGCTCGCCGCATCGAGGAACGTTCCTCATCGACAAGGACGGAACCGTCATCTGGTCGCTCGTGAAGGAGCGCGACGAGCGTCGGACGGAGATGGTGCCCGACTCGCTCGAGGCTCTTGCGACGGGGTGAAGCTGGCCCTCGACGAATGGGGCGAGCCCGGCGATCCCCGGATCGTCTGCCTTCACGGCGTCCGCAACCACGGCGAGCACTTCGCCCTGCTGGCGGAGGCGTTGCCCGGTTACCACGTTCTCGCACCCGACCTGCTCGGCCACGGGTTCTCACCCTGGGAGCCGCCCTGGGACATCGAGGCACACTGCGCCGCGATCGCCGAGACGGTCGGGTCCCGGCCCGCGATCCTCGTCGGCCACTCGTTCGGCGGGAGACTCGCCTTCGAGCTCGCTGCGAGCGCGCCGAAGCTCGTGCCGAAGCTCGTGCTGCTCGACCCCGCGATCCTCCTCCCCGGCCACGTCGCACTCCTCGCCGCCGAGAGCGCCCGCGAGGACAAGTCCTACATCTCGTTCGACGAGCTCGTCGAGCGCCGCTTCGAAGAGAGCCAGCTGCAAAGGGCGCCGCGCGATCTGGTCGAGTCGGACCTCGCGAGCCACGTCGTACAGGACGACGATGGTCGCTACCGGTATCGCTACTGCCAGTCCGCGGTCGTCGCCGCGTACGGCGAGATGGCCTCACGACCGCCACGGTTCGAGGACGTCCGCGTACCCACGCTCCTCGTCCTCGGCGAGCGCTCGTACCTTCCGTACGACCATCTGCTCGACGCACATCAGGCTGCACTCGGCGACCTGCTCGAGGTCGTCGTCGTCCCGGGCGGACACTCCGTCCTCTGGGACGCGTTCGAGGAGACGGCCGAGGCCGTCGCCGACTTCCTCGCGCGCTAGCCGCAGAAGTCGGACGCGACGGCCGAGTAGATCTCGGCGCACTGCTCGAGAGAGGCGACGTCGACCCACTCGACCTCGGCGTGCGCGCCCTCGCCGCGCGGGCCGAAGAGCACGGTTGGGATCCCGGCCGCGTCGAGCAGCGCCGAATCGGCCCACCACGGGGCGCCGACGATTTCGGGTTCTCCACCCAGAACCGCCGTCGCCTGTCGGCGGAGCATCCGCACGATCGCCTCGTCCTCGGCGACCTCGAACGGCTCCCGAGACCCGAGCACTCGCACCTCGGCCGAGAAATCCGGGTCGTCCGTGCCGGCGCGAGCGACGATCTCCGAGAACTCGCGCTCGACGTGGGCAACCGTCTCTCCCGGAACTGTCCTGCGTTCCGCCTCCAGGACACAGCGCGCCGGATAGCTCGAGAACTCCTGTCCGCCCTCGATGAGCGACGCATGCACGCTGCCGCTTCCGACACGGCGATGGGTTGGATTCGAGCGCAGGCCGGCATCGAGCTGCTCGATGCCCACGAGCACCCGGCCCATCTTCGCGATCGCGTCGATCCCGAGGTGCGGCTGCGAGCCATGCGCGGCGCGGCCGCGCACCTCGACCTCGAGGTGGACGAAGCCACGGTGCGCGACCACGATCTGCATCTCCGTCGGCTCGGTGACGATGGCCGCATCGGCCTGCAGGGTCTCGGCCGCCGCCTCCGTGCCGACGCTCGCGAACTCCTCGTCGGCCACCGCGGCGAGAATCACGTCCCCACGAAGTCCTTCGCGCTTCGCCTCGACGGTGGCGAGCATGGAGGCCGCGAGGCTCCCCTTCATGTCGTACGAGCCACGCCCGTACAGTCGTCCATTCTCGACGCGCGCCACGAACGGATCGGTCATGCCGGCGACGCCGACCGTGTCCAGGTGCGCGTTCAGCATCAGGGAGCGCCCTCCTCCCGATCCCCGTGCGACCGCAACCACATTGGGTCGACCGGGTGCGACCTCCTCGAGCGAGGCATCGAGGCCCGCGCGATCGCACCATTCGGCGACGAACCGCGCGATCGCACCCTCGCCGGAGCCCCCGGAGACGACGTCCGGGTTGATCGACTCGATCCCCACGAGCCGCGCCGCCAGTTCGGCGACGGCGCTCATCTAGACGACGTACTCGTCGGCGATGGAGAGAGCCTCGTCCAAGGTCGCGATGCCCTCGTCCACCTCCTCGCGCGTGATGGTCAGCGGGGGGACGACCATGATGACGTTCCAGTGCGTCATGAGGTAGAGGCCGCGCTCGAGGGCCGCCTTCGCGAGACGGGTGACGGGGGCCGCCGCTTCACCGGCTGCGTTGAAGGGGACGAGCAGCTCGCGCGTCTCCCGGCTCTTCACGAGCTCGACACCCCAGAAGCAGCCGAGCCCGCGGACGTCCCCGATCGACGGGTGGTCGACCGCCAACCCGCGAAGACGTTCACCAAGGTAGGAACCGACGTCGGCGGCATTCTCCACCACGCCTTCCTCCTGGAACGCCTCGATGGAGGCGACCGCGGACGCGCACGCGAGCGGATGCCCGGCGTACGTCAGACCGCCCGGGAAGAACCGGCTGCGCACCCAGTCGGCGAGCGGCTTGCGGAAGATCATCGCCCCGAGCGGGACGTAGCCCGAGTTGATCCCCTTCGCGACCGTGATGATGTCCGGGACGACGTCCCAGTGGTCACATGCGAACCAGCGGCCGGTGCGACCGAAGCCGGCCATGATCTCGTCGAGCACGAGCAGGATCCCGTGCCGGTCGCACACGTCGCGGATCGCCTGCAGGTAGCCGGGCGGCGGCGGAATGACGCCGTTCGTCCCGGTGACCGTCTCCAGGATCACGGCGGCGACCGTCTGCGGCCCTTCGTACTCGAGGATCTCTTCGAGGTGAGGCGCGCCCGTGCACACCGGGCACGGCTCGGGGTGCCCGGCCGGACAGCGGTACGTGTACGGGTCGAGCATGCGCACGACCCCGGCCATGCCCGGCTCGTTCGGCCAGCGGCGCGGATCGCCCGTCAGGGAGATCGACCCGTGCGTCGCGCCGTGGTACGACCGGTAGCGGGCGACGATCTTGTGCCGCCCCGTGAAGAGCCGCGCCAGCTTGATCGCGTTCTCGTTCGCCTCTGCGCCGCCGTTCGTGAAGAACGACATGCAGAGATCGTCCGGCGTCACCTCCTCGAGGAGCCGTCCGAGCCGGGAGCGCGACTCGTTCGCCATCGGCGGCCCGATCGTGCAGAGCCGGTCGGCCTGCTCCTTGATGGCCGAGATGATCTTCGGATGCTGGTGGCCGATGTTGACGTTGACGAGCTGTGAGGCGAAGTCGAGGTAACGCTTGCCGTCGTAGTCCCAGAAGTGGCGGCCTTCGGCGCCGGCAACCGGGATCGGGCTGATCGCGTCCTGCGTCGACCACGAGTAGAGGACGAACTCCTTCGCGTCCTCGACGATCTGGGCTCCGAGATTCGGGTTCGTCTCGATCACGGCCATCTCGGGATCGTAACGCGGGTCAGACCCTACGGGTCCGTTCCCGCCATCCATGAGTGCGCGGTGGGCGCCGGACAAGGGGGAAGATGTCCGACGCGCCCCCGCGCACACCTAATGCGCAAGACCAGGACCGCGAGCGCGGTCTCCGGTCGCCGCAGTAAGCCCTCTCGAGCGCCGCCGCGAAGCGGCCGCTGGTCGTCGCGTCTGTACGTCGCGCCGCATGCTGTCCCCAGCCCCTCTTTCCGACGAGAACACTAAAACAGGCTGCGCGCCCGAGCGCAACGTCTCGACGTCGGTTCGCTAGCCGTCGAGGGCTTGGACGTACCGCTCGTAGGCGTCGCGCCGCCGCCTCGAGAGCGCGACCTCCTCCTGCAGTCGGGCGATCTCGGCGAGAAGCTCGTCCCTCTGGACCGTCGGATCCGTTTCGTCGACCTCGAGCCATTCCTCGTCCGAGTCGACGTCTTCCGCGATCTCCCCATCCGCCTCGTAGCCATGGAGCGCAGTGCGGACGAGATCGGCGTCGGCAGATGCGATGCGGGTGAACGCCTCCTCGTCGAGCGTGGGGCCTTCGAGCTCGGCGCACATCTCTTCGAGCTGCTCCAGGAGCGCCGCCTCTCGCTCCCGCTCCAGCACGATCGCCTCTCCGATCGTCCGCCTGCGCTGGTTGAGGGCCATCACGCGTGCGTCCACGGCACAATCGTATTCGGCGGCTCGCCCAAGCTTGCGGCGAGATTGCATACGATATTGTCCGGACCGTGGCGAGGGCCCTCAAGCAGCGCGATCACGCCGCGAACACGAGCGTTTCCGTCGCGGAGGAGATCCGGCAGGCGATCGTCGAGGGCAGGCTCGCGCCGGGGTCCCGCCTGAAGGAGGAGGAACTTGCGCGCGAGCTCGGCATCAGCCGCACGCCTATTCGGGAGGCCCTGCTCGTCCTACAGGCCGAGGGTCTCGTGGACTCGGCGCCGAACCGGGGGGCGACCGTTCGGGTTCACGATGCCGAGGACCTCGACGACATGTATAGGCTGCGCGCCCTCCTCGAGGGCTACGCGGCGGGACGTGCAGCCGAGCGAGCGTCCGACGATCTCGTGAATGGGCTGTGGTCGAGCTGCGAGCGCTTCGAAGACGTACCTGACGGGGACGTGCACGTCCTCGTCAAGGAGAACCTCGTCTTCCACAACGCGATCCTGGAGGCGGCCGGGAGCGAGCGCGTCGCGCGGATGGTGCGCACCGTCATCGAGCTGCCGCTCGTCTACAAGTCGTACATCTGGTACTCGCCCGAGCAACGCCAGATATCGGCGCACTACCACCGGCAGATCACGAGAGCGATCGAGACCCGACACGCGGAACGGGCCGAGCTCGTCATGAAGGAGCACGTCTTCGAGGCGCGCGACCTGCTTCTGGCACGCGTTCGCGAGCTGGAGAGCGCTCCGTGAGCAAACCGGCGGTCGCCAACGCGGTGCGGCGGGACGTACACGGTCCAGGGCCGCTCGCCGGTCTTCGAGTACTCGAGCTCGGCATGCTCCTGGCCGGACCGTTCACCGGGCGCCTGCTCGGGGACATGGGCGCCGAGATCATCAAAGTCGAGGCCCCGGGGAAGCCCGACCCGATGCGCGAGTGGGGCCAGGCGCGCTACGAGGGCCGCTCGCTGTGGTGGCCGGTGCAGTCTCGCAACAAGAAGTGCGTGACGCTCGACCTGCGCCAGGAGCGGGGACAAGAGCTTCTCGTCGAGCTCGCCAGGCGCTCGGACGTGCTCGTCGAGAACTTCCGGCCGGGAACGCTCGAGAAGTGGCGAGTCGGCCCGGCAGAGCTCTGGGAGGCCAACCCGGGACTCGTCATCGCACGCGTTTCGGGTTACGGTCAGACCGGCCCCTACGCGCCACGGGCCGGCTTCGCGTCGGTGGCGGAGGCGATGGGAGGGATCCGTTACCTGAACGGCTTCCCCGATGAGCCCCCTCCACGCGTCCACCTCTCCCTCGGCGACTCCCTCGCGGGGATGTTCGCGGCCATGGGGATCCTCGCGGCGCTCTACCAGCGAGACGTTCTCGGTTCCGGGCGCGGGCAGGTCGTCGACGTGTCGCTCGTCGAGGCGTGCTTCGCGCTGCTCGAGAGCACGGTGCCGGAGTACGACCGCCTCGGCATCGTGCGCGGCCCGGGCGGAACCGGGCTCAAGGGAGTCGCGCCGTCGAACATCTTCAAGTCCCGCGACGGCAGCTGGGTGGTGATCGCCGCGAACGCCGACGGCGTCTTCCGCCGCCTGTGCGAGGCGATGGGGCAGCCCGAGCTCGCCAGCGACCCGAGATTCGCCACGCATCTCGCCCGGGGCGAGAACCAGGAGGCGATCGAGGCGATCGTCCGCGACTGGGCCGCCGAGCGGGACGCCGCCGAGATCGACCGCGTGCTGAACGCCGCAGGGGTGATCTGCGGGCCGATCTACACAATCGCCGACATCTTCCAGGACGAGCACTTCTGGGCGCGCGAGATGCTGCTGAAGCACGTGGACCCGGAGTTCGGCGAGTTCGTCGGCCCAGGGATCGTGCCGAAGTTCTCCGAGACCCCCGGCGCCGTTCGCTGGTCGGGGACGTGGGAGGAAGGGAGCCACAACCAGGACGTCTACGGCGGCCTGCTCGGGTTGTCCGAGGACGAGCTCGAGCAGCTCGAGAGGGAAGGCGTCCTGTGAGAGTCGAGATCTGCGACGTCGGCCCGCGCGACGGGCTTCAGAACGACCCCAAGATCCTCGAGCCGGAAACTCGTGCCGAGCTCGTGAACCGTCTTGCCTCGGCCGGCCTCCCTCGGATCGAGGCGGTGAGCTTCGTCCATCCCGCCCGGGTTCCCCAGATGGCCGGCGCCGAGGAGGTCGTGGGGGCGATCGACCGCGTGCCGGGTGTCGTGTACGCAGGGCTCGTGCTGAACGAGAAGGGCTACGACCGCCTCGCAGCGACTGCCCTCGACGAGGCTCATTTCGCCTTCGCCGCAACCGAGACTTTCAACCTGCGCAATGCGAACGCCTCCGTCCAGGAATCGCTGGAGACGGCTGGACGAATCGTGTCCCGCGCCCGTGAGGACGGCACCCGCGTCACCGTCACGATCGGAGCGGCGTTCGGCTGCCCGTTCGAGGGCAGGGTCGAACCGGCCCGCGTTCTCGATCTCGCTTCACGGCTCGTCGAGACCGGGCCCGACGAGATCGTCTTCGCCGACACCATCGGAGTCGGCGTGCCGAGCCAGGTGAAGGAGCTCGTGATGGAGGGCGTGAAGCTCGGGCCCCCGGTCGCCGTCCACCTGCACAACACGCGGAACACGGGCTTTGCGAACGCCTACGCGGCGATCGAGGCGGGTGCTTCTGCGCTCGATGCCTCGGTCGGCGGTACGGGCGGCTGCCCCTTTGCTCCGCGCGCCACCGGGAACATCTGCACCGAGGACCTCGTCTACATGCTCCACGGCGAGGGGATCGAGACGGGGATCGATCTCGACGAGCTCATCTCCGTCGCCGAGTGGCTCGAGGGCGTACTCGAGCGACAGTTGGAAGGACAGGTCTACCGCGCGGGGACGTTCGCCCCGGTCGCGGGCTGAGAGAAGGAGGATCGGAATGGCGTACAGGCTCGGAGTCGACGTGGGAGGAACGTTCACCGATCTCCTCCTTGTCCACGACGAGAGCGGAGCGATGTACCGCGTCAAGACCCCGTCGACGCCCGCCGACCCGTCCGAGGGCGTGCTCGTCGGCGTGCGGAGGATCTGCGCCGAGTCGAGTGTCGCGCCGGGTGATCTCGCCCACGTACAGCACGGGACGACGGTGGCGACGAACGCGATGCTCGAGGCGAAGGGTGCCCGCGTCGGTCTCATCACGACGCAAGGGTTCAAGCAGATCCTGCACCTCGCCCGCTCGCAGACTCCCGGACCTCTCGCGGGGTGGATCATCATGCAGAAGCCCGACCCACCGGCCGCGCTCGAGGACACCCGCGAAGCGAGGGAGCGCATGAGCGCGCAGGGCGAGGCCATCGAGTCCGTCGACCGCGATCAGGTGCAGGAGATCGTCCGCGACCTCGTCGAGTCGGGAGTCGAGACGCTCACCGTCTCGCTGATCAACTCGTACGCCAACGCGGAGCACGAACGTGAGATCCGCGGCCTCATCCACGGCGCGTACCCGGACTTTCCGGTCACCATCTCGTCCGACGTCCTGCCCGAGTTCCGCGAGTACGAGCGAACGCTGACGGCGTGCCTCAACTCGTACGTGCGCCCGCGTGTCGAGGCCTACGTCCGCCATCTCGACTCGTCCCTGAAGGAATCGGGCGTCGCGGGCGAGCTGAACCTCCTTCGCTCGGACGCCGGTCTGATGACGACCGACGTCGCCTCGGAGAACCCGATCTACGGCATCCTCTCCGGCCCCGCCGGCGGGGTCGCGGGTGCACTCCACGTGGCGAGTCGCGCCGGCTTCGACAACATCCTCACCTTCGACATGGGCGGCACGTCCACGGACGTGGCGCTCTGCGAGAACGGCCAGGTCACGATCGAGCGCCAGACGGAGGTGCCCTACGGCTGGGGTCTTCCGGGCGAGGTGATCCCGATCAAGGTGCCGAGCGTCAACGTCCGTTCGGTCGGCGCCGGCGGCGGCTCGATCGCACACGTCCCCGAGGTGACGGGCGCATTGCGAGTGGGACCGCAGTCGGCGGGGGCCGATCCCGGCCCCGCCTGCTACGGCAAGGGCGGTGTCGAGCCCACCGTGACGGACGCGAACGTCATCGTCGGCCACCTCCCGCCTCAGCTCCTCGGCGGAGAGATGCCCCTCGACATCGAGGCGGCGAGAACGGCTGTGAAGAAGATCGGCGACGCGCTGGGGCTCGACGTCGAGCAGGCGGCGGAGGGGATCCTCGACATCGTCAACGAGAACATGGCGGGCGCGCTTCGCCTCGTGTCGGTGCAGCGCGGCTACGACCCGCGAGACTTCGCCCTCGTCGCGTTCGGCGGAGCGGGACCGATGCACGCGAACGCGGTGGCGAAGGTGATGGGCTCGTTCCCGGTGCTCGTCCCGCCCGCACCCGGTCTCCTGTGCGCCACGGGCGACCTCGTCGCCGACTTCCGCGGTGAGTTCGCGCGGACGTTCATCCGCACGATCGATCGGACGACCGGCGACGAGTTGCGCACGATCCTCGACGGGCTCGGCGAAGAAGCTCGGGAGTGGCTGAAGGGCGAGGGGATCCCGGAGAGCTCGCAACGCGTCGCCTTCAACGTCGACATGCGGTACTACCGGCAGGGATACGAGATCCCCGTCGACATCGACCCGGCGTTGCTCGCGGGAAACGGCACGGCGATGCTCGCCGACCGCTTCAACCAGCTCCACGAGCAGTTCTACCGCTTCCGGATGGACGAGACGACCTGCGAGATCGTGAACCTCCGGGCAATCGGCTACGGAGACGTGCCGAAGCCTCGCCTCCTGGAGGTCGAGGAGACCGCCGGCCAGGATTCGGCGCACGCGGTCGTCGACGAGCACGAGGTCTACTTCGGGGGCGAGTGGCTCCCGACGAAGATCTACGATCGCTCGGCGCTCCAGCCCGGCAACCGCGTCGAGGGTCCGGCCGTGATCACCGAGTTCGACTCGACGACCGTCGTCCTCGCCGGCTACGCGGCGGAGGTCGACAGGTACCTGAACCTCATCATCAACCCCGCACTGGGCTAGGAGGCGACGTGGACGGCGTCAAAGTCGCAGAGATTCCCGACATCAAGGTCGATCCGGTGACGCTCGACATCATCGAGGGCGCACTGAAGTCGGCTCGGTTCGAGATGGACGCAACGCTCTTCCGAACGGCCATGAGCCCGGTCATCCGGGAACAGCACGACGAGTTTCCGATGATCACGGACCCGCAGGGCCGTATGGTCGTGGGCCAGTTCGGCTCGTACATCGGCGAGATGCTCCAGACGATCGACGAGCCGATCGTCGAGGGGGACGTGATCCTCACGAGCGACCCCTACAAGTGCGGCGGGGCGATCTCGCACATCAACGACTGGCTCGTCTGCCTCCCGATCTTCTGGGAGGAGGAGCTCATCGGCTGGGCGAGCATGTTCGGCCACCAGATGGACGCCGGCGGGCCGCTCCCGGGCTCGCTTCCGACAGGCGCGAAGACGGTCTTCGGCGAGGGCCTTCGCATCCCACCGGTCAAGCTGTTCCGGAAGGGCGAACCGAACAGGGACGTCTTCGACCTCATCCTCAACAACGTCCGTCAGCCGGAGATGAACCGCGCCGACCTGATGGGGATCGTCGCCGGTTGCCGCACTGGCGAGAAGCGCGTGCACGAGCTCTGCGGGCGCTTCGGCAAGGGCACGTACCTCGCCGCCTGCCAGGCGCTCCTCGACCGCACGTACAACGCGATGGCGAAGCTCATCCTCGCCGCGATCCCGGAGGAGCCGCAGTCCTTCGAGGACTGGGTCGACGACGACGGTCTCGGCCACGGCCCGTACAAGATGAAGCTGACGATCTGGCGAGAGGGGGAGCACGCCTACTTCGATTGGTCTGGGACCGACCCACAGGCGATGGGCCCGGTGAACTTCTACCTCTCCGAAGCGATGTTCAAGATGTTCATCGGGGTCTACCTGATCATGGTCTTCGACCCCCAGATCCTCTTCAACGACGGCTTCTACCCACTCCTCCACATCGTCATTCCCGACGGGAGCCTCCTGCACCCGAAGTTCCCTTCCGCGCTCGGGTGCCGCACGCACGCCCTGACGAGGCTCTTCGACATCCTGGGAGGCGCCCTCGCCCGCAAGAGCCCCGAGCACACGACGGCGGCCGGCTACGGCACGAGCCCGTACATGCTCTACTCGGGCTGGGACCGGGGCGGCGAGTTCTACTACCTCATGGAGATCTCCTACGGGGGCATCCCCGGACGTCCCATCGGCGACGGGATGGACGGCCACTCGTGGTGGCCGCTGTTCCAGAACATCCCGACGGAGTACCTGGAGGCGTACTACCCGGTGCGCATCGACGGCTACACGACGATCGAGGACTCAGGCGGCGCCGGTTTCCACCGCGGCGGAAACGGGATCGAGAAGCGGTACGTCTACCTTGAGCCGGGCGAGGTCTCGATCCACGACGACCGCTGGCTCACCTATCCGTGGGGGATCCTCGGAGGGATGCCCGGGTCGCGCTCGGAGAAGATCCTCGTACGCACGGACGGCACGCGCGAGCGGCTGCCTTCGAAGTGCGACGAAGTGCAGGTGCAGCCTGGCGACATGCTCGTCTACCGAACGGCGGGAGGCGGAGGCTGGAAGGACCCGCTCGACCGGCCGGTCGAGCAGGTCGAGGCCGACGTTGCCAAGGGCCTCGTTTCGGAGGACAAGGCCTACGAGGACTACGGCGTCGTCGTCGGCGATCGGGAGGCGACCGAGCGGCATCGCGAGCACCTGCGCACCAAGCGCGGCGAGGTGAAGGACTTCGACCTCGGCCCCGAGCTCGACGACATCCTGCACAGGGCGAAGGAGGAGACGGGTCTCGAGCCGCCGAGGGCTCCCGAGCCGCTTCCGTGGGCGCCGATGGAGTCCCCCGAGGACGCGATGCGGCGCGTGCGAGAGGTCGGCGACCGGCAGATGACCCAGACGGAGTGAGATACGACGGCTTTCACGGGCGGGCCGGCTTCGGGAGCCGGCCCGCGCTCGTCGTGATCGACGTCAATGTCGGCTTCACCTCCCCTGAGTCGCCGCTCGTCTGCGATCTCGAGGAGGTCGTCGCGGCGATCCGCACGTTGCTCGGGGAGGCACGCCAAGCCGGGATTCCCGTCGTCTTCACCACCGTGTCCTACACGGACGGCGACAAGCGGACCGCGGCCGCGTTCCTCGACAAGATTCCGGCGCTGCTCACACTCGAGGCAGGCAGCCCTTGGGTCGAGATCGACCCGCGCATCGCCCCTCGCGAGGACGAGCCGGTGCTGAACAAGCTGTTCGCGTCCGCCTTCTTCGGTACCGCGCTCTCGAGCCTCCTCGCCGCCAACGGCTGCGACAGCCTGATCGTGACCGGAGCGTCGACGTCCGGCTGCGTGCGAGCGACCGTCGTCGACGCGATCCAGCACGGCTACCGGCCGATCGTTCCTCGCGAGGCGGTCGGAGATCGCAATCCGGACGCGCATGCCGCCAACCTCTACGACATCGACACGAAGTACGGAGACGTCGTGTCGTTGGCCGAGGTCGTCGAGCACCTGGAGGAGATCGGTGCCGCGCACGCTCGCTGAGAAGATCCTGCTCGCCCACGCCGACGCCGACGAGCTTCGGCCGGGTGACGTCGTCATGGTGCGCTGCGACGTCGTCATGGCGAACGACGTGTCGGGGCCGGTCGCCTTCCGGCAGATGGAGAGGATGGGGGCGACGAAGGTGTTCGACCCGAGCCGCGTGGTGATGGTCGCGGATCATTTCGCCCCAGCGAAGGACGCGCGGACCGCCGAGCTCTTGAAGCGAATGAAGGAGTGGACGGACGCACAGGGGGTGAAGTTCTACGGACAGGGCCGAGGAGGAATCGAGCACACACTGCTCTGCGAAGAGGGGTGGATCGTTCCCGGCTCGGTGGTCGCCGCGGGCGACTCCCACACCTGTACCTACGGCGCGCTGGGCGCGTTCGGCAGCGGCCTCGGTTCGACGGACATCGCCGCCTGCCTCGCGCTCGGGGAGTTCTGGCAGACGGTCCCGGCGACGATTCGCGTGGAGTTCACGGGCGAGAAGCAGCGCTTCGTGACGGGGAAGGACCTGATCCTGGCCGTGATCGGCGAGATCGGGGTCGGAGGAGGGACGAACGCCGTGCTCGAGTTCGTGGGGGACGGCGCCGGGGCGCTCTCGATCGACGAGCGGCTCGCCGTGGCGAACATGGCCGTCGAGGCCGGAGCGGAGACGGGTCTCTTCCCGGCGGACGAGACGACGGCTGCGTACCTCGAAGACCGCACCGACCGCCCGTGGGCGCCCGAGCGCTCCGACCCGGACGCCGAGTTCGCGCGCAGCGTGCGCATCGACCTGGACGAGCTGTCACCGCTGGTCGCGCTCCCCCACCTGCCCGGCAACGTCGTGCCGGTCGCAGAGGCCGCAGGCCGGAAGATCGACCAGGTCTACATCGGGAACTGCTCGAACGGGACGATGACCGACCTGCGTCAGACAGCCGAGATCCTGCGGAACCGGCGCGTGCACACCGATACGCGAATGATCGTCGTACCGGCGACGCAGCGGATCTACCGCGAGGCGCTGGAGGAGGGCTTGCTCGATGCCTTCGTGGAAGCCGGGGCGATGGTCTCGACCCCGACCTGCGGCGCGTGCTTCGGCGGTCACATGGGTGTGCTCGCGGCGGGGGAGCGGGCCGTCGCGACCACGAATCGCAACTACAGAGGACGCATGGGCTCGCCCGAAGCCGAGGTCTGCCTCGCGAACGCGTACGTCGCGGCGGCCGCAGCCGTCGCCGGCGAGATCGTCGATCCGGTCGAGGTGCTCGAGAGGGCGCCCGCGTGATCGTCGAGGGCAGGGCCGTCGTCATTCCCGGGGACGACCTCGACACCGACGGCATGTACCCCGGGCAGTTCCTCTCGATCGACGATCCGGAGCAGATGAAGCCGTACCTCTTCGACGGTTTCGATCCCTCGCTCCGCGACGAGCTCGGGGACGACGCGATCATCGTCACCGGAGCCAACTTCGGTATGGGCTCCTCGCGCGAGCACGTAGTGCAGGCGATGAAGGCATGGGGCGTCCAGGGTGTCGTCGGGAAGAGCTTCGCGCGCATCTTCCGGCGCAACTGCGCGAATCTCGGCTTGCCGCTGATGGACTGCGCCGAGGCGGCAGAGGCCACACGCCCCGGCTCGCGCGTGCGCATCGACACAGATACGGGCGACGTTCAGGTCGACGGCGAGACGTTTTGCGCGCAGCCGATCCCGGGGCTCGTGCTCGAGCTTCAGGCTTCGGGCGGCCTCGTTCCCTGGACGCGCGAGCGGCTCGGCGCATGATCGTCCGCGACCGAGGAGACACCTGGCAGGTCGTCCTCCAGACCGACCATGCCGACCTCGCGGCCGGCTTCGCGCGGGCGTGGGCCGACCGCGAGGACCGATTCGACTCGCTCGTCCTCGCCACGGCGCGACACGACGACGGCTGGGCAGTCTGGGAGCGGGCACCGCTCGTCGAGCCCGAGAGCGGGAAGCCGATCAACTTCCTCGACGTCGGCGTGCTCGCGCACCTGGCTTTCTATCGCGCCTGCATTGCCGCCGTCTCCGACCAGGATCCGTATGCCGGGCTCCTCGTCTCGATGCACGGCGCGGGCATCTACCGTCAGCGCTACGGCACCGACCCGACCCTCGCGCTCACCCGCGCCCCGGAGGTCGCGGACGAGGTCGAGGAGTTCGTCGCCGAGCAGGAGGCCTCCCACCCCGGAAGGCTCGCCGCGACGGGCCGGACGGAGGAGGAGCGCTGGGTCGACTACCACCGGCTCCAGCTCTACGACCGGCTTTCGCTCTACTGCTGCATGCGCGACGCGGAGAAGGGTGAGCCGTGGGAGATTCGCGACTACCGTCTCACGTCCCGTGGCCCCTGGTCGGTGGCGATCGACCCCTATCCGTTCGACGTGAGCCCGGCGGGGTTCTCGCTCCTGCGTCGTATCGTGCCGAAGCGCGTACGCCCTCCGACCGAGTTTCCGGCCGAGCTGTTTGCGCTCTCCCCCGAACACGTCGAGATCACGTTCCAGCGAGCCTAGGAGGAGCCATGGAGGCGAAGGTGGCGGTCAACGGCGTCGACCTCTGGTACCGGATCTCGGGGGAAGGAGAGCCGGTGGCACAGATCCACGGCGCCGGGTTCGGCCACTTCAACTTCGACCCGGCCACGCCGGAGCTGTCCAAGCACTTCCAGGTGGTCGACTACGACATGCGCGGCTACGGCCAGTCCGACCGTCCGGTCCAGCACTACGACATGGAGGTCTGGGCCGACGACCTCGCAGGGCTGCTGGACGCGCTCGATCTCGAGGAGGCCCACATCCACGGCACCTCGATGGGCGGGATGATCGCGATCGTGTTCGCGGGCAAGTACCCGGAGCGGACGACGTCCGTGGTGATCAACTGCGCCGCGGCCAAGCTCGGCGTGACCGGACGGCTCATCTTCAAGAACTGGATCGACATCGCACGCATGGATCCGGACGGACCGGGCAGCCGCCTCCTCGCGGAGCTGATCACGTGGCAGGCGCTCTCGAAGCGCTTCCTGGAGGAGAACGACGCCGAGGAGCTGGCGGGGCTCATCCAGCAGATCCTCCGCGACTCGAACCGCATCGAGGTCTTCACGGCCGCCTGTCAGGCGATGTGCGACATGGATCTGACCCCGTGGCTGCCGAGGATCACCTCACCGGCGCTCGTCCTCGGAGGCGACGAGGACGTCATGACGCCATGGGACCAGGGGCCTCGAGGCGCCGGCCAGGAGGCGATCTACCAGGGCATCGCGAACGCGGAGAAGCACGTCGTCGTGGGGTCGAACCACTCGACGATCTTCGACGGGACCGAGGAGCACAACCGCGTCGTGATCGACTTCTTCAAGCGGCACGCCAGAGCGCGCTGACGGTCGCTCGTGCCGACGGTCGAGGAGTTCGGCGTCGAGCCGATCCCGGCGGAGCTCCGCACGGCCCGATGGCGCGACCTCTTCGCGATCAACTTCACGTTCTTCTTGAACCCGGTCATGTACCTGCTCGGGGCCTTCGCGGTGATCGACGGCGGGCTCCCGCTCTGGTGGGCGGTCGCGGCGATGGTCGCCGGCCAGGCGCTCGCCTTCGCGCTGCTCGTGATCGTGGCGCAACCAGGCGTCGACTACGGGCTGCCCGGCCAGGTCGGCATGCGCGCTTCCCTCGGGTACTGGGGTGCGCGACTCCTGAGCTCTCCGTACAGGGTGGTCGCAGCGACCTACTGGTTCGCGGCGCAGGCGCTCACGGCAGGGCTGGGCGCGCAAGCGATCGTCGAGGCGATGACGGGACGGGAGCCGGCGCTCGTCCCGCTCGCGCTCGTCTTCGCGGTGATCCACGCGACGTTCGCGGTGCTCGGCTTCGACGTCATGCGCTGGCTGCTTCGAGTCGTGCTCCCCGTCTCTCTTGCGTTCACCGGCATCCTCGTCGGGCTCTTCCTCGTGTCGGACGATCCCGATTACGCCGTCGGGCGCGTCTTCGACTCCCCGGAACAGAGCCTCACCTGGACGGGGTTCGCGACGTACGTCACTGTGATGTGCGGCGCCTCCCTGACGCTCGTCACGAATGTCGCGGATCTCTGTCGCTACACACCGACCCGGCGAGACATGCGCGTAGGGCTATTCACATCGGCGCTCACCTCGGCCGTCGTCACGACCTTCGTAGGAGGCTACGCCGCGGCCGCCACCGGCGAGGCGAACCCCTTCGTCGCGGTGGCCGACCTCACCTCGAACGACCTCCTGCTCGTCCTACTCCTCCTGGCGATCGCCGTCCAGGGGCTCGCCGCCAACATCACGAACGTCTACACGGCGGGTCTGTCGGTCGTGAACACGATTCCGCGTCTCGGTCGCCTCTGGGGGACGATCGTGGCCGCGGCAGCCGCCGTGGTGCTCTCGGCGTTTCCCGATTTCGTCCACGACGCGGAGACATGGGTCACGCACCTCGGCAACCTCGCCGCGCCGCTGACCGGAGCCGTCCTCGCCGACTACCTCGTCGTGAAGCGCCAGCGGATCGACGTCGACGAGCTGTTCGATCCTCAGGGCGGCTACCGCTACCTGAAGGGCGTCAACATTTCGGCCGTGGTCGCCGTCCTAATCGGTGTGACGGCGTACTACGTCGTGCCGCAGAGCTGGATCAAGGTCGTCTGGGGCGTGTCCATCGCTGCGGCCGCGTACCTCCTACTTCTCGCCGTCTCGCAGGTGGTGAGTCGAGAGCCGAGCAGTACGGCTTCGCGCCGCTCGAAAGCGCTCCCGTAGGTGAGCGAGGGGCATTTGACTCCGGCTCCGAGCAGTTGTATACAGAGGCATTCCCTGGTCCGGCGTCCGACGGAAGGAGCGTGTGCCGATTCTCAGCGATCGTTCGTGGCAGGCTGGTCCAAATCCTCGAGAATGGGCGGCGAGGAGAAAGGAGTATTCGCTCTATGAGTAACGAGTACCACGACGAGTACGATCCGTTCGAGTACGCGAAGTTGCTCGAAGAGACGCAGGAGCTCGGGCGCGGCGACCTACCCAAACCGAAGGAAGAAGCGGGGTTGACGCGTCGCGACCTGCTCGTCAAAGGAGGCGTCGGCGCGGCTGCCGTCGCCGGGCTCGGCTCGATGGCCGGAACTGCGGCTGCGACGCCGTCACAGGGGAAGTTCACGGGCACGCTCCGGGTGCTCTCGCTCGGCGTCGAGTTTCCGCAAGGCGTCGAGCAGCAGGCGGAGAAGGACCTCGGTTTCAAGATCAAGGTCGACCTCGTCGGCTCGGGGGCTCAGCCGCAGGTCGCGATCACCCAGCCCGAGCGCTTCGACGTCTTCGGCGGCTACAACTACCAGAGTCTGCTCGTCTGGCCGTCCGGCAGCCTGCAGCCGGTCGACACGAGGCGGATTCCGACCTGGAACCAGTTCTACAAGGTCTTCACGCGCGGGAAGCTCAACCCTGCCTCGAGGACCTGCACCTTCGGCGACGGGAACGCCCCCTTCCGCACGACCTTCGTCGATCCCGACGGCTCCACCGGTCTGCCCCCCTTCAGGGGTGGGCCGAAGAGCAACAAGCAGATCGTCCGCTGGATCGGCGAGAACGGCAGGCCGATCGGCGGGAAGCCCCAGCCGCGCTGGATCGTCGGCCCGGCCGCCCATTTCAACGTGGACTCGATGGGCTACAACACCGACGTCATCCAGCGGCGGCCTGAGCAAGTCTCCTGGGCGGAGCTGCTGAACACGAGGTGGAAGGGAAGGGTCGCACTGCTTCGCGACCCGGGCATCATGGCCCAGGACGCTGCGTTTGCGGCCTCGGCCCTGGGGCTGATGAAGTTCAAGGACTTCGGCAACCCCACGAGAGCCGAGATCTCGCGGCTGT
This sequence comes from Gaiellaceae bacterium, assembly GCA_035457765.1. Taxonomy (GTDB): domain Bacteria; phylum Actinomycetota; class Thermoleophilia; order Gaiellales; family Gaiellaceae; genus GMQP-bins7. The sequence continues at coordinate 21,034 of DATIBA010000159.1, forward strand.
TCAAGATCATGACGAGGTACAAGAAGCAGGGTCAGTTCCGCGCGTTCTGGGACCAGTTCCCGGACTCGGTCAACCTGATGCAGTCGGGCGAGGTCATCCTCGAGTCGATGTGGTCACCGGCCGTGGCGTTGCTCAAGGCAGCGGGCATACCAGTCCTCTATGCGGCACCGAAGCAGGGCTTCCGCGGCTGGTGCAGCTCGGAGGGGATCTCGTCGAGCGTGACCGATCCGGCGCGACTGCAGGCCTGCTACGACTACATCAACTGGAACTACAAGGGGTTCCTCGGCGCGGCGATCATGCGCCAGGGGTACTACATCGCAAACGGCCAGAGGCTCCTTCCCTGGATCAGGTCGGCCCAGGGAAAGGGCTACGGCTTCACCGCAGCCGAGTACGACTACTGGTGGGGCGGCAAGCCAGCTGCGAGAGACCTGCCCGGCATCACCGGCCAACCCGACATCAAGAAGGGGACCAGGCGCGAGGGCGGCTCGTTCACGAAGCGTGTGTGCAAGTACGTCTCGTGGAACTCGTACCCGGGCGAAGCCGTGTTCCTCGTCAAGACGGTGAACGACTTCCTCGCCGCCTAGGAAGCGATGGCAGAGGAAGCAGCCTCGCACTCGGAGGGGGCGGCAACCGCCGCCCCCTCCGGCTCTAAAGGCTCGGGGCTCGACCTCGTCGGGCTGACGAAGGTCTTCCCCGGTGGGACGGTCGCCGTCGCCGACGTCGACCTGCACGTCGACCACGGCGAATACGTCGTCCTCCTGGGCCCGTCGGGCTGCGGCAAGACGACGACGCTCCGAATGATCGGCGGGCACGAGTTCCCAACGAGCGGCGACATACGGCTGGACGACGAGTCGCTCGTGGATCTCACTCCGCACAAGCGTCCGACGACCACGGTCTTCCAGCACTTCGCGCTCTTTCCCCATCGGACGACGCTGCAGAACGTCGAGTTCGGGCTCAAGATGCACGGAGTCCCGAAGGCCGAGCGTCGCAAGCAGGCCTTCGAGGCGCTCGACATGGTCGGACTCGAGGAGCTCGCCGACCGGAAGCCGCGTCAGCTCTCGGGCGGCCAGCAGCAGCGCGTGGCACTCGCGCGCGTGCTCGTCACGAAGCCGAAAGCACTCCTGCTGGACGAGCCACTCGGCGACCTCGACCGCCTCCTCCAGCTGCGCATGCGGGTGGAGCTACGCAACCTCCAACGCCAGCTCGGCCTGATGTTCATCCACGTGACGCACAACCAGGAAGAAGCACTGTCGATGGCCGACCGGATCGTCGTCATGAACGACGCTCGTATCCAGCAGATCGCGGACCCGCTGACGATCGCCACCAGGCCCGCGACCGAGCTCGTCGCTCGGTTCATGGGAGACAACAACATCGTCAAGGGAAAGGTCGTCTCCAAGGAGGGCGACCGGCTGGTCATACAGGACGATCACGGCGTCCGTGCAAGCGTCCGCGCGGCAGGCGACCCGCGGTCGGTCGGGGACCCCGCGATGGTCTCGGTACGGGCCGCCGCCGTCGAGGTCGACGAGAACGGATCAGGGCCGTCCGACCTTAACTCGGCCGAGTGCGAGATCGTCTTCGTCGAGTTTCTAGGCGACCTCGTCAAGCTGCACCTCACAGCAGGCGGCGAGCGCATGCTCGCGAAGGTTTCAGGCGAGCGTTACCCGTCGCTGCGAGGTCGGGAGGGGCAAGCGGTCTTGGTTCGATGGAAGGAGGAAGATGTCCAGCTCCTCGGATCCTGATCTCGGACCCCGGCTCGACGTCGCGGAGATCGAGCAGACCGAGGAGCTCGTCGAGCAACGCCTTCCACGCGAGACGGCGCTCGGCGATACCCGCGCGGGAGGCCGTAAGGGCCGGGGCTTCGTCACCGCGCTCTGGGCGCTGCCCGGTTTCGTATGGCTCGGCTTCTACATGCTGGCACCGCTCGTCTTCATCGTGCTCGTCAGCTTCTGGACGCGAACCGACTTCGGCTACGAGAAGATCTGGACGACGTCGAACTACTCCGAGCTGTTCCACGACTCGACGTACTGGCAGAACATGCGGACGTCGTTCGTGACCTCCGTGATCGCGGTCGCTGCGTGCCTCGTCTTCGGCTTTCCCGTCGCCTATTTCCTGGCGCTCAAGGTCCGGACCCTCCGCTGGCAGATCGCGCTCTTCATCCTCGCTCTGGCGCCGTTCTGGACGAGCTTCCTCACGCGCTCGATCGCGTGGACGTATCCGTTGATGGGACGGCAGGGTGCGCTCAACCAGACGCTCCAGAAGCTCGGGATCGTCGACGAGCCTGTCGCGGCGCTCGGGTTCAGCGAGCTCTCGGTGCGCCTGGCGCTGGTCCAGCTCTACATCCTGTTCATGATCACACCGCTCTTCTTCACGCTCGCCCAGGTCGACCAGGCGGCGCTCGAGGCCGCGCGCGACCTCGGCGGAAACTGGTGGAGGACGTTCAAGGAGGTGATCGTGCCGCAGGCGGCGCCCGGCGCCGTCATCGGCTCGATCTTCATCTTCGTGCTGACGATGGGCGACTACAGCACGGTTCAGGTGATCGGCGGCGGCAACGTCACATCGGTCGGCACGGTCGTCAACTCGAAGGTCGGCGCGATCCAGTACCCCCAGGGAGCTGCATCGGCGGTCTTACTCGTGCTCGTCCTGATGGCAGGTGTCTTCGTGATCACGCGCTTCTCGAAGCTGCGGGAGGAGCTCTGAGTTGAGGCGCCGGACGGACTGGGCGAAGTGGGGCCTCGGGGTCTACTTCGTCATCTTCCTCGTCTTCCTCTACGCGCCCATGGCGCTCATGGGGGTTCTGTCCTTCCAGGGAGTTTTTGGCGGCGTCACGTTCCCGTTTCGAGGGCCGGCCAGCCTCGACTGGTGGAGGTCGCTCTTCGACGCGGACATCCCGGGCTCCCACGCCGAGGAGATCCGGGCATCGGGCAGGCAATCCCTCTGGATCAGCGTCGCGGCCGGCGCGATCGTCGCCGTGATCGCGTTCACGCTCTCGATGGCCTTCCGGCGGCGATTCTGGGGCGACGGGCTGGCGTTCTACGTGATCATGCTGGCGCTGATGACGCCGGGCTTCCTGCTGGGCCTCGGCAATCAGCTCTTCTGGAGGTTCCTCGGCGAGGGGACGTCCATCTGGAAGACCGCGCTCGGCGCAAACGTCATCTGGGGGATCCCCTTCGGCTTCCTCGTGATGCTCGCGGTCTGGAACCGCTACGACGACCACATCGAGGAGGCGGCCCGCGACCTGGGCGCAAATCAGGCGAGAACCTTCAAGGAGGTGACGCTGCCGCTCGTCTGGACCGGCGTCTTCGGCTGCTTCCTGTTCGGATTCACGCTCACCTGGAACGACTACGACCGCACGGTGCTGCTCACGAGCGGCTTCGACACGGCGACGCTGCCGGTGCAGATCTTCGGTCTGACGTTCAGCCAGGCGATAAGGCCCGACCTCTACGCGCTCGGAGCCGCAACGACACTCGTGTCGCTCCTCGCAATCGCGCTGATGCTCGTCGTGGTCGGAATCCGGCTGCGCTTCCGCGGCACACCGGTGCAGCGCGGTGAGGAAGAGCTCGGTCTCGGCGAAGGGATCCAGCTCGCCGAGGCGGACGCATCCTCGACGTAACCGAGCGCGAACCCGTGTCGCTTCCGCTCGTCGTGGTCATCTCCACCGGCGGCACGATCGCCATGCGCCATGATCCCGCGACGGACGAGCTCGTGCCCGCGATGAGCGGGGAGGAGCTCGTCCAGACGCTCGCCTGGCCCGATGCCCCGCCGCTCGAGCTCGACGACTTCGCGCACGTTCCCAGCTTCGACGTCCATGGGGAGCTCGCCCGCCGACTGGCTGTTCGGGTGCAGGAACACGCTGGGCGCAATGACGTGGCGGGTGTCGTAGTCACGCACGGAACCGACACCATGGAGGAGTCGGTCTACCTGCTCGACCGCGTGCTCGCCGTCGAGACGCCCGTCGTTCTGACAGGCGCCCAACGAGGCGCGGACGACCGAGACACGGATGGGCCCCGCAACCTTCGCGACGCGATCCGGGTCGCCGCCGCGAGCGATGCGCACGGCCGCGGGGCGATGATCGCTTTCGGCGGCGAGATCCACGCAGCCCGCGAGGTTCGTAAGGTCCATACGAGCGCGTTGCGGGCCTTCGACTCCCCAGGGTACGGGCCGGTCGGCCATGTCGACTTGAGCACCGTCGTGTTCCAACGCGCTCCGGAACGGCGCCCGCCCCTTCCCGTTCCCGACCGGCTCGCGCAGGTCGACCTCATTCGGCTGTACGCCGGCAGTGACGCCCGCTTCATCCGCGAATCCGCGCACTCGGGCGCACGCGCGATCGTGCTCGAGGGCACGGGGCGTGGAAACGCGAACGACCAGGTCGTCGAGGGGGTCCGCGAGGCGGTGTCGGACGGCGTGCCCGTCGTCGTCTGCTCACGATGCGTCGCCGGCCGGGTCGAGCCGGTGTACGGACGAGGCGGCGGGCGAGACCTCGCCGACGCGGGCGCCCTCTTCGCCGGCGATCTCGCCGGCCCCAAGGCGCGCGTGCTCCTCCAGCTCGCACTCGGTTCCGGTCTCGACGCCGAGTCGGCGCTCATGGCCGAGGCCGGCTAACCGGTGCGAGCCATCGGGCAGCTCGCACTCGGTGCGCTGCTCCTCACTGGCGTGCTCGCGGCAGGCGGGGCGGTCGGGGCACCTGGGCCCGAGATCAACATCTCCGGCCTCCCGGGAGCGCAGAGCGAGCCGACCGTCGCCATCGACCCGTCGAACGACGACGTCCTCCTCGCCGGGTCCAACAACCTCGTCGAGGGATCGATGCCGGTCTACAGCTCCACCGACGGCGGCTCGACCTGGAAGACGAGCGCCACCGCTCCCGCGCCCCCCAGCAGAAGCGCAAGCTGCGCCGGCGATCCAGGCGTTGCGATCGACGTGGCGGGACGGCAGTACTACTCGTACCTCCGCTCGACGCCCTGTGACGGCGGCAGGCCGCGGCTGTTCGTCGTCTCACGCACCGGCCCCGACGCTTCGTGGTCGAGGCCGGTGCTCGTCGCGCCTCTGGGGCGCGCCCGATACGACGACAAGCCGGCGATCGCGGTGGACTCCTCCGCATCCAGCCCTTACCGGCATCGCGTGTACGTCGCGTGGTCACGCATCTCGAGACGAGGCGTGTACAGCATCGTCCTGAGTCACTCGGACGACCGGGGAAGGACGTGGTCGCGGCCGGTCAAGGTCAACCGGAAAGGAAGCGTGCTCAAGTACGCGACCGTCGCGCTCGCGCGAAGAGGCACCGTCTACGTCGCGTGGGACGACAACTCCGCGTACTCGCTCGAGATCGCACGCTCGACCGACGGTGGGGCCAGCTTCGAGCCCCAACGCCACGTCGTCTCGTTCTCGATCGTCCCGATTCCCCACTGCGGCTCCGGAGTCGTCATCGTCGCCCACGGGCTCGCCTGCATCCACGCGAACCCGATTCTCTCGGTCGATCGCTCGCGGGGCCGCTTCGCCGGCCGCGTGTACCTCTCGTACTCGAGGACGCACTTCAGCGGGAGCCCGAACATCGTCGTCCACGCCTACACGAGCACACTCCGGCCGATCTCTCGCTCGAGATCGGGAGCAGAGGGAGTCACGATCGTGCGAACGACGCCGGGTGCGCATCCCGCCCGCTTCTGGGCGCAGTCCGCCGTCGACTCCTCGAGCGGAGCGCTCTGGGTCTGCTTCTACGACACGAGCGAAGACCCGAAGGCCGTACGAGCGACGTACAGCTGTACCGTGTCGCGTGACGGTGGCCGATCGTGGGCGACTCCGATCCGGGCAGCCTCGGTCGCATCCGACGCGACCCAACCCGGAGCGAGCCCTCGTGCATACGGCGACTACGAGGGGCTCGCCGTCGCGAACGGCGTCGCGCATCCCGTCTGGACGGACACGCGTGACCTATCGACGCTCGCCGAGGAGATCTACACGACGAGGCTCACGCTCGCCGACTTCCGGCCGTCGGGCTGACCGGTCCTATGCCCTGGGGCTCCTCCCCGCGAAGTCGTCGGCGATCTCGTTGAACGTGGCCCAACGCACGCCGTCGTGGGAGTTGATGTGCTCGATGATCCGCTCGTGCATCGCGAGCACGGCCGGGCGACCGCTCACGTCCGGGTGGATCGTCATGGTGAACACCGCGTAGTCGTACTCGCGATACACCCAGTCGAACTGGTCCATCCAGAGCTGCTCGATGTCGCGCGGGTTGACGAAGCCGTGGCTGTTCGGTGCGGTCTTGATGAACATCATCGGAGGTAGGTCGTCGAGGTACCAGCTCGCGGCGATCTCGATGAGGTCGGTCTCCTCCCCGCGCTCGAGCGGCACCATCCACTCCTCGGCCTTCTTCGAGTAGTCGATCTTCGTCCACGAGTCACCGACCCGGACGTAATAGGGCAGGAAGTCGTGGTGCATGAGCGAGTGGTCGTACTTGATGCCGCGCTCGAGAAGGAGCTCGTTCGTGACGTTCGAGAACTCCCACCAGGGCGCGACGTAGCCCGTCGGCCGCTTGCCCGAGACCTTCTCGACGAGGCCGATGCACTTGTCGAGCACCGCAGTCTCCTGCTCTCGCGTCATCGCGATGGGGTTCTCGTGCGTGTAGCCGTGGATCCCGATCTCGTGTCCCGCATCCACGACCATCTGCGTCTCCGCGGGGAACGTCTCGATGGAGTGGCCCGGGATGAACCAGGTCGTGGTCAG
>DATIBA010000160.1:0-2997 GCA_035457765.1 Gaiellaceae bacterium
CGAAACCACTATGTGCTCGATCGCAGCGTGCCGATGCGGCACCCATCCCAGCGCGACCGCGAGATCGGTGAGCTGCTCGATCTCCTCCGCACCTGACGAGTAAGGCGAAGTCGACCGTCTCCGGCAGGGATTCGTAGCACCTGGACTTCGATATCGGCGAGCGGCGTCTAGCGGGTGTTCTTCGACGTCTCCCGCTTCCGCCGACGCTTGGGCCGGCCGTTGCCGGACCTCACGCTCGTGGCCTCCTCGACACTCGCGCGCAGAGCCTCGAGGATGTCGGGCGGGGCTTCCGGCGCCTCTGTGGGCGGCGCGTGCACCTCGGCGCCCTTCTGCTTCTGTTTCACGACTTCGAGGAGTCGCTCTCGATACTCGTCCGAGTAACGCGAGTGGTCGAACGACGACGTGAACCGCTCGATGAGCGTCTCCGCCATCTCCAGCTCGCGCCTGTCCACACGCGGGAGCCTGTATGGGACGATGCCGTCGGTCGTGCGGATCTCGTCCGCGAAGTACATGTTCTCGAGCGTGATCACTCCGTCGCGTATGCGCAGCGTCCCGAGCTGCTGCTTGTCGTGGAAGACGTAGCGAACGATCGCTGAGAGACCCGAAGACTCCATCGCCCTCACGAGGAGCGCGTACACCTTCTCCGCGCCCTCGGCAGGACCGAGGTAGTAGGTGCGCTGGAACGAGATGGGATCGATCTCCTCGTGGGGGACGAAGTCGAGTACCTCGATCGCCTTGTAGCCGTCCTGTTTCGCCGCCCTGAAGTCCTCGTCGGTCAAGTAGACATACGCGCCTTCCTTCACCTCGTACGCCTTGACGATCTCGTCTGCAGGGATCTTCTTCCCCTCCTTCTGGCAGACCTTCTCGTACCCGATGGGCGAGCCGTCCTTCTCGTGGACGAGACGGAGCTCGAGGTCGTGCTCGTCGATCGCGCTGTACATTTTCACCGGCGCGTTCACGAGCCCGAACGCAATGCTTCCGGACCAGATGGCTCGCGGCATGACTCGTGGTTACCCGCGGCGCAACGCTGCCGAAACGTTCGGCGAATCCAAGGATGACGCCTAGAGAGCTCTCGAACTCGGAGATCGCGGACAGGCTGTCGCTCTTCGCGGCACTGCTCGAGCTCGCGAACACGAGCCCCTTCGCGGTGCGGGCGTATCTCCGAGCGGCGGATGTCGTTCGTACGATGCCGGGATCTGTGGCCGAGCTGACTCGCGCCGGACGCATCCGCGAGCTGCGCGGCATAGGCAAAGGGATCGCGAGCAAGTTGGAAGAGCTCGTCGCCACTGGCGAGATCGCCGAGCTGCACGCTCTCGAGGCCGAGACGGCTCCAGAGCTCGTCGGTTACGGACGGCTGCTCGGGCTGACGCCAAAGCGAATGCGCGAGGTCTCTCGGGCGCTCGACGTAAAGACCGCCGGGGAGTTCAGGGCCGCGGTCGAGAGCGGCCGACTTCGTGACGTCCGCGGCGTCGGCCAAGCGACCGAGTCGAAGATCCGCGCCGCACTCGAACGCGGGCCCCAGGCGAAGCGCGGTCTGACGCTCAACCGCAGCCTGCCGCTCGCCGGCGCCATCGCGTCGCAGCTCGGAGGCGAGGTCTCCGGGCCGCCACGACGTTTCTGCGAGCTGTCGCATGAGCTCGCCGTCGTCTGCACGTCGGACGAGCCGGACGCGGTCCTCGACCGGTTCGAGACCTTGGCGTCAGTCGTCGCCGTGCTCGAGCGGAGCGAGCGGCGTGCCGTCGCTCTGACCATCGAAGGCGTGCCGGTGACGCTCGTCGTTGCGCGGTCGTCGAACTTCGGGACAGAGCTGATGCGGACTACGGGCTCGGAAGCCTACGTTGCCGCGGTGGAGCCGCTCCCGCAGGCTCCTGACGAGGCCAGCGTCTTCGAGCAGCTTGGGCTTCCGTTCTGCCCGCCCGAGCTTCGTGAGACTCCTGGCGTCGTTCCGCCGCCCGATCTCGTCGGGCGGGCCGACATCCGAGGGGACCTCCACTGCCACACGACGTGGTCGGACGGGCGTGCGACCGTCCTCGATATGGCACTCGCCGCACGCAAGCGTGGATACGAGTACCTCGCGATCTGCGACCACACCCCGAACGTCGGCGTCGTTCCGGGCCTGGGGACGGACGAACTACGCCGTCAGGGCGAGGAGATCGCGATTGCGAACGACCTCCTCGCGCCGTTCCGGGTCCTACGAGGCGTCGAGTGCGACATCCGTGCGGACGGTTCGCTCGACGTCGAGGATGCAGTCCTTCGTGAGCTCGACTGGGTCCAGTTGAGCCTTCATGCGGGCCAACGGCGCAAGGGATCGGAGTTGACGAGCATGGTCACGGAGGCGATGCGTCACCCTGCGGTTCGGGCGCTGAGCCATCCCAAAGGGCGGATCCTCAATCACCGCCCCGAGAACGCACTCGATCTGGACGAGGTCTTCGCCGTGTCGAAGGAGACGGGAGTCGCGCTCGAAGCCAACGGCTTACCCGATCGCCTCGATCTCTCGGCGACGCACGTCCGCGCGGCACTCGAGGCGGGGGTGGAGCTGGTCTTGAACTCGGATGCGCATTCCGTAGCCGGTCTCGAGCGACTCGATCTCGCGCTCGCAACCGCGCGCAAGGGCGGCGCGACCGTGCCGGCGATCGTGAACTGCCGGCCCGTGAGCGAGATCGCACGCGCGTCCTGATTGCAGTGTTCCGTCCGGCGAAGGAGGGCACGGCGGGAGCGGAAGCGCTTCCGTCCCAGGCGGCGCCACCGCGTCGCCATGGAGCGTCATACCCGCACCGACCGGGAGTCCGAACGTCGATTGCTGCCTCGGGAAGCGGGGTACACACCGACCATGGCCCGCATCGTCGTGGTCTCGAGCGACTCGATCTCGCGCTGGCAACGGCGCGCAAGGGCGGCGCGACCGTGCCGGCGATCGTGAACTGCCGGCCGGTGAACGAGATCACACGCGCGTCCTGATGGCAGAGTTCCCTCCGGCGAAGGCGGGCACGGCGGAGGCGG
>DATIBA010000161.1:0-7240 GCA_035457765.1 Gaiellaceae bacterium
GATCGCCACCCGCCAGGCGACCTTCGAGACGGAGACGCCGACGTGGGCGGAGTTCGACAAGGACCGACTGTCCGGTCACCGCCTCGTAGCGGTCGAGGGAGGACGCGTCGTCGGATGGGCGGCGCTCTCACCGACCTCGCGGCGCGCCTGCTACTCCGGCGTCGTCGAGCATTCCGTGTACGTGGCGGCCGAGTCACGGGGTCGCGGCATCGGGAGGGCTCTCATGGATGCGCTCGTCCGCAGCGCGGACGAAGGGGGAATCTGGACGATCCAGACGAGCATCTTCCCGGAGAACGAGGCCAGCGTCGCACTCCACGAACGACTCGGCTTTCGCGTCGTCGGACGCCGAGAGCGCGTCGCCGAACTCGAGGGCGTCTGGCGCGACACCCTCCTCCTCGAGCGTCGCGCTCGCTGAGCTAGGCGCTCTCGTCCCAGCGGCGGAAGACGACGCATGCGTTGTGGCCGCCGAATCCGAACGAGTTGGAGACGCCGATCTCGATGTGTTGCTCGCGCGACTCGTTCGGGACGTAGTCGAGGTCGCACTCGGGATCGGGGACCTCGTAGTTGATCGTCGGCGGCAAGACACCGCGCTGCAGCGCGAAGATCGTAAAGATCGCCTCGACCGCGCCGGCGGCCCCGAGACAATGCCCGGTCGCGCCCTTCGTCGACGACACGGGCGTCTGGAATGCCTTCTCCTCGCCGAGTGCGAGCTTGAGCACCCGAGTCTCGGCCGAGTCACCTGAGGGAGTCGATGTTCCGTGAGCGTTGACGTACCCCACATCGTCGGACGAGATTCCCGCATCGCCGAAGGCCATCCGCATGGCGCGAGCGGGGTTGGAGCCGCTCGGATCGGGGTCCGAGACGTGACTCGCGTCCGATGACACGCCGTACCCGAGCACCTCGGCATAGATCTTCGCTCCGCGCCTCCGGGCGTGTTCGAGCTCCTCGAGCACGAGCATCGCACCCGCCTCACCCATGACGAAGCCGTCACGGCCCGAGTCGAACGGCCGCGACGCCGCCTTTGGGTCGTCGTTGCGTCTGGACAGTGCCCGCATCGCCGTGAAACCGGCGACTCCGACGCGCGTGATCGGCGCCTCCGTGCCGCCGCAGAACATGACGTCCGCGCGGCCGAGCCGAATCGCGTCGAGCCCGTCCCCGATGGCCATGTTCGACGCGGCGCACGCCGTGCATTCGGCGGCGAGCGGCCCCTGCGCACCGAGCTCCATGGACACCCAGGCCGCTGCCATGTTCGGGATGATCTGGACAATCGCGAACGGACTCGTCCGGTCGGGGCCGCGCTCGAGCAGACCCTGGAAGCAGTCCTCGAAGGCGTAGAGTCCACCGATTCCCGTCGCGACGGCTGCTCCCACCCGCTCGGGCTCGGACGCGATCGAGAGGTTGCTGTCCGCCTCCGCCATGCGCGCGGCCGAGAGCGCCAGCTGCGAGAACCTGTCCATGCGCCGTGCCTGCTTGCGCTCGATCCAGGCAGTCGGCTCGAAGTCCTTGAGCTCGCAGGCGAAGTGGACGGCGTAGTCCGTCGTGTCGAAATGTGTGATCGGGCCGGCGCCGGACTCGCCCTCGACGAGGCTCGCCCAGGTCGTTTCGGGATCGTTCCCGAGCGGCGTCACCATTCCGACCCCGGTGACGACAACCCGGCGACGCCCGTTCTGAGAACTCGCTGTCATTGGCTACATCCCGAGCCCGCCGTCCACCAGGAGCACCGCGCCCGTGATGAACGACGCGTCATCGGAGCAGAGAAACCGTACCGCGCCCGCCACGTCCTCCGGATCGCCGAGCCGCCCGAGAGGGGTGTTCTGGAGCATCGCGCTCGTCGCATCGTCGGGCAGAACTGCGGTGAGTCGCGACTTCACGTAGCCCGGTACGACGACGTTGGCCCGGACGTTTCGACTCCCCAGCTCACGGGCGAGTGCCTTCGTGAAGCCGATGATCCCTGCCTTCGATGCCGCGTAGTTCGTCTGCCCCCAATTTCCGTGGATGCCGACGATCGAGGAGATGTTCACGACGGCGCCTGCACGCTTCTTCATCATCCCCCGTGCCGCGGCGCGACACGTGTAGAAGCACGACGCGAGGTTCGTGTCGATCACGGTGTCCCAGTCCTCGTCGGACATGCGCACGAGAAGCCCGTCTCGCGTCACCCCCGCGTTGTTCACGAGGACGTCGAGATCGCCTGCCTCCTCGACGAGCGCACGCGCTGACGCGGGGTCGGACACATCGGCCTGAACAGCACGCGCGCCGATCTCCACAGCGAGCCCTTCCGCCTCCTCGGCTCCGGTTCGATACGAGACGACGACCGACGCCCCGGCGGCCGCGAGATCGACGGCGATCGCACGTCCGATGCCACGCGAGGCACCCGTCACGAGCGCGTTCTTGCCCTCGAGAGAGCCGAACGCGGGTCGCGTCACCGCGTGAGAGCTTCCTGCGCGCGCTCGAGACTCTCGAGCGTGTTCACCGACATCGTCTTCACGCTGCGATCGATGCGCTTGACCAGTCCCGAGAGAACGTTTCCTGGCCCGACCTCGACGAAGGTCGTCGCCCCGCTGCGCACGAGCTCCGTGGCGGCCTGTGTGAACCGCACGGGCCCGGTCAGCTGATCGACCAGCAGCGCAGCCACTCTCTGGGCCGGCTCGATCTTCGCCGTGACGGTCGACATGAACGGCGCAAGTGGCTCGGTAATGCGCACCCGCTCGAGAGCAGGACGCAGGCGATCCGCTGCCCGCGCGACCAGCGGGCTGTGGAACGCACCCGAGACCTTGAGCCGCACGGCTCGTCGAGCGCCGAGGCTTTCCGCCTCGGCGCAGCACTCCTCCACCGCCTCGTGCTCACCGGAGACGACGATCTGTCCGGGGCAGTTGTAGTTCGCCGGCCAGACCCCCACGATCCTCCGGCACAGCTTCTCGACTTCCTCGTCCGCGAGCCCGAGGATCGCCGCCATCGCGCCAGGCCGCTGACGCGCGGCCTCGGCCATTGCCAGACCCCGTTCGCGCACGAGGCCGATCGCGGCTCCGGTCTCGAGGGAGCCCGCCGCAGCGAGCGCAGCGAATTCACCGACGGAATGCCCTACGACGACATCGGGCTCGAGTCCCCGTTCGCGCATCGCCGCCAGGATGGCCAGGCTCGTCGCAACGAGCGCGGGTTGCTGAACCTCGGTCTCGACCAGCTCGTCGAGCGGTGCGTCGAAACAGAGCTTCTCGAGGTCGAGGCCCGATGCGTCGGACCCGATGCGGTAAACCTCGCGTGCTGCGGGGAACGCTTCCGCGATCTCCCGACCCATTCCCGTCTCGAGCGAACCCTGCCCGGGGAAGCAGAATGCGATCTTGCTCATGAGGACCTCCCGTTCGTCCATTCCATGAGAGCGGAGCCCCACGTGAGGCCGGCACCCATGCCGGTCATCAGGATCAGCGCCCCGTCGTGCAGCCGGCCTTGGGCGCGCGCGTCCTCGAGCGCGAGCGGAATCGAGCCGGATGACGTGTTGCCGTAGCGGTCGACGTTCACGATCGTCTTCTCCAAAGGGATCCCGAGCTTAGCGACCGCGTAGTCGATGATCCGCTTGTTGGCCTGATGCGGGATGTACACGTCGACGTCGTCGACCGTCTTCCCGCAGGCGGGTAGCAGCTGCTCGGCGGAGTAGACCATGATCCGCGTCGCGAACTTGAACACCTCACGTCCGTTCATCTTGAGGATCGCGTCCGGATTCTCGAAGCTCCTCGAGCCCGAGCCCGGGTACCAGAGATTCTCACCGCCGCCGCCGTCGGCACCAAGCTCGAACCCGAGGAAGCCGCCGCTCTCGACCGGCTCCATCACGACAGCGCCTGCACCGTCGCCGAAGAGAACGAGCGTCGAGCGATCGTCCCAATCGAGGATCTTCGAGAGCACGTCACCGCCCACGACGAGCGCACGTCGGGAAAGCCCCGACGCGAGCATCGCGTACGCCTGTGCGATCGCGTAGACGAATCCCGTGCAGCCCGCAAGGAGGTCGTAGGCGGCCGCCTTCGGCATGCCCAGCGCATCCGCGAGGAGCGCCGACGAGGTCGGGAACATCATGTCCGGAGTCACGGTGGCGCAGATCAGGAGGTCGATGTCGTCGGGTTTCACGCCGGCGTCGGCGACTGCGGCGGTCGCGGCCGGCATCGCGATGTCGGTCAGCGCCTCGTCATCGGCCGCGATGCGACGTTCGCGTATCCCCGTCCGTTCCTGTATCCACTCGTCCGACGTATCGACGAGCTCCGCCAATTCGTCGTTGGTCAGGACTCGTTCGGGGACGTGGGTACCGAGCCCGGTGACGCCGATGCGGATACCCGTAGCGGCTCCGATCATCGCCTACTGCTCCACCGCGAAGGTGAGCGTTCCGCGAGCGGCGAGCTCGTCACCGACGTGCGCAGTCGCCTTTCCCCGCCCGATGGGGCCGCGAACCGCGTCGATCTCGCAGACGAGCGTGAGTGTGTCCCCGGGTTCCACCACGCGCTTGAAGCGACAGTCGTCGATGCCCGCGAAGAACGCGATCTTCCCGCGATTCTCCTCCTGGATCAGGACGGCCACCGCGCCCGTCTGGGCCATCGCCTCGACGATGAGCACACCCGGCATCACGGGCCGATCGGGGAAGTGCCCCGGAAACCACCAGTCGTCCGCACGCACGTCGCGACGAGCCACGACCCGCCGGCCCGGCTCGAGCTCGATGACCTCGTCGATGAGCAGGAACGGCTCGCGATGAGGCAGAACTGCCTCGATCGCGTCTCGGCCGAATGGAACGACTGGCGCTTGCACGCGGCGAGTCTACTGACCCGCTCCGGCATGCCAACGCGACGATCGGCCGGTGCTGCATGGCGGTTCCTTGGTCAGGAGCCCTTCGCCGCATTCGTACGAACGACACGTACGACGGGGCCACCCGTGTTCCCGGCCGCATCCCACACGACGACCCGCACTCGGCGGGCAGTGCCGTTCCACGGGATGCGGACGACGCCGGCTCTCTTGACTTCACGCCTGAGAGGCTCCCCGTCGATTCGAAGCGCGAGCACCGCCGGCTCGCTCACTTCGAGGCGAACTCTCGGCCCTGGTAGGACTTTGACCCGGGGTGGAGTAGCGTCGGAGACGAACGGCACGCGGTACGAGATCGTCCCTACGCCGTCGTCGGCCTCGACGATCGCCTCGTAGCTTCCGTCGCGGAGAGTCCCCGTGCCACGGGCGCCGTCCCAGACGAATCGCTGTGTCCCCGAAGCGAAGGTCGCGACGAGCGGAGACGCCACCCAGCGGCCGTCGCGGACGATCCGGATCCGAACATCGGCGGTCGCCGTCAGGGAGAAAGCAAGCGTGATGCGATCCTTCCGCCCGTCACCGTTGGGCGAGAAGACCGCGGGAGTCACCGTCACCACGCCGAGCGTCCTCGACACCGTGAACGGGACGAGTTGCTCCACCATCGCGCCGGACGCGGTCCGTGCGGAGATCACGATGGTGTAGGAGCCGTCCACGAGCGACGCCCCGTCGACGACGACCGTATGCTCACCTGCACGCGTCCAGACGCGGTCGATGACCGTCGCTGCGACACCGCCGATAGCGTCGACGAGCTCCACCGTGACGTTCGCGGGTGCATTCAGCCGGTACGTGAGCACCGAGCTGTCGGCCTGCCCGTCACCGTTGGGGCTGATCGCTTCCGGATCCGCCGCTGCGGCCTCGATCGCCAGGGTCGGCGTCGCGCCTCCGGCACGAACGACGCCAACCGCCGAGCGGGCGCCCACCACCGCGATCGTCCACGTGAAGCTCGCTGCCGCGGTACCCGCAGAATCCCAGGTCCAGTCGGCCTCGACGCCCGAGCCCGAGCCCCGGGCAACCTCGACACCGCTCGCGGTCGTCACGATCACGTCCCACGGCTGGGCCGTTGAAAGTCTTGCGCGGAAGCGCACCATGCTTCCGCTCACATCGACGAGCGGCTCGAACACCTTCGGAAGTCCCGTAGCGCGAGCCGAGGCGGCAAGTGCGTCGAGCTTCCCGTAGAGCATGTCGCCCGGGCACTCCGTGAACCCCGTGTCACGATGCCCCGAGACGGTTCTGAGCATGACCGGAATCCCGTTCGCGTAGCGCTCGCTTCCGCCCGAAATGAACGTCAGGAAGCTTGCGGGGTCGACGTGCGCAACGTCGAGACGCCAAGCGAGGAGCCGCGCTATCGCGTCCTGGGCGGCCTTCGACGACTGCGTGCTCCCGTACGAGCCGAGCAGCGCGACCCCGACCGTGCCGGTGTTGAACCCTTGCGCGTGTGCCCCGACGACGGCTCGCTCGATCCCGCCGAACCGCCCTTCGTACACGGTGCCGAAGCGGTCGACGAGGAAGTTGTAACCGATGTCGTTCCAGCCGTTCCCCTGCACATGGAAGAGCTGGATCGCCTTGACGATCGCCGGCGCCTCGGACCGCGTGTAGTCGTTGCGTCCCGCCGTATGGTGGACGATCGCGAGCCTGGCACTTGCTGCGTACGAGGGTGGCCCGCGCCGAATCGACTCGTCGGCGCCCCAGGACGTGCGCGGCACGATCGCGGGTGCACCGGCGGTCGTGAGCCCGCGCAAGGGGATACGCAGCTCCGGACTCCACACGAGGTGGGCGCGTATCCGTGTGACGCGGCCGATCGCGCGCGCCTCGACGGTCGTCGCGGGACCGACCCACCAGGGATTGCCGAGCCGCCATCCGGACGCACGGTTCTCCGGCGACTGGACGTCCGGGCCGTCCTCGGCCTCCGGAGCCGCGCGCCGCCACTCGCTCCATCGCCCCTCGCGCGAGCGGGTGCGGAACACCACCCGCCCGGCACCACGCCAGCGGACGCCTGCCAGCGTGAACGGTCGTGTCGCCTGCAGCGGTGTGTAGACGCCCCGTGCGTTCGCGCGAAGCTCGACGGTCGTAGCGCTCGCACCCGTGGCCGCGAACGCCTGACTGGCATGCACGAGCGCGGCGAGAGCGACAGCTGTGCCGAGAAGTCGACGCATGCGGAGCCCAGAGTGGCCGTTCCGCGGTTCGCGAACAAGGGCGGGAAACCCTCCGTTGATAGAATCCTTACACCGGTGCGGAACCGCCTTTTGCGGGGATTTCTATCTCTCGCGCTCATCCTTGCCGCCCTCGCAGCACCTGTGGTCGCGAACGGGCAGGACTCGGAGACGCGGGTTATGGCCGTTCACCTCGACAACGACATCAACCCGGTCACTCAGGAGTACGTCGAGAACGCCGTCGCCCGAGCCGAGGACGA
>DATIBA010000162.1:0-7879 GCA_035457765.1 Gaiellaceae bacterium
CTCGTCCGCCGGGTCGCCGACGACGAGGGCCTCGACCTTGGGCAGGAAGCGCTCGAGCAGATCGTCGTAGGCAGGCCGCTCGACGTAGATGCGCTGGACGGAGATGCAGCTCTGGCCGGCGAAGGAGAAGGCGTTGGCCGCGAGCCTCGCGGCTACGTCGTCGAGGTCGGCGTCAGCCTGCACGAGCACCGGCGTCGCGTTCCCGAGCTCGAGCTTCACCCGCTTCCGCGGCGCCCGCTCGGCGAGCTTCCAGCCGACGTCGCCGGAACCGGTGAAGGTGATCGCGCGGACGCGCTCGTCCTCGACCAGCACGTCGCCGATCTCGGACGCGGGCCCGACCAGCACGTTCAGCCACCCCGGTGGGAGGCCCGCCTCGGTCTCCAGCTCAGCCAGCAGGAACGCCGAGAAGGGCGTCTGCGAGGCCGGCTTCAGCACGACCGCGCAGCCCGCGGCCAGGGCGGGCGCGATCTTGTGCGCCACGAGGTTGAGCGGGAAGTTGAACGGCGAGATCGCGCCGACGATGCCGATCGGCAGGCGGAGCGTCAGAGCGATCTTTCCCGAGCCGGCTGGTGACGCGTCCATCGGGATAGCGTCGCCCGCGAGCTTTCGCGTCTCGACCGCGGCCATCGTGTAGGTCGACACGGCCCGGGCCGCCTCCACGCGCGCGGCCTTCATCGGTTTTCCAGCCTCGGCCGAGATCGTTCGCGCCGCGTCGTCGGCCCGGTCCCTCAGCAAGGCGGCGACCCGGTCGAGGATGGCCGCTCGCTCGTGCGCCGGAAGCGGCTCGCGCATGGCCGCGTCCGCGGCGTCGAGCGCTCGGCGGGTCTCGGCCGCACCCGCCTTCGGAACACGTCCGACGAGCGAGCCGTCGTATGGGGACTCGACCTCGACCCACGTGCCGGTCTCGACCCACTCGCCGCCGATAAGAAGCTTCCGCTCGGTCGCCGTCGTAGCCACGACGTGAGTGTAGTGGCACATCTTGGCGCGATGGACCGTTCCAGACGGTCGTTCGGCCCGTGCATCTGCGGTGTCGCACGAGACCGACGTGTTCCGGTACTTGGCGTCTCTATGCTGTCGTCGATGGCCGACGCCTTCATCGTCGATGCCGTCCGCTCCCCCATCGGAAGGCGGAATGGCTCACTGTCCGACATCCGCGCCGACGAGCTCGCGGCGCAGGTGCTGAACGGACTCGTGGGGCGAGTGGACATCGACCCAGGCGAGATCGAGGACGTCCAGATGGGCTGCGTTACCCAGGTGGGCGAGCAAGCGCTCAACGTCGGTCGCGGCATCGTCCTCGTCGCCGGTTGGCCCGAAACGGTGTCTGCCACAACCGTCGACCGGCAGTGCGGCTCGTCGCTGCAGGCGGCCTTCAACGGTGCTGCCGCGATTCAGGCGGGCCATCTCGACCTCGTCGTCGCTGCCGGCGTCGAGCACATGACCCGCGTCCCCATGGGCTCGAACCTCGGCGAGGCCGGATGGGGTGCGGTCAACGAGAAGATCGGCGAGCGCTGGCCCATCGTCCCGCAGGGAATCTCTGCCGAGGTCATCGCCGAGGAGTGGGGGCTCACTCGTGAGGCGCTGGACGAGTACTCGCTGGAGTCGCATCGTCGTGCCGTGACAGCCGGTGACGAGGGCAGGTTCGAGAACGAGATCGTGCCGGTCGAGGTCGGTGCCGGCGGCGCGGTCGTTCTCTTCGCCGTGGACGAGACGCCGCGGCGCGACACGTCGCTCGAGAAGCTCGCGTCCTTGCAGCCGGCGTTCAAGGCGGACGGTGTGATCACCGCGGGGAACTCGAGCTCGATCGTCGACGGGGCGGCCGCGATGCTCCTCGCAAGCCGCGGGGCGGTCGAGCGGCTGGGAATCGAGCCCAGGGCGCGCTTCGTCTCGTTCGGTCTCGCGGGGGTCGACCCATACCGGATGCTGCACGGCAACCCGGAGGCGTGCGCTCGAGCACTCGCTAAGGCCGGGCTCGGTTGGGATCAGATCTCCGTGATCGAAGTCAACGAGGCATTCGCGTCGGTCGTCCTCCAGTTCCTGGCGGACACCGGCCTGCACGAGCGCTGGAAAACGGGTGACGTCAACCCGAACGGCGGCGGCATCTCGCTCGGACATCCACTCGGGGCGACGGGCGCGCGGATCACCGCAACGCTGCTGAACGAGCTCGAGCGCCGCAACGCCCGCTACGGGATCGCGACCATGTGCATCGGCCAGGGTCAGGCGATCGCCGGCGTCGTCGAGCGCCTCTGAGCGGTTCCAAGAGCGATCAGCTCTACTAATCAAGACGCCTATCTTCCCGACTGGTGCTGATGAAGAGCGCCGCGCATCATTAGCTCGTGTTCGGATTCATCCTCATCGTGGCCGTCGTGCTCCTGGCGCCGCTCGCGTACTTCGCCGGCGCTGACTCGCGCATCGACGAGGTCGAGCGTCGACGCCGCTACGACGGCTGACGAAGGTCGACACCCGGGCGGGACGGACGCCGTTAGGATCGCCCGCGGGATGACCGTCGGGGAGATTCGCCGGATCGGGGTCGTCGGGCTGGGCGCAATGGGCGCGGGCATCGCGCAGCTGGCCATCGAGGCCGGGTACGAGGCCATCGGTCGTGAGGTCTCGGACGAGCTCGGTCAGCGGGCGCGGGAGCGCATCGCTCACTTCCTGCAACGGAAGGTCGACAAGGAGCAGCTCGGAGCGGACGCCCGGGAGGACGCGCTCGGACTTCTTGCGCTGACGACCGACCTCGCGGCCCTCGCCGACTGCGACCTGGTGATCGAGGCGATCGTCGAAGACCTCCCCGCGAAGCGCGGGCTCTTCTCCGAGCTGGACAGAATCGTCCGAGCCGATGCCGTTCTCGCCACGAACACGTCGGCGCTCTCGGTCACCGAGATCGCCGCTGCGGTGAGGGCGCCCGAGCGCGTCGTCGGGATGCATTTCTTCAACCCTGCACCACTCATGCCGCTCGTCGAGATCGTCCGCGCCGAGCTGTCGTCCGACGAGGCAGTCGAGGCCGCGTTCGCGGTCGGCGAACGCATGGGGAAGCGGCCCATCCGCTGCCACGACACGCCCGGGTTCGTCGTCAACCGGATTCTCATCCCGTTGCTGAACGACTGCTTGCGCGTCCTCGACGAGGCACGCGTCTCGCCCGAGGACCTCGATACGGCGATGACGGCGGGTGCCGGCTGGCCGATGGGTCCGTGCACCCTCGTCGACCTCGTCGGGATCGACGTGCACGTCCACGCGTCCGAAGCGCTGTACGAGAAGCTTCGCGAGCCGCGGATGGCGCCACCGCCGCGCATCGTCGCGATGAAGAACGCCGGTCTCCTGGGCCGCAAGAGCGGCCGCGGCTTCTATCGCTACGAGTGACCGCGTCGCTGCGGCGCTCGCCACGTCGCCAGCCTCTGCCGCCGCGCTAACAGTCTCCTTACACGCATCTCATCGCCGACACACGCCGGATGCCGATACTGCGCAGGCAATGCGGATGCCTGCCCTCATTTCGTGCGTCGTCGTCGCGGCCGCGTCGATCCTGGTGGGCCTCGCAGGCGCCGCCGAGCCGACGGTCGGTGTCCTGTCCGTCGTGCAAGGTAGGGGTGTCGTCATGATCGATGTCCGTGGGAACGTGCTGGGTCGACTCACGAGCGGCACGCTGCGCGTGACCGACAACACGCCGGGTGATCGCTATGCGGCGTACGTGGTCGGCAGGAGGCTGACCCAGACGCGTGTGGGCGCGAGGTCGGTGCTCTACAGGGGCCAGGGCCTCCGTTTCCGCATGCTCGGCGGCGGCTATCGTGTCGTGATTCGCGGCGCTGGAATCGACGTGGAGGCCGTTGGGCGGGGAATCGTGACGCTGGACGGTGAGCCGAGAGTCCCGGGTGACGACGTAGGGGTGTATTCCCTCGACGGTGCCGACTGCGACGTCGAGCCCCAGCGTTGTGCGCCGCTTCCGACGGAACCCGAGCGCTTCGTCCTTGGTCCCGCCGACGAGCGAAACCCGCCGGGCTCGGGGCCGTGACCGCACCGCACTCGATCCTGGTCGTCGAGGACGAGACCTCCATCGCGTCGTTCGTCGCGGCCTACTTGCGGAACGCCGGGTACTCGGTCGAGACCGCGGCCACGGCGCAGGGTGCCTTGTCCGCGCTTGCGAGCGACGCGCCGGCCCTCATCGTGCTCGATCTCAACTTGCCGGACGGCGACGGTATCGAGCTCTGCCGTCGAATCCGGAAAGGGTCCGATGTCCCGATTCTCATGCTCACGGCTCGAGACGAGGACATCGACAAGATCATCGGACTCGAGGTCGGGGCCGACGACTACATGACGAAGCCGTTCAACCCCCGAGAGTTGGTCGCCCGCGTGAAGAGCGTTCTACGCCGTGCAGCGCCGGAACGTCGCAAGAGCGAGTCGGAGGAACTTCGGCACGGCGATCTCGCGATCAACTCCGGCAAGCGCGAGGTCTATGTCGGCGACGAGGAGGTTCGTCTCGCGCCGAAGGAGTTCGATTTGCTGTGGGAGCTGCTCGATCACCGCGGGATCGTGCTCACACGCGATCAGCTGCTGGAGCGCGTTTGGGGATACACGTTCGCAGGAGATACGCGAACCGTGGACGTCCACGTCCGGCAGATCCGACGGAAGCTCGGTGACGCGTCGCCGATCGTGACCGTCTGGGGCGTGGGCTACAAGGTCGCGTCCGAGCGCGCGCCGGCCTCGGCCGTGTAGCGGGCTACCCTGGAAGCGTGTCCGGAACACTCCGGTTCCGCCTGACGGGTCTCTTCCTCGCAGCCGTGCTCGTGTTCGGCCTCGTCTCGATCGCAGCGGCGGTGCGCCTCTTCCAGGACGTGACGCGCGCCGCGTCCGTCGAGGAGCTCGAGCGCGAGTCCTCCGGTCTCGCCGCGCTGTACGCCGAGTCGGCTCTGCGATCGACCGACGAGGGCGCGAGTGCCCCGGAGTTCGCCGCGGAGAAGCTCGAGCTCGCGACCGGCGATAGGCTCTTCTACGTCGGCGCTTCCCTCTTTCCGGGTCAGCGGTTCGGCCTCAGGAGACTCCCGAGGAGCTCGCTCGGCGAGATCGAGCTCGACAGCGACCGGCAGGTGACTTTCGAGTTCACTCCGCCGGGGGAGGAGAGCGTGCTGCTGGCGGCGGCGCACCCGGTCAAGCTCGAGCCGGGAACCGAGCCGTTCGGTTGGCTCATCGTCGCGAAGCCCACCGCTGAGCTGCGCGAGCAGTGGGTCTCGCTCGTCGAGCGATTGGTCCTCGCGCTGGCGGTCGGCGTCGCTCTCGCCGCGGTGCTCTTCTGGTGGCTCTCGCGGCGCTTGACAGAGCCGGTGCTCGCGCTCACGCGCGCGACCGAGGAAGTGGCAGCAGGTCGGTACGACGTCGAGATTCCCGAGGCGCCCGGAACCGACGAGGTCTCTCTCCTGACGGATCGCTTCCGCGGAATGGTGGCTCAGCTGGCCGAGGCAGAGCAACTCAAGCGCTCGTTCCTCATGTCCGTGTCCCATGAGCTGCGCACACCGCTCACGGCGATTCGCGGCCACGTCGAGGCGATCCGCGAGGGGATCATCACCGAGCCCGACCAGGTACGCGCCTCGCTCGACATCGTCGCCGCCGAGACGGACCGGCTCGAGCGCCTCGTCGGCGACGTGCTGGATCTGGCGAAGCTGCAGGCGCATCGGTTCACGGTTCGCCACGAGGAGGTCGATCTCAGCCGAGTTCTCGACCATGCGTACGGCGCATTCGCCGAGGAAGCGCGGCGGCGGGAGATCGACTACCGGCTCGCCGGAGAGATCGACGGTCCCGTGATTCTCTCCGACGGCGACCGAGTGCTCCAGGTCATCACGAATCTCCTTTCGAATGCGTTCCGCTGGACTCCCGACGGCGGCCGCGTCGAGCTGGCGTTGGGCGCGGACAACGGCGCTGCCCGTGTGGATGTGATCGATACGGGCCCCGGTATTCCTCTCGAGAAGCGGGCCCGAATCTTCGACGCGTTCGTTTCCGACGACGTCAACGGCACCGGTCTCGGGCTCCCGATCGCCCGCGAGCTTGCCGTCGCCCTCGGTGGACGCATCGAGCTGCAGTCGGAGACCGGGAGAGGAAGCCGTTTCAGGCTCGTGCTCCCCATCGCTCCGGGGCAGCGCTAGAGGCGACGTTTCAATTGTCCGTGGCGGGTTGTGCGCCTCGTGCGACCGCTAAGCGGCGGCGGCGTGCCCGACCTGGCGGACGCGGGCGTCGCTCAACGCGATCGCCTCGACCCGAGCGAGCGATCGGGTCCCCTGTTCCTGGGCCCGCTCGAGCCGCTCGAGGCGGGCGTCGACGCCCTTCCAGCCCGAGCTCACCAGGTCGACCAGGAGCGCGAGATCGTCGACACGGGCGTGCCTCTCGGCGAGCAGCTCGCCCTCGAGTCTCTCGAGCCGTCGGATCGCCTGGTTGAGGAGCCCCCGAACCTCGGCGAGATGTCGTGCCGCAGGCAGGACCTCCGTGCGGAGTCCGTCGCGTACGGCGCTCCCGACCTGGGCGGGAATCGAGGCCTCGAGCCCGGCGGCGGCGACGGCGAGGGTCTCGATCTGGCTCCGCGAACGCTCGAGCACGGCTTCGAGCTCGGACGGGTGCGGACGACCCGCCGTGGCGTCGGCGATTCGCTGCTTGGCGCGTTCGAGTGCACGGCTGTCCATGGAGTTCGAGGCTACTCTCAGCGCCGGATGGACACTGCCACGCTCGACTACGAGCTGCCTCCAGAGCTGATCGCGCAGCGCCCGCTCGACACGCGTGACGCATCGAGGCTGCTCGTGTACCGGCGAGACCGGGGAACGATCGAGCATCGCATCTTCTCCGAGCTTCCAACGCTGTTGGCCGATGAGCTGGTCGTCGTGAACGACAGCAGGGTCGTGCCGGCGCGGCTCGAGGTCCGACGGGCGACCGGGGGAGCGGTGGAGGTCCTGCTCCTGGAAGCCGTGTCCCACGATGGCATGTGGGAAGCCCTCGCTCGCCCCGCCCGCCGGTTGCGCGTGGGCGAGCGCCTCGGTCTCGTCGAGCTCATCGAGCCGCTTGGCGAGGGTCGCTGGCTGGTCCGGCTGGACGGTGAGCCTGCAGGCGAGGTCCCGCTGCCGCCGTACATCCGCGAGCCCCTCGCCGATCCCGAGCGGTATCAGACCGTCTACTCGCGGGAGACCGGGTCGGCCGCCGCACCGACAGCCGGCCTCCACTTCACGAAGAGCGCGCTCGCGAGCCTCGATCACGTTCGTGTCACGCTGCACGTCGGTCTGGACAGCTTCAGGCCGGTCTCGTGCTCACGGCTGGAGAACCACGCTCTGCACGGCGAGCGTTACTCCGTGGACACCGACGCCTGGGCGCGGATCGAGAGCGCCCGGAGGGTTCTGGCGATCGGGACGACGACGGTACGCGTGCTCGAGACGGTGGCTCGGACGGGCGAGCTGTGCGGCCGCACGACTCTCTTCGTCACGCCAGGATTCGCGTTCCGGCGTGTCGACGCACTGCTGACGAACTTCCATCTGCCGCGATCGACGCTGCTGGCACTCGTCATGGCGTTCGTCGGAGTGGAGGAGGCGCGTGAGATCTATCGCGCCGCCATCGAGCAGCGGTACCGGTTCTACTCGTTCGGCGACGCAATGGTGGTGCTGTGACTGCGGGGGCGCAGAGGGTTGCGCAACGGCGTCGTTCGCCTTTCGCCACGATCTCGCTCCCCACCTGTTCGCACCCCGCCGATAGGCTCGAAGTGGGAGGAGGCAAGGGGTGGCCCCGGCGGAAGGCCGAGGCCGAGCGAAGCGTCGGGCGGCAGCGCTGAGCTTCCGTATCGTTGCCGTTGACGGAGAGGCCCGTGCAGGCGTGCTCACGACTGCCCACGGCGAGATTCGCACGCCCGCCTTCATGCCCGTGG
>DATIBA010000163.1:0-2841 GCA_035457765.1 Gaiellaceae bacterium
CATCCTCGTCGTTCGCCGGGAGTCAGGCCTCCTGAAGCGGCTTCGCTCCACACCGCTCCCCCCCGCCACGTATCTCGCCGCCGTGCTCGTCTCGACGCTCGTGACGTTCGCGCTCGAGGCGATCGCCCTCGTCCTGCTCGGAGTGCTCGCCTTCGACGCGAGCCTGCCGGCGAACCGACTTGGCTTCGCGGGGACGATCGTCGTGGGAGTCGCCTGCTTCGCCGGCATGGGCCTCGGGGCTGCAGCCCTCATTCGCTCCGCCGAGGGGGTCTCGGCGGTCGTGAACGTCATCGTGTTGCCGATGGCGTTCCTCTCGGGCTCGTTCGGGCCGACGGAGAACCTGCCGGCATTCCTCGAGGTCGTCGCGAACGTTCTGCCGCTCACGTACTTCCTCGACATCGTCAACGGGGTCTACCTCGACGGCGAGTCGCTGTTCGCCGATCCGGCCGCCCTCGGTGTGCTGGCCGCGTGGGGTGTCGCCGGCATCTCTATCGCTCTGCGCCGCTTCGGCTGGATGCCTCGCGAACGGTAGGCAGGACTGGGGTCAGACCGGTCGGGCCTGACCCCAGCTCGAGCGTTACCGGTTGTTGAGCAGCGAGAGGTAGTAGAGGAGCATCGCGACCGCCGCGAGCGCGCCTGCCACGTACGTCCAGGCTGCAGCCTTGAGGACGCTCTTCACTCCGTCCCCTTCCGATGCGATCACGAGTCCGAGCTCGTTCAGCTGTCGTTTGGCGCGGCTCGACGCGTCGAACTCGACCGGGAGGGTCACGATCTGGAAGAGCACCGCGATCGAGTAGAGGGCGATCGCGAGGACGACGAACCCGGTGATCTGGAAGAAGATTCCGCCGAGCAGGAAGAGCACCCAGATGTTCGAGGCGAACTGCACCGCCGGAAACATCGCGCTTCGGAAGCGGAAGAACGAGTACGCCTGAGCGTGCTGGAGCGCATGGCCGACCTCGTGCGCAGCGACCGATGTCGACGAGATCGAGACGCCCCGAAAGACCTCGGGAGAGAGATGGACGGACTTGCTTCGAGGGTCGTAGTGGTCGGAAAGCGATCCGGGCGTCTCCTCGATGGGAACCTCGTTCAGCCCGTTCGAGTCGAGGATGCGGCGCGCGACTTGCGCGCCCGTCATGCCATTGGCTACGGGCACCTCGAGGTTGCGCGCAAACGTGCTCTTGACGCGGTGCTGCGCCCAGAAGCCGATGACCATGGGGACGATGAAGGCGATCAGGAAAGTCATGCCGGGATGGTAACGACCGGGGCCTCGGCGCTCACGAGGGCAGGGCGCGAATACGCATGTTCTTAACTCTCTACGCGCAGCTCCTGGCAGGAGCTCGCGTCGGCGAACGCCTGCTCCAGTTCCGCCTCCGCGTCCTCGGCCACGTTGGCGTTCTGGAGCGTGTCGACCGTTGCCGAGACGGCATCGAGCAGCGCCTGGAACTGTGGCGCCAGCGCCGCGAGAGCCTCGAGGAACGCGGCCGGCGAATCGGAGTCGGCCGCCGTATCCGCGCTCTGCTTCAACGTCTCGAAGCTCGAGGCGAGATCGTTCGACGCCGAATCGAGCTCGTCTTTCAGCTGATCGCCGGCCTCGAGATCGGGAGGCCCCAGGTTCCGCAGGTCGCCGACGAGTTGTGACGTCGCCTGGTCGGCCTCGTCGAGCTTCTCCCGCAGCGACTCGGGCGTCAGCGTCCCGCCACCGACGTCCGCGAGCGACGTGATCGACGAGCGCCAGGTCGAAAGGCTCGTGCACACGGAGTCGGCCCACGCGGCCGCCGAGATCGGTGGATCCTCGTCCTCGGTCAGACGGACCACGAGCGCGACGACCGCTATGGATCCGATCGCGAGAACGATCGCGGCGATGAACCAGCTCCTGCGCACCCGTGAACGAGTCTAACCTTGATGCCGTGCCCGTCGACGATCGCGCTCGTCGCATCGCGGCTCTCCTGCGCGAGACCGCCGAGACCCACCATGTCGTCTATCGGATCACGGACGGAGACGATCCGGACTGGGCCTCGTGGTACACCGACTGGCTGCTCGACCTCTCGGAGCTCCCTGAGATTCTCGGGGCACGACCTGTGCGGAGCCATCTCGTGCACGCGCTCGTCGAGCTCGATCGACGCCATGCCACAGAAGCTCGCGACGAGCCTTGGGAGCAGTGGTACGCCACCTCGCTGATCCGCGACTTCGGTGCCTGACGACCACCCGGGGCGGCGCTACGCTTGGCGCGCGCCCCCGTAGCTCAGTGGATAGAGCAGCGGTTTCCTAAACCGCGTGCGCATGTTCGATTCATGCCGGGGGCATCATGCCGGGGGAGCGGCGGGACTCCTTCACGTTTGTCTCGACTGCTGGTCGATCATCGCGGCATGCCGACTGCTCGACGGATGAAGGCATCGCGCTCGAGCGACTGGGCAAGCCGCTGCCGAAGGTGGCGGCGCTGCTCGAGAAGACCGAAGAGGACCTGCTCGCCTTCTACGGCTTCCCGGCAGACCACTGGGCGAAGCTGCGCTCGACGAACCCGATCGAGCGGGTCAACCGCGAGATCGGCCGCCGCACCGACGTCGTCGGGATCTTCCCGAACGACCGCTCGCTCATCCGGCTCGCAGCCAGTGTCGTGATCGAGCAGAACGACGAGTGGCTCGTCGGCCGGCGCTACCTCAGCAACCACTCGCTGGAAGCGATCCTCGATCATGAAGAGAAAGAAGACAAAGACCGAGAGGAGGACCGCGAGCTCACCGCGGCCTGAGCAGCCGACGAACGTGCCGACGAGTTACACCACGTCCTGGGACTTGACTCGGGAACTGCCTCCCCTTCGCCACGTTGACTCCCTACCCGGACGCC
>DATIBA010000164.1:0-11294 GCA_035457765.1 Gaiellaceae bacterium
CCACTCGTGTCAGTCGGGAAGTCGCCTTGGCGCTCGATCGTTTCATGCGTGTTCTCGTTCATGAAGTCACGCTCCTCGAGGTGTTGCGCCCGGTTCGGCTTCGAGTCCGACATGGATGGGGCGCTGGTTCGTGTCAGCGCCGATGCGCTCAGAGATGAACTCGGCATCGTCCTTCACCCAACCGAGAAGCGCCGATCCCCGGGTGTGTTGCCAGGTCAACCCCAGGAAGAACAGACCGGGGACGTCGGTGACGCCCCGTCGATGGAGCACGCCGCCGTTCCGATCGAAGACGGGAAGGTCGATCCAGCCGTACTCGGATCGGTAGCCCGTTGCCCAGATCACAGCATCGACGTTGAGCTCGCTTCCGTCCTCGAAGGTCACTGAGCCGCCCGAGACGCCCACCACCCTGGGTTTGACCTCAACTCCGTGGCGCTTCACATCACGCGTGCTCGAGCCGATCAGCGTGTCGCGATCCCTCGCACGACGCCCGATGCGCGAATCGACCGTCCTCTGGATGAGCCCCGTCTTCGTCAGCCACCAGAAGAGATCGCGTCCGAGGACTCGCTGCGGCAACGGTGTTTGCCGAGATCCGATGGCAAGGTGAACCGAGTGGGTCGCCGACAGTTCCTTGGCTATCTGGAATCCGGTGTTGCCGCCGCCGACGACCAGCACCGTTCCTTCGGGAAGATCACTCGGACGCCGGTAGCCCGTGCTGTGCATCTGGGCGACGTCCGGCGCGAGATCCGCTGCGAACGCGGGCACATTCGGGACCTGAAACGGGCCGGTCGCAACTACGACCTGGTCGGCCTCGAGAGCACGTGTTCCGAGGTTGAGGGCGAAGCCGCCCTCCGCGGGTGCGACTGACTGCACGGGGCTGTTGAGCGCGACGGGCAACTCAAGGGTCGAGGCGTATCGCTCGAGGTAGCTGATGACCTCGTCGCGCCCGGGATAGCCGTTCGGGTCGCCCGGGAACGGGAGGCCGGGAAGGCTGTCGTACCGACGCGGCGTGAACAGAACGAGCGAGTCCCAGCGACTGCGCCACGCGCAGCCAATCGAATCGCTGGCTTCGAGGATCGTGAAGTGCCGGCCCTCTTTCGCCAGGAGGTACCCCATGGCGAGCCCCGCCGGCCCAGCGCCTATCACCGCGACTTCGAATCGATCGTCGGAACCGTTTGCCGTCTGGTCTGTCATGTCGACCTTTCGCTCCTAACTACCGTTGCCCACTCCGGCCGGATGGCCGGTTCGTCAGACATCTCTGCCCAGAGTGCACGTCCGGAAACATCGCTGAGATTCGGGCGTTCGCGACCGAGTCTTGAGCCGAGCGACAGAGGGCAAGAGGGCTCGGACTCGTGGCAAGCGTACATGCGACAACCCCGACCCTTCCGAGGCGGCCGAGCTGACGTCTCCGGGTCTCTTGTGTCAGCCTGCGTGTCAGCCGTGGTCGTCAGGGCAGGCACCCCGGGTCAGCCGACGTCGGCCGAGAACGACAGAACCGTGCACGATGTCCCCTGGGTCACTCCCTGACCGCTCGCGCCACGTCCTTGCCCTGCACGAGATCGAGGGGCTCGAGTCCTTCATCCGCTTCGCTCAAACCCGCTGTGTGTATCGTGGTTTTCGACGCTTGTGGCCTGGCGTGCAGCGTGAACCGCGCGTCCTCAGGCTCGCGTCAGTCGTTGGACGCGTGTGACCGCGAGGATCAGAATGCACGAACTGCTAGCAAGGGAGGGGACAAGTGGGCTCCATGACCGTCGAAAGCCTCCGAGAGAGCGTGCGCGGCCAGGTGATCGGCCCCGACGACGAGGGTTACGAGGCCGCACGTCGGGTCTTCAATGCGATGATCGATCGTCGCCCGGCGTTCGTCGTGCGGTGCGTCGGCACTGGCGACGTGGTTGGCGCAGTGGGGTTCGCCCGTGAGAACGGGCTCGACCTCGCGATACGGGGAGGTGGCCACAGCGTTCCGGGGTTCGGGACCTCGGACGACGCAGTCGTCATCGATCTGTCGGGCATGCGGGATGTTCAGGTCGACCCGGAGCGCGCGACCGCACGGGCAGAAGGCGGCGCGACATGGGGCGTCTTCAACGACGCGACGCATCCCTACGGCCTGGCGACCACCGGGGGAATCGTCTCGACGACGGGAGTCGGCGGGCTCACCCTTGGAGGCGGCATCGGCTACCTCTCCAGGGGTGTCGGCCTGTCGTGCGACAACCTCCTCAGCGCCGAGGTGGTCACCGCCGACGGGCAGGTTCTGACGGCGAGCGAGGAGGAGAATCAGGATCTTTTCTGGGCCCTTCGCGGTGGGGGCGGAAATTTCGGGGTCGTGACGGCGTTCGAGTTTCGACTGCATCCCGTTAGGGACGTCTACGGGGGCCCGCTCTTCTTCGACCGTGCAGACGCGGGTGCCGTGTTACACGCCTATCGAGACTTCATCCAAGATGCACCGGAGGAGTTCGGAGGGTTCCCTGCCTGGCAGATCGCTCCGCCGCTCCCGTTCATTCCGGAAGAACGGCACGGTGAGACGATGCTCGCATTCGTGGCCTGCTGGGCCGGGCCCGTCGAGGATGGAGAGGATGTGTTGAAGCCGCTTCGCGACGCTGCTCCCGTCGTGGCCGAGCACGTGGGGCCAATGCCCTATCCCGCTCTCAATAGTGCATTCGATGCGCTCTATCCACCCGGCGACCTGCAGCACTACTGGAAGGCCAACTTCGTACAGGAACTCACCGATGAGGCGATCGACGCCCACCTCGAGCACGGCCCAAACGTGCCCGTAGTGAACTCGACCGTGCACATCTACCCGATCAACGGTGCCTGCCATCGGGTCGCGTCCGACGAGACCGCCTTCGCGTACCGCGACGCAACGTTCGCAACGGTCATCGCCGGCATGTGGCCGGATGCGGCCGACAACGAAGCCAACATCAAGTGGGTTCGGGACTACTACGACGCGGTGGCTCCTCTCTCGGAGGAAGGCGGCTACGTGAACTTCATGTCCGGCGACGACCAGGATCGGATCAAGGCGAACTACAAGGGGAACTACGACCGGCTGACCGACGTCAAGCGGAAGTACGACCCCGACAACCTGTTCCACTTGAACCAGAACATCCGGCCGTAGGTCGGTCGTCAGCGGGCCTAGTCTGTCGCGCTGCTCACGTGATCCGCCTCGCCGAACGGCGGCGACGCCAGGATTCTTCCGGTGGATCGATTTAGCCAACCGCCCAAGAGCGCGAGCGACCTAGGAAACGTAAAGCCCGACCCGAGAGGCCGATCCAGGGCGGGCGGGTAGAGTTCCCATACAGAGAGGACGCCCTGGATGAAGAGCAAACGGCAGCAGACGATGGCGAAGGTGACCCGCGAGCGCGAGGTCAAGGAGCGTCGTGCCCGGAAGCTGGAGAAGAAGCACGCAGCGGCTGCGGAGCGGAAGGCGAAAGCGGAAGGCGGCCAGCCCGCAGACGGGGAGACCTGACCGGCCTCGTCGACGAGAAGCCGTGCGCGCGACAGTCGACCCGCTGAGCGGTTAGGCGCGCTCTTCGATCCTCATCAATCCGACCGAGATGATCGTTCGATAGCTCGCGAATGCGTGGTGCCCCGCCTGCAGCAGATAGTGATCTGCTTCGACCATCCTGCGGTACACGTCGAGCGGTACATTCAGCAGTCGGTCGCATTCGACCCTGTTGCACTCACAGCGAAACTCGACGAGCCCTTGCGCATCCGTTGGAGGATCGGTAGTGATGGACTTGCGCTTGTTCGCACTGCGCTGAGCCACACGGTGGGCGATACCTTCCTGCCCTGGCCCTGACGGCGTCTCATCGATGGATACGGCCATTGCGTCTCCTCCTCTCATGACGGATAGGGAGGGCGCGGATGCCGCCTTCGGTATTCGTCCTTGTGTTCGACTCAGTGTAGGCGAGGGCGTTGGACAGGCGGCGGGTTTGGCCGTGCGAGTCTCACTGCTACCCTGCTGACTACGGACGACGCCGTCGTCCCGTGAGGTTTGACTTCTTCGGTTCCTCCTTTGGGTCGGGGCAGACGGATCTCGACCCCGCAATCAACAGGAGTTGAATCGAATGCAGTCCTTTTCCGAGCTTGGTGTGTCCGCGCGCATCGTGCGCACGCTCGCCGCGTGTGACATTCACGAGCCCTTTCCTATCCAGACGCAGGTACTTGGCCACGCCCTTGCCGGACGTGACGTGCTCGCGAAGGCTCCGACCGGATCCGGCAAGACCCTGAGCTTCGCGATTCCCATCGTCGAGCTGTTCGACGCGCGCGAGCAGGGCCCGAGTGCGCTCGTCCTCGTGCCGACGCGCGAGCTGGCTTCACAGGTCGCGACGCAGCTGGCAGCAATTGCGGCACCGGGCGAGCTCGAGATCGCCACGGTGTACGGCGGTGTGCCGCTCCACGCGCAGGCCAAGCGCGGGCGAAGCGCGCACGTCCTGGTCGCGACCCCCGGTCGCCTCAACGACCTGCTCGAGCGCAAGCTCGCCCGGCTCGACGGCGTGCGAGTGCTGGTTCTCGACGAAGCCGATCGCATGCTCGACATGGGCTTCAAGCCCCAGGTCGACCGAATCGTCCGCCGACTCCGAGCCGATCGGCAGACGATGTTCTTCTCTGCGACGCTCGACGCGAGGGTAAGCGAGCTCGCGCGCGCGTACACGAGGAATCCGGTTCGCTGTGAGGCGACACCCACACCGTCGCCCGGTAACGAGACGGTCGAGCACCGCTTCGTTCCCGTGCGCGCCGAGAGCAAGGTCGCCACTCTCGCCGACCTCCTGCGCGGTGCGCGCGGACTAGCGCTCGTCTTCGTGAGAACCAGACGGGGTGCGGACAGACTCGCCGTGAAGCTCGCGCAGCACGACGTGGAGGCGGTCGCACTGCACGGAAACCTGAGTCAGGGCCAGCGCGAGCGGGCGTTGCGGCGATTCGAGTCGGGTCGGGTTTCGACGCTCGTCGCGACCGACGTGGCTGCGCGCGGTCTCGACCTCTCAGACATCACGCACGTCATCAACTTCGACCCGCCCGCCGAGCACACCGGCTATGTCCATCGTGTCGGCAGGACGGGGAGAGCGGGCCGTGGCGGTCTCGGCATCACGCTCGTACTTCCCGAGCAGCAGGAGGACGTGAGCCGCGTCGCCCGCCTCGGCGGACACACGGAGCAGTTCACATCCGCAGGCATGAAGCTCGCACCACCGCGTCGCGTCTACTCGTCGCGTCGCGGAGGGTCGAAGTGGGGGACTCCGACGGCGCGTCGGAAGATCTGAGGCACGCCAGTCCGCTGCAGGCGGCGTTCCAACAGGTTAGGCCGAGCGGCTAGGTCACAGAGGCTCGAAGCGGGCCTGAAAGAAGCGCAGGTAGCGCGGCTCGAAGGTCATCCTCAGGCCTCGTGCTGTCTCCCTCGCCGCGTACACGGCCTCGACCGACTCGGCAACGACGTCCATGTGCGCCTGCGTGTAGACGCGACGCGGGATCGTCAGCCGCGTCAGCTCGAGCGCGGGCCGGTGGTGGTCACCCGTCTGCGGGTCGCGGCCGGCGCTGACGATCCCCCGCTCCATCGACCGGATTCCGGAGTCGAGGTAGAGCTCGGCGGCCAGGGTCTGCGCCGGGAAGAGGTCTTGCTCCATGTGCGGGTAGAAGCGCCGCGCGTCGAGGAAGATCGCGTGCCCGCCGACCGGCCGCACGAAGGGGATCTCGGCCGCCTCGAGCAGTTCGCCGAGGTAGTAGACCTGGCCGATGCGCGAGCGCACGTGGTCGTCCTGCACCGATTCCTCGATCCCGATCGCCATCGCCTCCAGGTCGCGTCCGGCGAGGCCGCCGTACGTGTGCAGGCCCTCGAAGACCACGACGAGGTTGCGAGCCTCCTCGAAGAGGTCGCCGTCGTTGAGGGCGAGCCAACCCCCGATGTTGACGAGGCTGTCCTTCTTCGCCGACATCCACGCGCCGTCGGTGTACGAGCAGAACTCGAGCAGGATCTCCGCCACCGACTTCCCCGCGTAGCCTTCCTCCCGCTCCTGAATGAACCAGGCGTTCTCCACCATCCGCGTCGCGTCGAGGAAGAGTCTGATCCCGTTCCGGTCGCAGAGCTCACGCAGCGCCCGTACGTTCGCCATCGAGACCGGCTGGCCGCCTGCCATGTTGACGGTGCCTGCGAGGGAGACGTATGCGATCCGATCCGCCCCGTGCTCCTCGACCAACGCGGCGAGCTTGGTGAGGTCGACGTCGCCCTTGAACGGGTGCAGGCTCCCTGGGTCGTGGGCCTCGTCGCGGATCACGTCCACGAAGACGCCGCCGGCGCGTTCCTGATGGAGCCGCGTCGTCGTGAAGTACATGTTCCCGGGCACGAGCTGGCCGGGCTTGATGGCGATCTGGCTGATCAGGTGCTCGGCTCCGCGCCCCTGGTGCGTCGGGATGATCTGCGGGTAGCCGTAGTGGCGCTGGATGGCCGCCTCGAGACGGTAGAAGTTGCGGCTGCCGGCGTAGGCCTCGTCGCCGAGCATCATGCCGGCCCACTGGCGGTCGCTCATCGCGTTCGTGCCTGAATCGGTGAGGAGATCGATGTAGACGTCCTCCGAGCGCAGCAAGAAGGTGTTCTGGCCGGCCTCGTCGAGAGCACGCTCCCGTTCCTCGCGCGTGGAGATCGACAGCGGCTCGACCATCTTGATCTTCCACGGCTCGGCCCACGAGCGGCGGCCGAGCTGCTGGCCGGTCGTGACGGGAACGTGCTCGGTCATCGGTCTCACACCTCGTGTGTCGGTCGGCGGACCATCGTAAGCTTCGCCGCGGCCGCGCTGCGTGCACCTGCGGCCCGGAAGCGGGGCCGCGCTTCCCTGTGCTGCGCACTTCGTCTTCGACGTGGAGAGGTGGATCGGGACGCAGCATGGTGATGGGCGGCCGGCTCTCTGAAGCGGAGAGAACCCCTCGACGGAATCTCTCCGTCGTCGATCCGACGCGGTTCAGTCGGTGCCGGTATCGCGACGCGCGAAGCCGTTCTTCGCGACGAACCACGTACCGATCGAGGCGAACATCGCGATCGCGATCCCTGACGGGATGGTCACGCTGCTCGACACGAAGTCGGGGCCCCAGACCGTGGCGACTGCCACAACGATCCACATCGCGACGATCGCGAGCGACGCCCACATCTCGGTGACGAGGAGTCGCGCCGACCAGTGCGGCTGCTCGGACGACATTCCTGTCGGCGGGTGCGAAATCGTCGACACTTCACACCTCCTTCCACGGCAAGCGTGCTGGATGTGAACTCGACGAGCATCTGTACCGTGCGAAGCGAACTTGCCTGGAACTACTGCCCGCCGCGACGAGGCACCTCGTCCATCCATGGCTCGAGCGGCTGCGCGTACGGCTCACGCAGCAGGCGGTGCTCACTCCTCACGCGTACCGGAGTGCTTCACCGGGCCGGAAGCGGACCGCGCGGCGCACCGGGAGAAAGAGCACGAGGAGTGCCAGTACGACGGTGCCGATGAGTGCGATGAGGATGTTCAACGGTGGGAAGACGACGGGAACGCGCACATCGACGACCTCCCAGACGAGCCAAACGAGCACGCGGGTCAGCGCGTAGCCGAGCGGGACGCCCAGGAGCCACCCCGCGACTGCAAGTGCGATCCCCTCGGTCGTGAAGATGCCTCGAACATCGCGCGCGCGCGCACCGATGCAACGGAGGATGCCGATCTCGCGCGTGCGCTCGAGCACGTTCGTCGTGATCGCGTTGGCGAGCCCGACCATGCTCATCGCCACGATGACGAACCCGAGCACGGCGATCGTCGTCGTGAGCGAACTGTTGGCCGCGATCTCGTCCCGCTCGGCCACGTACTTGATCTCGCTGCCGATCTCGTAGCCGAGCGCGGCCAGCCGGTCCTCGACGCGGCTGGTGGTGCGGTCCACGAACCGCTCGTCGGGCGACTCCGTCCTGATCCAGTAGGCGCTCGCGCCGGCCGGTTGGCCGAGCAGCGCACGTGCGGTAGTCAGCGGGACGTAGAGCGCCGTCCCGTCCTCCTGCTGGTTCTTCGCGATCCCGACGATGCGGAAGTCGGCGTCCCCGGCGGCGGTCGCCAGCGTGACCCGCCCGCCCCTCTCGACGCCGACGATCTGAGCGATGTTGCGCTCGATCACAGCAACCTGCTCTCGCGCCCGCTCCTCGTCGGCCGTGAACCACCGGCCGCCTGCCAAGCGATAGCGGAAGAGCGGTTCACGCTCCACGCCCCATACGAACGCCTCCTTGCCCTCGAGCGCGACGGTGTTCTTGAGCACGGGCTCGGCCTCGGCGACTCCTGGCGTCGAGCGGATCACGCGCTTCGCGCGCTCGTCGAAAAGCGCCCGGCCACCGGTCGAGATCTGCACGTCCTCGAGATGATCGCCCCACGACATGCGCGTGCTCTTCGTCGCCGCCTCCGCTAGGGCGAGCACCGCGAGCAGGTTGCCGACCGCCAGTGCGACGATCAACGCGGTGGCGAGGCTGCGCCGCTTGCGCCGTCCGACGTTCCGGAGTCCGATCTGCATCACCCGTGGCAGAAAGCCGGCACGCCGCAGCAACCGGTCCGCGGTGCCCTGCTCGCCCAGCGCCGAGCCGCTGGCCTCGAGCGCCTCACGCAGTTCGACGCGAAGGCCACGGCGGATCGCGGGTAGCGCTGCCAGCGGCGGTGCCAAGAGGCCGACGAGGATGCTGACCAGCAGCACGATCGGATCGACGCCGAAGCCGACGTCGATCGCCCAGAAGAGCGAGCCGAAGTAGCTTGCGAGCAGGCTCGAAAGCACGATTCCGAGCCCGATCCCCACGAGCGCCCCGAGGACACCCAGCAGCAACGTCGTCCTCACGTAGATGAGCGCGACTTGGTGGCGGCGCGCGCCGACCGCACGCATGACCCCGATCTCGCGCGTCTGCTCGGCGACCAACGTACTCATCGTGTTCGAGATCAACACCAGCGCTGAGAGCAGCGCCAAGATCGTGATCACGCTCAACAATTGAGCGAACGTCTCCGTGTCCGCCTTTCCTGGCCAATCGCCCGGTGCGCGGATCTCCGGCAGGTCGGACAAGCCAGCGAACCCGGGCACCGTGGCCAGGTAGCGACGCACCCTCTCGACCGTCGCCGGAGCGGAGTCCGGCCCCGGGTCGTCGAGCCGCAGGGCCAGCGCGTCGTACCCAGCGTCTCCGCTCAGCGCGGCGACGGTTTCCGAAGGTGCGTAGAGGACGATCACGTCCTCGTCCTGGACCTGCTCGCCACCCGGGAGGCTTCGTCCGCGACCGCTGACCACGAAATCGGCGAGCCCGCCCGCCCCACCGACGACGGCCAGCGTATCCCCAGCGTCGCCGTCGTAGACGCCGACGTTGGCGTCCTGCACATCGGCGAGGAGCTCGCGGGACCCAGGAAACGCTCCCGACTCGACCCGTACGAGGTCGACGCCTTGGCGCGCGAAATCCCGCACCCCGATCACCCGTGCTGGAGCGCGTCGCTCCCCGACGAGCACCCGCACATCGACGCTCGAGCGCGCTTCGACCGCGGCGACGTTCGCAAGCCCGGCCAATTCGGCGAGCTGTTCGTCCGTGAGCTCGACGGGCCGCATTGTCAGAGTCACGTCGGCGAGGCGGCCCGCGCGCACCTCCTCCTGCATTGCGCGGTCGATCAGCGTCGGAATGGCAAGGAACGAGATGCTCGCCACCGCGATCGCGAGTGTCAGCACGCTGAAGACGGTGCGTGCCCGCCGGCGCGACAGGTCGGTGACCGACTTGCGCAGCGAGGCGGACAGCATCTCCGCCGCCTCAGCCGTCCACGACGCGGCCGTCGCGGATCTCCACCACCCGCTGGGCGCGGGCTGCCAGCTCGCGATCGTGTGTCACGAAGAGGATCGTCTTGCCCTCGCGGTTCAGCTGCTCGAGCAACTCGAACATCTCCCCCGCGGTGGCCGTGTCGAGATTGCCGGTCGGCTCGTCTCCGACGATCAGTCTCGGATCGGCCGCGATGGAGCGAGCGATCGCTACCCGCTGCTGCTCCCCGCCGGAGAGCTCGGCCGGCAAGTGATCGACCTTTTCCCCGAGCCCGACCAGTTCGAGGTTGTGCCGCGCCCGCTCGAACCGCTCGCGCTTCGAGCTGCGGTGGAGGAAGTCGAGAGGCAAGACCGCGTTCTCGAGCGCCGACAGCGTCGGCAACAGCTGGAAGAACTGGAAAATGATGCCGACGTGCGCCCCGCGCCATACGGCCAGCTCCTCTTCGCTCATCTCGTCGAGGCGCCTACCGTCGAACGTGACCGTACCGGCGGTCGGTCGATCGATCCCCGTGATCATGTTCAGGATCGTCGACTTGCCGCTCCCCGACGGCCCGACGACCGCCACCATCTCTCCGCCGCTGATCGAAAGATCGACGCCGCGTAGAGCGCGATAGTCGACCTTCCCCATCCGGTACGTCTTCTCGACACCCGCGAGGTCGATGAGTGCGGTCGGCACGTCGAGATCATGCACGACGACGTTCAAGGCCTCGCGAGGCCGCCCGGCCAGGTATCTGGGTCTGTCTGTCGTTGCTGACACCTCTTGTCAGTCGGCGGCGATGGCAAGCGAGGCAATAGGGCGGCGGAGCAGCCCTGCCCTTGGTTCAGACCCTCGACACCCCGAGCGCGAACACGTTATGGTCGAGTCATCTCCGGGTGCGGCGGGCCCCCGGCTGGCGTGTAACTCGCTGGCCACCCCAGGAGCCAGGCACGCTGTCCCCTCCGGTTCACCGCGCCCGGAGTCTCCTTGGAAAAGCAGCACAGGCCGCAGAATCGGCCTGGCCTGACGACATGAGCTGCCTGGATCACAGCGACACCCCGGCCGAGCCGAGGCGTGATTCGGCTGGCGGCTCTTGCCCTTCGCGAAGCCGAGAACCGCCAGCACTGGTTCGTTAGACGGCAGTCCAGACCGTTCGCTAGCGCGCTTCACGTTCTCCGAACATCGCCTTCCTCGATCCTTCTCGTCTGCGATCTCGTGAGCGATCCACGCATCGAGGCCTGCGAGCCTCGATGCGCGGCGATGCGGAAGCCCTCGACTACGGTGTCCACATGGCCGATGCGACGACGACACCCGAGCTCACGATCATCCCTGCCAACGAGGCAAGCTGGGAGGATCTCCAGGCCGTGTTCGGGACGCGCGGGTCCGCGGCGACGTGCCAGTGCCAGCGGTTCAAGCTGAAGCCGAGGGAGTCCTTCGCCTCGTTTTCCGTCGAAGAGCGCGCCCACCGGCTCCGCGCGCAGACCGACTGCGGACATCCGGAGTCGAGCGGCTCGTCGCGTACCTCGACGGCGAACCCGTCGGCTGGTGTGCAGTCGAG
>DATIBA010000165.1:0-13036 GCA_035457765.1 Gaiellaceae bacterium
CGGGAAGAACATGAACCAGATGTTCAACGACGGAATCCCCGTCTCCAGCGGGCCGTGGAAGTTCCAGAGCTGGCAGCGGGGCGTCCAGCTGACGCTCGTGAAGAACCCTCGCTTCAAGGCCGGCCCGGCGATGAAGCTCGACCGCGTCGTCTTTCGCTACATCCTGGACACGAACGCCCGCTTCCAGGCGATGAAGGCGGGCGAGGGCCACGTGATGGAACCTCAGCCCCAGCTCCAGATCTCGGACATCGTGAACGACCGGGACTTCAAGGTCCAGAGGCAGCCCGAGTTCGCGTTCGAACACGTCGACATCCAGCTCGGGCCCCGTGGCCACCCGGCCCTGAAGCTGCTGTACGTCCGGCAGGCGCTCATGAGCGGGATCAACCGCCAGCAGCTCGCGAGCGCGCTCTTCAGGACCCTCGCTCCGGGCCTTCCCAAGCTCGACAACCTCGTGTTCAAGCCGTTCGAGAAGGGCGGGTACCAGCCGCACTTCCGCAAGTGGGCCTACAACCCGGCCAGGGTCATCAGCATCCTGAAGGGCAAGGGCTGCACCGGGGGGCCGGACGCGCCCAGCGAGTCGAACACCGCCATCTTCTCGTGCCCGGGCGTCGGCAGGCTTGCTTTCCGCTTCTTCACGACCGCCGGAAACCAGCTCCGCACGTTGGCATTCGAGGTCATCGAGAGGCAGCTCAAGAGCGCCGGCATCGAGCTCATTCCACGGTTCCAGACGGCCGGAACCCTGTTCGGAGGCACGCTTCCGTCCGGAGACTGGGACCTGATCATGTTCACCTACGGTGGTGGCCCGGACTCCAAGATCACCAGCAACACGCTCTACTCCTGCGGGGGAGACCAGAACTACGGCAACTACTGCAACGCGAAGGCGACGGCCGCTTTCAACGCGGCAACGAGGGAGTTCGACAACGCGAAGCGGCACGCTCTCCTGAACAGAGGAGACGCCCAGCTCGCCGTCGACCTCCCGTCCATCCCGTTGTACACGCGGCCCAAGTTCGTCATCACCGCCGGTGGTATCACGGGCCCTGTGCTCAACACGACGAGTGAGGGCACGCCCTGGAACGTCGCCACGTGGCAGCTGAAGTGACGCGGCTTGCGAAGTACCGCTCGGGCTTCCCGATCCGCCTTCGTCGCCCGCGGCGTTAGGCCTCCCTCTAGCATCCGCAAGGTGGCGTCGTGCTGAGCTACGTCGTTCGCAGACTGCTCTACAGCGTCGTCGTCCTCGTCGCGGCCAGCTTCCTCGTGTTCACGTTCGTCTCGGCCTCCGGCGACCCGCTCGCGCAGCTGAACGTCATCCCGAACCTCTCGGAGCAGTCGCGCCAGAACGTCATCGACCGCAAGCATCTCGACGAGCCGATCCCGGTCAGATACGGGTACTGGGTGAAAGACGCGGTGACGAACCAGTTCGGGACGACGCTGCTCGGCGACCGGCCGATCCTGCCCGATCTCTGGCGCGTGATGAAGAACACGCTGCAGCTCGTCCTGATTGCGGAGGTCCTCGCGATCCTCGTCGCGATCGGGATCGGCGTGCACTCCGCCAGGCGTCAGTACAGCGCCTTCGACTACACGGCGACGACGGTCAGCTTCCTCGGTCTGGCGACGCCGGTGTTCTGGCTGGCGCTGATGCTCCAAGTCCTGGTCGTCCAGGTGTACGAGCACACGGGGTACAAGGTCTTCCCGATCGCGAGCCTGAACTCGGTCGATCCCGGAACCGGGATCCATTTCGCCGTCGATCGTGCCCATCATCTCGTCCTCCCGATCCTCGTGCTCATGGTCGCCAGCGTTGCCAGCTACTCGCGCTACATCCGTGCCTCGATGCTCGAGGTAATGGGCTCCGACTACCTGCGCACCGCGCGCGCGAAGGGTCTCGCCGAACGCCAGGTGACGATGAAGCACGCGTTCCGAAATGCCCTCATCCCACTCGTGACGCTCGTCGCGCTCAGCTTCGGGAGCCTGCTCGGGGGCGCCATCGTCGTCGAAACGGTCTTCTCCCTGGACGGGATGGGCCTCTACTTCGTCAACGCCCTGCGCGCCAACGATCCGTACCCCGTCATGGCGTGGCTGATGGTCACGGCGACGATGATCATCGTCTTCAATCTCATAGCCGACATTGCGTACGGCTACCTCGACCCGCGCGTCCGTCATGAGTGACGCGTCGGCGGGAACGAGCACCGCCGGCTCCGGCACGCCGGACGTCTCGCTCGCCTATGAGTCGGGCGTCGAGCTACAGGCGCGCAGCCAGTGGGCCTACGCGCGCATGCGCTTCTTCCGGCACCGCCTCGCGGTGGCGAGCCTGATCGTCCTCGTCTTGATTGCGCTCGTCGGCGTCTTCGCGCCACAGCTTGCTCCGTACGGCTACGACGAGATTCCGCTCGACGACATCACCGCGAGCCAGAACCGACCTCCGACGTTCGACGGGTGGCACCTCTTCGGGACCGACCAGCTCGGCCGCGACTACCTGAGCCGGGTCATGTACGGGATTCGGACGTCGCTCTGGGTGGCCATCTTCGTCGCCCTCGTCTCGACCGCCATCGGGACCACGATCGGTGCTCTGGCCGGTTACTACAGCGGCCAGGTGGACAACCTACTGATGCGTCTCACCGACCTCATGCTCACCCTGCCGGGCCTCGCCGTCCTGCTCACTGCGTCGGTCTACCTCGGCTCCGGCGAGCCGCTGAAGATCGGCCTCATCCTCGCTCTGCTCTTCTGGACGGCGGTTGCGAGGATCGTGCGCGGTCTCTTCCTCTCGCTGCGCGAGAGGGAGTTCGTCGAGGCGGCGAAGGCCGCGGGGGCGAGCGACCTCCGCATCATCGTGCGTCACATGCTCCCGAACTGCCTCGGGCCGATCATCGTCAACACCACCCTGGTCGTCGCCGCCGCGATCCTCGTCGAGGCTGCGCTCTCGTTCCTCGGTTTCGGGATCCAGCCGCCGAACGCGGCGCTCGGAAAGCTCGTCTCCGAGGGGCAGGCCGAGGGGTTCGAGCTCTGGTGGCTCGTCACCTTCCCCGGCCTCGTCATCGTGCTCATCGCTCTCTGCGTCAACTTCGTCGGGGACGGCCTTCGCGACGCATTCGATCCCACCCAGCGCAGGATCCGTGCCTGAGACAGAGCCTATTCTCGCCATTCGCGACCTGACCGTCGAGTTCGACACCGAGGACGGGGTCGTCCACGCCGTCACCGGCGTCGGCTACGACCTGTATCCGGGAGAGGTGCTCGGCGTGGTCGGCGAGTCCGGATCCGGAAAGAGCGTGTCGGTGCTCTCGGTGCTCGGGCTGATCCCGATGCCGCCGGGGCGGATCGTCTCGGGCGAAGCGGTTTTCAGGGGCGAGAACCTGCTCGATCTGTCCGAGAGCGGTCTCCGGCGGATCCGAGGCGGACCGATCGCCATGATCTTCCAGGACCCGCTCACGTCGCTGAATCCGGTGCTGACGATCGGCGAACAGATCTCCGAGGCGATCAAGGTGCACCGTCCGGGCTCGAGCGCTGCGGCCGCCCGGCAGCGCGCGGTAGAGCTGCTGCAGCTCGTCGGTGTCCCATCGGCGGAGCACCGCTACGACCAGTACCCGCACGAGTTCTCGGGCGGCATGCGCCAGCGCGCGATGATCGCGATGGCGATTGCGAACGATCCCAAAGTCCTCGTCGCGGACGAGCCGACGACGGCGCTCGACGTGACGATCCAGGCGCAGATCATCGAGGTGCTGAAGACTGCCCAGCGCGAGACCCACGCGGCGATCGTCCTCATCACGCACGATCTCGGCCTCGTCGCCGAGCTCGTCGACCGCGTCGTCGTCATGTACGCGGGCAGGGTCGTCGAGATCGGCGACGTCTTCTCGATCTTCGACTCGCCTCGGCACCCCTACACCGCCGGCCTTCTGACGAGCCTGCCACGGCTCGACACGGACGTGGACCGCCTCGAGCCGATAGCGGGGCAGCCACCGAGCCTGATCACCCGGCCGCCAGGTTGCGCGTTCCACCCGCGCTGCACGCTGTCGCGTGGCCGCGCGGAGTGCAGGACGGACGTGCCCGAGCTGCGTGCGCTCGGCCTGGAGCACGGCCATCGATCGGCATGTCACTTCGCCGAAGAGCTCGCGGCTGCCGGTCGGCCGGTCGGGGGTGGCACCTCGTGAGCGACACGCCACCAGCGAACGGAGACGAACTCCTTCGCGTCGAAGGCCTCGTCAAGCACTTCCCGATCAAGGCGGGGGTCCTCAAGCACACGGTCGGGTACGTCAAGGCCGTGGACGGCGTCGACCTCACGGTCCGCGAACGCGAGACGCTCGGGGTCGTCGGCGAGTCCGGCTGCGGAAAGACGACGCTGGGGCGCACGATCGTCAAGCTCCTCGAGCCGACCGCCGGCAGGATCGTCTTCGAGGGCCGGGATCTGGCGAGCCTCACGCGACGCGAGATGCGGCCCGTGCGGCGCCACCTCCAGATCGTCTTCCAGGATCCGTATGCATCGCTCAACCCGCGGATGACGGTTCGCGAGATAGTCGCCGAGCCACTGCGTATCCATCGCCTCTACCGGAGCGGCGGCGGTAGGCGGCGGGTCGAGGAGCTTCTGCAGATGGTCGGTTTGAGCCCGGAGCATGCGAACCGCTTCCCGCACGAGTTCTCAGGTGGCCAGCGGCAGCGGATCGGTGTCGCGCGCGCGCTTGCGCTCGAGCCGAGGCTGATCGTGCTCGACGAGCCCGTCTCGGCACTCGACGTCTCGATCCAGGCGCAGGTCGTGAATCTTCTCGGCCGCCTCCAGCGCGAGCTCGGGCTCACGTACCTCTTCATCGCGCACGACCTCTCCGTGGTTCGTCACGTCTCCGATCGTGTGGCGGTCATGTACCTCGGCAAGGTGATGGAGGTCGGGACTCGGAATCAGATCTACGAGGCGCCCATGCACCCGTACACTCAGGCGCTGCTTTCGGCAGCCCCGATCGAGTCTCCTCGATCGAGGGGGCGGCGTGCACGCATCGTGCTCGAAGGCGACGTCCCGAGCCCCGCGGATCCTCCGTCGGGTTGCCGGTTCAGAACGCGTTGCTGGAAGGCGCAGGAGATCTGCGCGCAGGAAGAGCCTGCTCTGGTTCCGCGTGCAGGCGGGGACCACCCGGTGGCGTGCCACTTCGCCGAGGCCACGCGACCGCTCGCGCTCGTCGAGCCACCGGCTTCGGCCGAGGCGGGCGAGCACGCGCCGCCGACGACGAGTGCCTGACAGCCTGGCGATGTCTCGAAAGCTCGGTGTCGCGGTCGTGGCTGCGGCCGCGTTGCTCGCGTCCGGCTGCGGAGGAAGGGGCGGCACAGCGACGGTCGAGGAGCTGGGGAGGACGGTGATCCTGGCCCGGGACCGGGTCGACTTCGCCTTCGAGCGGATCACGCAGGCGCAGTCGCGAGAGGAGCTCCTCGAGCGCATGGACGAGGCGTCAGGCGCGATCGACGACGCGGCGAGCGACCTCGTGGGCGTCGGCGCCCCCGAGCGGCTCGAGACCGAGGTGAGCGCGCTCGTCGAGTCCCTGCAGCAGCTCGCGTTCGACGTCCAGGCCACGGCCGACCAGATCCGTCAGCCGGGATTCGACGACCTCCTCACCGGAACGGAGGGGTTGAGCTTCGAGAGCTGGAACGCCGTGAACCGG
This sequence comes from Gaiellaceae bacterium, assembly GCA_035457765.1. Lineage (GTDB taxonomy): Bacteria > Actinomycetota > Thermoleophilia > Gaiellales > Gaiellaceae > GMQP-bins7. Next base: position 5,631 of record DATIBA010000165.1, read on the forward strand.
GCGCTCGCAGCCCTGGACGCTCAGGGGATCGACGTCGCCCCGCTCGCGCGTCACTGACACCGTCGTACACTCGGCCGATGGTGGAGGCGCGCAAGACCGTCACCGTCCTCTTCGCGGACGTCGCCGGGTCGACCTCGCTCGGTGAGAGCCTCGACCCGGAGGTGGTTCGCCGTGTCATGGAGCGCTTCTTCGACGAGGCGCGCTCCGCGATCGAGCGTCACGGTGGCACCGTCGAGAAGTTCGCCGGCGATGCGGTCATGGCCGTCTTCGGCATGCCGACCGTCCATGAGGACGATGCGATGCGGGCCGTGCGAGCCGCGTCCGAGATGCGCGAGCGCCTCGCCTCGTTGAATGTCGAACTCGAGGGCGAGCGCGGCGTCGTTCTCGCCCTCCGTACAGGCGTCAACACGGGCGAGGTCGTCGCCGGCGACCACACTGGCCGCGACTTCTACGCGACCGGCGACGCGGTCAATGTCGCCGCCCGCCTCGAGCAGTCCGCCGCTCCAGATGAGATCCTTCTAGGCGAGGCCACCTACCGGCTCGTCCGCGATTCCGTGCATGCGGAAGCGGTGGAACCGCTCACCGTCAAGGGCAAGTCGTCGGCGGTCCCCGCGTACCGTCTCGAGTTCGTCGAGGAGGGAGCGGTCCTCGCCCGCCCCTTCGACTCTCCCTTCGTCGGACGAAGCCAGGAGCTCGCCAGGCTTCGGGGGGCGTTCGAGCGCGTTGTCGCCGAGCGAACGCCGCTGCTCGTCACTGTTCTCGGCTCCGCCGGGATCGGAAAGTCGCGGCTCACGGCCGAGCTCGTGTCGAGCCTCGACGAGCGGGTGATGGTGCTCGAGGGACGCTGCCTCTCCTACGGCGAGGGCATCACCTTCTGGCCGCTGCAGGAGATCGTACGGAGCGTCTCGGAGCGTCCGGCAGACCTCCCGGATCCCGAGCAGGTGCACTCGACCGAGGAGATCTTCTGGGCATACCGCAAGCTCTTCGAGCGCCTTGCTGCGGAACGACCGCTCGTCCTCGTCCTCGAGGACATCCACTGGGCGGAGCCGACGCTACTCGAGTTCCTCGAACACGTCATCGAGTGGACGCGCGACGTCCCGCTCCTCCTCCTCTGCCTGGCTCGTCCCGACCTCCTCGACGAACGACCGGGCTGGCCGGGCGAGCGGGTCGACCTCGAGCCGCTCGCTGAGGTGGAGGTCGAGTCGCTGCTGTCGGGACTTACCGAGGATCTCGCAGCCGACGAGTGCGCCCGGATCTCGGAGGCGGCCGAGGGCAATCCGCTCTTCGTCGAGCAGATGGTCGCGCTCGCGCTCGGGGAGAACGGCCGAGATGCAGAAGTCCCACCGACGATCCATGCGCTGCTCGCCGCTCGCATCGATCGCCTCGATGCGGACGAGCGCGCCCTCTTCGAGCGGGCAGCCGTCGTCGGCAGGGAGTTCTGGCGCGGCGCGCTGCTCGAGCTCTCACCGCTGGGGACCGAGGTGAGCGCCATCCTCCAGCGGCTCGTGCGGAGGCGCCTCATCACACCGGAGCGCTCGAGCTTCCCCGGGGAGGAAGACGCCTTTCGCTTCACACACCTCCTCGTCCAGGAAGCCGGCTACGCCGCCATCCCCAAGCAGCGGCGGGCGGACTTGCACGAGCGCTTCGCCGGTTGGCTCCAACGAAGCTCGAGCCCCTACGACGAGATCGTCGGCTACCACCTCGAACAGGCCTACCGCTACAGAGCCGAGCTCGGGCCTCTGGGAGACCCCGAGCGCGAGCTCGCTTCTCGCGGCGGGGCGGCTCTCGCGCGGGCGGGGCTCGCCGCCCGCCACCGCGGGAACATGGCCGGAGCCGTGAACCTGCTTTCCCGCGCGCTGGAGCTTCTCCCGGCTGATGCTTCCGACCGCGGCGAGCTGCTGCTGGCGCTTGGCGACTCCCTCCGGCCCCTCGGCGAGTGGAAAGAGGCGGCTGCCGTGTTCGAGGATGCACTCGCCGTCGGTGAGGCGGCCGGTGAGCGGGGGCTTGCGTGGGAGGCGACCCTCCAGAGGAGCTGGGTCGAACAGGTCATGTCGCCGGGGATGCGCTCGAACGAGCAATACCTCCGGGAGGCGGAACAAGCAGTCGCGGAGCTCGAAGCGCTGGACCACGAGCGGGGCCTGGCACAGGCGTGGCTGGCAGTCGCCAGGTCCCGGCTGTGGCTGGGTCGGAGCGCAGCGGCGGCGGAGGCCGCCGAACGGGCGGCCGCGTTCGCGCACCGAGCGGGCGACTGGCACCTCGAACGTGGGAGCCTCAACTGGTTGGGCGTGGCGCTCTACGCCGGGCCGACACCCGCCAGCGAAGGCATCCGCCGCTGCGAGGAGATCCTCGCCCGGACAGACGACATCGGCCTTCGCTCCTTCATGCGTGCATCACTGAGCCGCCTCCACACCATGCTCGGCCACGTCGGCGAGGCTCGACGCCTGAATGAGCTCGCACTCGCCGATGCGGAAGAACTCGGGCACAAGCTTCAAATCGCTGCAATCGAACACCTCTCCTTTGCGGATATCGAGACGCTCGAGCCGGTGGAAGCCGAGCGAAGGCTGCGACGCTCGCTCGCGCTCCGGGAGGAGATCGGAGATAGAGGCGTCCGCTCCACCGTCGCCGCATTACTCGCTCGCGCCCTCCTTGCGCAGAGTCGCTACGACGAGGCCGAGAGCTACGCGGCTCTCAGCGCGAGTCTGGCCGCGCCCGACGACTACGACTCGCAAGCGTCAATCCGTGCTGTGCGCGCGAGGGTACTGGCCAGACGGGGAGACTTCGAGCCAGCCGAGTCGCTCGCGCGCGAGGCGGTTGCGATAGCCGACCGTACCGACGACATCGACTACCGGGCCTGGTTCCGCGTCGACCTCGCGGAGGTGCTCAGCCTGGCGGCCAAGGCAGGTGAGGCACGCTCAGCATTGGAGGAAGCCGTTCTCCTCGCTGACCAGAAGGAAGACCTCGTCCTCGTCGAGCGGGCTCGCACCCGACTCGCCGAGCTCGAGGCGTCACAGCGCTAGCGCAAGGCGGGGTCGTGGACGAAGCGCTCCTCGAGCTCCTCCAGTGTCCGGCCTGCGGCGGTTCGCTCGAGTGGCGGGTCACGTCACGCCGGGTGGGCGGACGGTGCACGAAGTCCCATGCACGGAGGAGCTGCTCGTCGCCGTCGACGAGCAGGACGCACTCGCCGACGAGAACGACGAAGTCCTCCTGATTCGTCTCGGCGTGGTACAGCCCGCTCGGCTGTCCGGGCCAGATCACGTCGAGGGTGATTGCCAGGTCAGGAAACGTCTGAACGTCGAGATCGGGATGCCTGCGCAGAACGGGCCTGCTCGCCTCGAAGACGCAGCGGGCGCCGAAGGCGGCGTTCGTCAGCCACGCCGCGTCTCGAACGTTGACGACGAACCATCCGTCGGTCAGCGCTGCGAGGCCCGAGCCCACGGCTTCGAGACGCGCCTCCTCGACCATCTCCGCTCTTTTCTCCGTCTCGAAGCTCGTCTGCTCGCGCCTGCTCGAGCAATGGGCGCAGAGACGGAGCTCGCGTGGGAGTTCGTCGGGAGCCCGTCAGACGGCTTCGGTGAGCGCGTGCTTGAGCTTCCGGCGCTCGGCCTTGCGCTCGCGCATACGCCGGGGATCCGGCACCGGCACCGCAGCCAGCAGGGCCTTCGTGTACGGGTCCTTCGGGTTCGTGTACACCTCGATGGCAGGGCCCATCTCGACGATCTTGCCCTGATTCATCACGGCGATCCGGTCGCTCATCCCCTTGACCACTGCCAGGTCGTGGGCGATGAAGAGGTACGAGAGGAAGAACTCCTGCTGAAGGTCCTTGAGCAGGTTGAGGATCTGGGCCTGGATCGAGACGTCGAGTGCGGACACCGGCTCGTCGCAGATGATGAGCCTCGGGTTGAGCGCCAGTGCCCGCGCGATGCCGATGCGCTGGCGCTGCCCGCCGGAGAACTCGTGCGGGTAGCGATTGATGAAGTCCGGGTTGAAGCCGACCACCTCGAGGAGCTCCTCGACGGTCCTGCGGCGACGCTGTCGGGTGCCGAGGCCGTGGACGAGGAGCGGCTCGCCGACGATGTCGCCGATCGTCATGCGTGGGTTGAGCGACGCATACGGATCCTGGAACACGATCTGCATCTCCCGGCGGGTGGCGCGCAGCGCCTCGCGCTTCAGCTTCGTCAACTCCTCGCCCTGGAAGCGAATCGACCCCGACGTCGGCTTCAAGAGCTGGAGGACGCAGTAGCCCGTCGTCGACTTCCCCGACCCCGACTCCCCGACGAGGCCGAGCGTCTCGCCCTCGCGGATGTCGAACGAGACGTCGTCGACCGCTCTGACGTAGTCGACCGTGCGATCGATCAGGAAGCCCTTCTTCACGGGGAAGTACTTCTTGAGGTTCTCGACGACGAGCAGCGGCTCCCCGGTCCTGCGGGCGGCGGTGCTCGCCTCCTGCGCAGCCTCTACGTCGTTGAAGGTGCCGATCTGCTCGCTCATGACGTGACCAGGGCTTCCGCGGCTCGCTCGGACGCCGGGTGCGCCGAGCGGGCCCAGTGGCCGGGCCGGATCTCGCGCAGCTCCGGCGCCACGACGTTGCAGTCGTCCGTCCCCGCGTACTTGCAGCGGGGTGCGAAGCGGCACGCCTCCGGTGGCGTGAGCAGATCGGGCGGACGGCCCGGAATCGTCGCCAGGCGCGCGTGCCGTTCGTCGCCCTCGAGCCGGGGAAGCGCTCCGAGCAGCGCCTCGGTATACGGATGCTCGGGCCGGTCGAAGAGATCCAGCACCGTTGCCTGCTCGACGATCTGGCCGGCGTACATGACGGCGATGTCGTCGGCCGTCTCGGCGACGACCCCCATGTTGTGGCTGATGATGATCATCCCCATGTCGTGCAGTTCGCGCAGCTCGTCCAGCAAGTCGAGAATGCCCGCCTGCACGGTGACGTCGAGCGCCGTGGTGGGCTCGTCGGCGATCAGGAGCTTCGGGTTGCAGGAGATCGCGATCGCGATCATCACACGCTGACGCATCCCGCCCGAGTACCGGTGCGGGTAGTCGTCGAGCCGGCTCGCCGCCTTCGGGATGTGGACCTCTTCGAGGAGCTGGATCGCCCGCTTCCGCGCCTCCTCCCTGGAGATGTCCTCGTGCCGGCGGATCGTCTCCGTGATCTGCAGCCCGATCGTGAGCGTCGGGTTGAGCGACGTCATGGGATCTTGGAAGATCATCGCGATCTGGGCGCCGCGGATGTCCTCGAGCGCCTTGTCCTCCATCGTCGTGAGCTCCTGCCCCTGGAACCGGACCGAGCCCGAGACGACCCGGCCCGGAGCCTGCACGAGGCCCATCACCGACAGCACAGTCACCGACTTGCCGCAGCCCGACTCGCCGACGATCCCGAGCGTCTTCCGCTTCTCGACCGAGAACGAGACTCCGTCCACCGCGTGCACCTCGCCCTCGCGGGTCTTGAAGAACGTGCGCAGGTCTTCGACCTCGAGGAGCGCCACGCTAGACCTCTTTGAACTTCGTCCGTGGATCGAGCGCGTCGCGAAGCCCGTCGGCGACGAAGAATGCGCTCAGGATGAGCCACGCGATGCACAGGCTGGGGATGACGATGATGTACGGGTGCGTCTGGTAGGCGTCGTATCCGTCCTGCGCCAGGGTTCCCCACGAGGCGTCCGGTGGGCTGATCCCGAGCCCGATGAACGACAGGAAGGCCTCGCCCAGGACGACGCCCGGCAGCTCGAGGAAGACGAAGATGATGATGACTCCGAGCGTGTTCGGCAGCAGGTGCCGGAACAGGACGCGATGCCAGCGAGCGCCGACCGCATGGGCGGCGCGGACGTAGTCGTTCTCCTTCAGGGTGATGATCTGGCCGCGCATCACCCGCGCCGTTGTGAACCAGGACGCGATCGTCAGCGCGACCACCATCGTCCAGAAGTTGACGGTCCCGAAGATCGCGAGCGTGATGATGGCGAACGGCAGGTACGGGAGGCCGTAGAGCGCGTCCAGGAAGCGCATGAGCAAATTGTCGATCCAGCCGCCGAGGAAGCCCGAGACCGCGCCGTAGATGATCCCGACGCCCATGATCGCGAACACCGCGGCGAAGCCGATGCCGATGGATATGCGGCCGCCGAGTGCCGTCCGGAGGAAGAGGTCGCGGCCGAACTGGTCCGTTCCGAAAAAGTGCTCCCGGCTGGGTGGCTCGTAGGCCTGCGAGAAGTCGATGGCATTCGGGTCGTACCGGCTGAAGATAGGGACGAAGATCACGTAGGCGAGCAGCGCGACGAACGCGATGGCAGCGACGACGGCGGCGCGGTTCCTCGAGAAGCGGTAAAGAGCGTCGCTCCACAGCGACGCGCGCTCGCGCGCCGCTCCGGCTTCACGTCCTCCGCGCTCCTCCGCGCTGCGCAGGAGCGTGGCCTCGAAGTCCTCTCGTCGGCGATCCCCGATCATCAGGCCCGCGCCTCCCGCGTCCTCGGGTCGAGGAACCCGTACAGGATGTCGACCACCATGTTGGCGATGATGATGATGACGGTGAGCAGGACGGTGATTCCGAGCACGATGGCGTAGTCTCGCGCCTGGACGGATTGGATGTAGTACCGCCCGATGCCGGGGATGCCGAAGATCGTCTCGACGATGAAGGAACCGGCGATGAGATAGCCGAGGATCGGCCCGGCGGCGGTGACGACGGGCACCAGCGAGTTGCGCAGGACGTGGAGGCTTACGATCCGTCGCCAGCGGAGCCCCTTCGCCTTCGCGGTCCGGATGTAGTCCTGCTGAAGGGTCTCGAGCATCGAGCCGCGGACGACGCGGGCGAAGACGGTCATCGGCGCGTGGCCGAGCGCGATCGCCGGGAGTATCCAGTATTGCCACGACTCCCAGCCGTTCGTCGGTAAGCCCGTTTGATCCTTCAGCCGGACCGCGAAGAAGTAGATGAGCAGCGTGGCGACGAGGAAGTTCGGAAGCGCATAGCCGGCGTTCACGAACGTCATCGTCGCGTAGTCGATCCACGAGTTCTGCTTGAGCGCGGAGATGATCCCCAACGGGATTCCGACGACGATCGCCCAGAGCATCGCGAGCGCGCCGAGGTGGAGCGAGACCGGGAAGCGCTCCTTGATGACGTCGTTCACCGTCTGGTTCCTCAGTGTGAGCGACGGGCCGAGGTCGAGCGTGAAGACGCCCTTCGTGTAGTACAGGTATTGCCACCACCAGGGTTTGTCGACGTGGTACTTGCGCTCGAGGTTGGCCTGGATGGCCGGGGGAACCGCACGCTCGGTCCTGCGAAACGGATTGCCCCCGATCTGGCGCATCATGAGGAAGGTCATGAGGATGACGAGGAGGAGCACCGGGATCGTCCAGAGCACACGTCGGACGACGAACTTGAGCATCGACTAGAGCCTAAACGTCATCGACGGCGAATGAGC
>DATIBA010000166.1:0-2733 GCA_035457765.1 Gaiellaceae bacterium
TGAACGACCTCTCCTTCGTCGAGTACCCGCTCACCCTCGGGCGTCCGCAGCGTCGGCGTACCCCGGAGGACGATGAGAAGTTCCTCCCAGCGGTGGTGGAAGTGGTAGACGACGAAGTTCCCGGGATCGAGTTCGTAGACGCTCGCGCCGAGCTCGACGCCCCGTGGTAAGCGCTTTCCACGTCCACCTCCGCCCGACCAATCCTCGCCCTGCTCCCCCCACTCATCCGACCAGATGTTGTTGTCGCTCACGCTTCGCAATCCTACGACGCCGAGAAATGTCCCCTTGGCACACACTCGACTCGGAAGCGAATCGGTAGCTGTCAGTCGTCGTAGTGAGGCGCGCGGGTGGCAGAGCGGTAGAAGTCTCAGTAGACAGTTACCCGAGGCTGGCGCGACCTCCAGGCGAAAGCCGCATCGCGGAACGGAGGGGGAGGGATTTGAACCCTCGAGGCGCTTGCACGCCTAACGGTTTTCGAGACCGCCCCGTTCGGCCGCTCCGGCACCCCTCCGTGGGAGGTACAGGGTAGCCGCGCCCCGCGCTACCCGCGGGCTGCAGGAGCCCGCTGGACAGTCCGATATCCTGACCATCCCGCGGAGAAGTGGCCGAGTGGCTGAAGGCGGCGCCCTGCTAAGGCGTTAGGTGGGGAAAACCCTGCCTCGAGGGTTCGAATCCCTCCTTCTCCGCCTCCCCGGGCCATGAAAGACGGCCCGTCCGGTGTTCATCGAGGAATCATCTGGCGCTGGTACGTTCGTATCTGGAGCCCTTTCCCCAGGGCCAGTAGTGGGCTGGAGGCGATGACCTTGGGTCGTCGCCTCCGCCGTTTATGAGGCGTGGACCTCGAGAAATTCCTCGGTCCGCCGGTGGTCTCGACGAACTAACCGTTCGGATGGCATACCCCCCCATTTGGTTGGGCGCGAAGCGACGCCACTTCGACCCGTTATCCAGTGCACACGGCCGGACGCGACGAGGGAGGGGAAAGTTCCGTCCTGGGGGAAGCAGCAACGCGCGAGCAGCGTCGCGTCCGGCCGTGGATTCCTCGGCGCCTCTCTGAACGACGACGAGCGCAGGACGGCTCGTGCGACGCTCAGCGCCCGTCCGTTCGGACTCCGTCGAGTTCGGGCTCGAGCTCTTGGAGCGCGCTGAAGATCGCCTCGGAGAAGGTCGGGTACGGCTGGATGGTGTCCAGGAGAACGTCGAGCGGTACCCGTGCGCGAACGGCCAGCGTCAGCTGGCCGAGCCACTCCCCCGCCTCCGGCCCCACCGCGACGGCACCCACGAGCACGCGCCGAGACGCATCGGCGGCGAGCTTCACGAACCCCGGCCGGCGTGGGCGCTCGTACGTGGAGACCCGGCCGCCCGCGATCTCGTAGCGCGCGGTCACGACGCCCTCGCCTCCCATGACGCCGACGCTCGCGACCTGAGGGTCGGTGAAGACGGCGGCCGGGATCGCGCGGTAGTCCGCGGTCACGTCGAGACCCGCGATGTTCGCCGCCGCGATGCGCGCCTGGTACTTGCCGAGATGGGTCAGGAGCCCCACCCCTGCGGCATCGCCCAGTGCCCAGACCCCGTTTCCGGCGCTGAGACGGTCGTCCACGGTGACGCCGCGCTCGGAGATCTCGATGCCGAGCTGCTCGAGCCCGAGTCCGTGGACGTTCGGCCGCCGCCCGGTGCTGACGAGGAGACGAGCGGCGTCGAGCGTCTCCCCCGACGCAAGGTGGATCCTGAACCGGGAGCCGACCTTCTCCACTCGCTCGCTGTCCGCATTCACGAGCACGCGTATCCCTTCCTCCTCGAGCCGCTCGCGGAGCAGCGCTCCGGCATCGGGATCGAGTCTTGCCAGGAGGCGATCGTGGTGCTCGACGATCGTCACCTCGGCGCCCATCCGGCGGAAGAACTGCCCGAGCTCCGCTCCGACGGCGCCGCCGCCCAGGACGACGAGGCTCTCGGGAGTCTGCTCCGTCCAGACGGCTTCGCGGTTCGTCCAGAAGTCGAGTCCCGCCAGACCGTCGACCGGGGGCACCGCAGGCGTCGACCCGGTCGCCACGACGAGGTGCTCGTACTCGATCTCGCGATCGTCGACGGCGACCCAGCCGGGTCCTGCGACGCGCGCCTCCCCCCGGACGAGCTCGGCACGCTGGTCGGCAAGCCAGCCCGCGTGCCAGGAGTCGTCGCGCCCATCCGTGACCTGATCGCGCCACCAGAAGACGCGTCCCGCGTCGAGCTCGCCCGTGACGCTCTCGGCCGCTCCCGGGGCGAGCCGGGCCGCCGCCAGCACCTCCGCGGGCCGCAGCAGCGTCTTCGTCGGCAGGCAGGCGTAGTACGAGCACTCACCGCCCGCGAGCGCGCGCTCGACGACGACGATCCGGACCTCCGGATCGAGCCGGCGGAGCGCGCCGACGAAGTGCTCCCCGCTCGACCCGGCGCCCAGCACGACGACAGTGCCTCTAGCCATGCCGCCGCTCGCCTACTCGAGATGGAACGGGGTCAGACCAGGCGCGCGCCTCGTCCGCGCAGCGCACCGGTGAAGGGGCTCCTGGGGAAACCCGGAGGTTCCCCCAGAAGCTACGAGCTGCAAGCGGAGAGGGCGGGATTTGAACCCGCGACGCACCTTTCAGCACGTACGCGATTTCCAGTCGCGCTCCTTCGGCCGCTCGGACACCTCTCCACGAACGAGTCAGGGTAGCGAGGCTAGCCTTCCGTGACCGACGAGACGTAGGCCGCGACGTCCTG
>DATIBA010000167.1:0-2916 GCA_035457765.1 Gaiellaceae bacterium
GAGCCCGGCGACGCCGAAGTTCCCCGTCGTCGAGAGGTAGACGGTGCCGTCGCGGAAGGCGACCCCGTCGACGTCCTCGGACGAGTTCGTGAGCGCGAGGTCGGAGCCGTCGACGTACAGCGCCCACGTGCCCGGCGCTCCCGGGGTGTAGGCGAGGACGTCCTCGTCGGCGCCGCTGACGCCGGTGACGCTGACGGCGCCCGAGGTGGAGACGAGGAGGCGTCCGTCCTCCAAGAGCTCGACCGCGTCGACGTCCTCCCCCGAGGCCTCGAGCCCGACGGCGCTGCCGTCGAGGTACATCGCCCACGTCCCCGTCGTCACCTCGCCGCGCAGCCCCGGCGAGAGGGCGAGCACGTCCTCGTCCTTGCTGCCGGAGATCCCCGGCAGCGAGGGATTGCCGGTCGTGGAGAGGAGGACGCTCCCGTCTGCGAGCAGGGCGAAGGCATCGATGTTCTCGCTGCTCGCGTCGAGCCCGACGTCGCTGCCGTCGACGAGGAGGCTGTAGCTCTGTCCGTCGAAGGCGACGATGTCCTGCGCGGTGACGGGGATGCCCGAGAGCGTCTGCGCGGTCTCGATCGAGAAGTAGAGGATCGCCGGGCCGGACCCGGTCGGGAGAACGGTGACCGACACGTCGTCCGAGGGCGAGAACTCGCCGTCGGAGGCGGTGAGGCGCAGCGTGTACTGGCCTGCCTGGGAGAAGGTCGCCGTCGTGTCGACCGCGCTCGCGTTCTCGAAGCCGACGGTGCCCGGCCCGCCGACCTGGCTCCAGGTCGTGGTCAGCGGCGCCACCTGGCCGTCGTCCGAGACGGTGCCGTCGAGGTTCGCGCCCGCCGGCAAGGTGATCGTCTGGTCGGAGCCGGCATTGACCGAGGGTGGCTGATTCCCGCCCGTCGTCCATTCGACGTGAAGCAGGGGGGCGGCGGCCGGATTCGAGTCCCATGCCTCCGCGACCCGCCGACCGCTGCCGGTGATGATGAGAACGAGCGAGTTGGAGCTCGTCCAGTTGGCGCGGCTCACGATCTCATGGATCACCGCCGCGAGGTTCGACGTCCGCTGATTCAAGCCGGTTTCGCCCACGGTCAGCCACGGCGCGGGCTCCCAGGTGACGTCCGCGAGCGTCCGCGGCCTCGGCACGATCTTGTTCGTGCTCGAGAACGTTGGCGGGTTGTCCGCCGCCTGGCCCTCGATCGTCAGCGACGTGGGGTTCGCCCACGGCTGGTCGGCCTCGAACTGCACGTAGGCATTCGTGACGGTGACACCGTGCGGGATCGCGATGCCGTTGAAGCGTAGGCCCACCGCGAGATTGTTCTGGGTGTCGTCGATGAGCATGTCGAGATCGGCGTTCGCCAGGCGGAGGCTGTTCGTGTCGGTCTCCTCGGCATCGTCCGGGCTGGCGTTCACCCTGACGTCGAGGAAGGAGACGCTTCCGGTGCCGGACACCGTGAGCGTCATCTGGTCGAAGGTCGTGAGCTCGCCGTCGCTCGCGGTCAAGCGCAGGACGTACGTGCCGGCGATCGGCACGCTGGCAGTCGTGTCGACGGCGCTCGCATCTCCGAACGTGACCGTGCTCGGGCCGCTCTGCTGGCTCCACAGGCTCGTCACCGAGCCCGGGTTGCCGTCGTCGGAGACGGTCGCGTCGAGGGTGGCGATCGCAGGCAGCACGACCGCGAGATCGGGTCCTGCATCGACGGCAGGCGGCGCGTTCTGCGGCGCACCCGGCTGCGGCGCGGTCAGCTCGTACATCTTGCCGTCGACGACGGTCGGGTTGCTCGCAGTGGCGACGCCGCGATCGAGAATGTAGAAGCGCATAGCACTCGAACCGTCGCTCGCCGGTGCGAAGGCGAGGCCGGTCGGCTTGTGCGCGCCCGACGCCGACACGTCGATCGTTCGGAGCAACGCCCCGGTCGTCGTCGTCTCGACGATGACCGGGCCGCTCTGGCGGTTCGAGAGGACGAACAGGGTGCCGCTCACCGGGTTGAACTCGACGCTCTCGGGGTCCTCCACTCCGTACGCCTGGACGTCGAACTGGCCGACCAGAACGCCTGACGTCGTGTACTCGTAGACGTCCCTGTCCTCGCCGTCGGCGACGAACAGCCGGTCGTGCCACGAGTCGTAGGCTATCCCCTCGGGATCGGCGTTCCCGACGTCGTTCGTCGAGAAGAACGCCGAGCTGTCGTCGCCGGTGCCGCACGCACCATCCGCTCCGGGGTTCATGTCGTAGATCTGCCTCTGGCTGTCGTCCGAGACGAAGCAGTGGCCCGAGCTCGGCTTGAAGGCCACCCCCGCCGGCTCCTCGGACATCGGAAAAACGGTCGGCTCGAGGGTCGAGATGTTGGTCGTGCGCACCAGGCCGCCCCCCAGGGTCAGCTCCCAGACGTTGGCCCCCTGGAAGTGAGTGGTGCCCTCCACTTCTTCCTCGACGTCGCCGTCGGTCATGAGGAGCGTGTTGCTACCAGGGAGGTAAGCGAGCCCGGTGGGATCCGGGCTCGGCGGCGCGATGGCAGCCAGGTCGACGGTCCTCACGAGCGAGGACGTGAAGTCGGCGGCGGTGGCCCGAGGGGCAGCGGACGCCGTCACGGCGAAGAGCACGGAGCCGAAGCTCGCAAGAGCAAGCCCGACCGCGGTCGCCCGCCCACGCGGCGCGTACGTCAGCTTTCCCTTGGACACACCCTTCCCCTCACCGTCCTCCCCCAGCGTGACGGCCTGCGAGCACTGAGCCTAAGAGGAAACGGTCGCCGCTGCAACCTCTCGTCGTTACGGGAGGTCGATCGCCACCACGTCGTTCGCCGAGAGGCCGTGGGCGGATCCGTCGAAGTGGAGAGTCGAGGAGTATGTGCCCACGGTGTTCGTCCCCATCGAGATCGGCGTGAAGACGAAGACGTCCTCGTTGGCACCCGAGACCCCGGTGACGGCGAA
>DATIBA010000168.1:0-5555 GCA_035457765.1 Gaiellaceae bacterium
TCCGGTCGATCTGCTCGTCCTCGCACAAGGTCGTGTTCCGGAGGACGAGCTCGCAGGCGGGCTTCGCACAGCGGGGGTATCGGCCGAGGAAGCCGGAGACTGCTGCTCGCCCCGCTCTCTCGAGGAGGCGATCCTCGAGGGGACGGTTGCGGCTCGGGCCGTTCTCGCCTTGGCGTAGGCTCCGCGCGGTGATCGTTCCCGCTCTGCCCGCCGAGATCCAGGCGTTGAAAGACGCGGTCGGACGCTTCGTGGAGGCGGAGGTGTACCCGCTCGAAAAGCGGATCGCCGAGCGAGGCTCGATCGATCCCGACGAGCTGAGCGCGTTACGCGTGAAGGCGCGTGACGCCGGCTTCGCGATGCTGAACATGCCGGCGGAGCTCGGCGGAAGCAGCCTCTCCATGCTCGGGCAGGTCGCGCTCGAGGAGGAGTCGGGAAAGGCAACGAACGGGCTCGGCTTCGCCGTCGTCGACCGCGGGCCACGCGAGCTCCTCGAGATCGCCACGCCCGATCAGGTCGAGCGCTTCGTGCTCCCCATCGTGCGTGGGGAGTACCGCGAGGCCTGGGCGCTGACCGAGCCCGGCGCTGGCTCGGACCTCACTGGCCTGCAGACGACGGCCGAACGCGAGGGCGACGAGTGGGTCCTGAACGGGGAGAAGTGGTTCGTGACGAGCGAGGGCGATCCCGGGGTCTACATCGTTCTCGCGGTCGCGGAGGGCGAGCAGACGCTCTTTCTCGTGGACCCGGGAGCGGACGGACTCGAGATTCGGCGAACGCCGTCCTTCCTTCACGACCCGTACATCGACCACCACCCGGAGCTCGTGTTCCGGAACTGCCGAGTCACCGAGGCGAACCGCGTTCCGGCGAGCGGTGACGCGGGCGCGAAGGAATGGATCCTCGTGGAGCGGCTGTTCATCGCGGCACGGTGCTGCGGCGCGGCGCTCAGGCTCGTCGACGACACGGCTGCCTGGGCGCAGGAACGGGAGGCCTTCGGGTCGCGCATCGCCGACTACCAGGGCATCTCGTTCCCGCTGGCGGACTCGCTCACCGAGTTGCACGCTGCCCGGCTGCTGACGTATCACGCCTCGCACGCGTTCGACACGCTCGCGGACCGGAAAGTCGTGCACGGGAAGGTCTCCATGGCGAAGCTCTACGCCTCGGAGATGGCGGGCCGGGTGGCAGACCGCGCGGTGCAGGCGCTCGGCGGGCGCGGCTACATGGTCGAGAACCCGGCCGCCCGCTTCTATCGCGAGCTTCGCGTCGACCGGATCTGGGAGGGGACGAGCGAGATCCAGCGCTCGATCATCTCGCGCGGGATCTTCAAGCGCGGCGCCGCCCCCTATCTCGGCTGGGAGTAGAGCTCGCCTACGAGCCGGCCGTCACCAGTGACGAGCCTGCACGAGGGTCCCTGTGACGCACGACGGCCCGGGCGGCGTATGACAGGAGACACCGACCTCGGAGGTTCTCCCGATGAAACGTTTACTTCTCTCTGTCGCCGCAGGCTTTGCCGTCGTCGCGCTCGCCGGCGCGGTCGGGCTTCCCGATCTCGCCGGAGCACAGGACGCGGCACAGGCTGACGACGCCGTCACCGTGACGGGTGTCGGCTCCGTGAAGGCGGTGCCGAACGAGGCCCAGATGTCGTTCGGCGTCGAGACTCGCCGACCGACGGCGCAGGCAGCGGTCGCCGCGAACGCGGACGCGATGCGCAGAGTGATCAACGCGCTGCGCCAGGCAGGTGCACGCGAGATCGCGACTCAGTGGGTCAGCGTGTACCCGTACACGCGCGCCGAGGACGGGACGGTCGAAGGCTTTGCGGCGTCGAACAGCGTCTCGGCCGTCGGGGACGTGAGCGATGCCGCCGCTCTGATCGACGCGGCCGTCGAGGCGGGAGCGAACCAGATCTCCGGGCCCGGCCTCAGCTCGAGCAACGCGGACGCCCTCTACCGCCAGGCGCTCGACGACGCGATTGGAGATGCCCGCGTGAAGGCCGAGGTGCTCGCGAAGGCCGCAGGCCGCTCACTCGGCGCGATCACGACGATCGTCGAAAGTGGAGCCCAGCCCGTCCCGCTCTACGCGGAAAGGGCCGCGGCCGACGCGGCGACTCCGATCGTTCCGGGGCAGCAGGAGACGACTGCGACCGTGAGCGTGACGTTCACCCTCCGGTAGGTCGGGGATCGAAGGGCGCCGCCGTTCTGGCCGGCGGCGCCCTCCCCGGGCCGGCGTGACAGTCGTAGAAGATGGGGTCGTGTCCGATTTCATCGATCGCAGCGCCCGGGTCTCGACTCTCGAGCTCTTCTTCGATCTCGTCTTCGTCTTCACGATCACACAGCTGACGACCGTGCTCGTCGACGGGACCGGCCTCGCGCCCGCCGCGCAGGTGGTCGTGATGCTCGCGGTTATCTGGTGGATGTACGACGGTTACGCCTGGCTCACCAATGCGATCGCGACCGATCTCTTGCGTTTCCGTCTGCTCCTGCTTGGCGGCATGGGCGGTTTCCTCGTCATCGCCCTCGCTGTCCCGACAGCGTACTCGGGTAGGGGGCTGGCCTTTGGGCTCGGGTACCTCGTCGTCGTCGCCCTGCATGCCGGCATGTATGCGAAGGGAACGTCGATGTCGGAAGTTGCCGCGATTCTTCGAATTGTCCCCTACAACTTTGCGGCGGTAGGACTGTTGCTGGCGGGCGGAGTTGCTGGGGGGCGGCTGCAGGAGCTGCTCTGGCTAGGTGCCGCACTTCTCCTCTGGGTGACGCCCTGGTTCACGAGTACTGAGGGCTTCGTGATCGCTCCCGAGCACTTCGTGGAGCGTCACGGGCTCGTGATCATCGTCGCCTTGGGCGAGTCGATCGTGGTGATCGGAGCCGGCGCGGCCGGTCTTCCACTCGATGTCGAGCTCGTGTTCGTCGCCCTTCTCTCACTCGCGTTGAGCGCCTCTCTCTGGTGGCTCTACTTCCGGGACGAGGAGGCTGTCGAGCAGGCGATGGGTGACGCTTCGCGTCCACGACGCGCGCGTCTCGCGCTGATCGCCTTCGGCAACTGGCACTACGGGCTTCTGCTCGGAGTAGTTGCGACTGCGGCGGGGTTGAAGAAAGCGATCGGTGATCCCTACGACCCGCTCGGAGGGTGGATCGGTATCGAGCTCGCGATCGGGGTGGGCCTCTTCCTTGCGTGCACGGTCGGATTTCGGTCGACGCTCGGTCTTGGGATTGGCAGGACACGGCTTCTCGCAGCAGGCGCCGCAATCGTGACGATCCCGGTCGGCACGCTCTTCTCAGCAGCGGCGCAGCTCGTCGCGCTGACGCTGGTCGTCGTGATCGCGCTCCTCGTCGAGAGGCGATCGCAGGTCGAACTCGCGGTCCTTCAGCAGTCGTAGTAGAGAGCGAACTCCGCCGGGTGGGGGCGCAGACGCACGAGGTCGACTTCGTTCTCGCGCTTCCACGTGATCCAGGTCTCGACGAGCCGCTCCGAGAAGACGTCGCCTCGGAGGAGGAACTCGTGATCCGCCTCGAGCGCATCGAGCGCCTCCGAGAGCGAGCCCGGCACCTGCGGCACGTCGCCCGACGCGTCCTCGAAGAGGTCGTAGTCCGCCGGTGCACCCGGGTCGAGCCCGCGCTCGATCCCGTCGAGGCCCGCCATCAGCATCGCCGAGAAGGCGAGGTACGGGTTCGCCGCCGAGTCGGGCGGCCGGAACTCGATTCGCTTCGCTTTCGCGGAGTCGGAGTACATCGGGATCCGGATGCAGGCCGAGCGGTTCCGCTGCGAGTAGACGAGGTTCACCGGCGCCTCGAAGCCGGGCACGAGGCGCCGGTACGAGTTCGTCGTCGGGGCGCAGAATGCAAGCAGCGCGGGCGCGTGGGCGAGCAGTCCACCGACGTACGCGCGGCCCAGCTGCGACAGGCCTGCGTAGCCGGACTTGTCGGCCATGAGCGGAGTGCCCTCCATCCAGAGGGACTGGTGGGTGTGCATCCCCGAGCCGTTGTCGCCGAAGATCGGCTTCGGCATGAACGTCACGGACTTCCCGCGCCGGCGGGCGATGTTCTTGACGACGTACTTGTAGGTCATGACCTGATCGGCCATGCGCGTGAGGGTCGTGAAGCGGAGATCGATCTCGCACTGACCTCCTGAGGCCACCTCGTGGTGGTGGAACTCGCACGGGATCCCGATGCGCTCGAGTGTCAGGACCATCTCGGTGCGGAGGTCGTGGAGCGAGTCCGAAGGCGCGGCCGGGAAGTACCCCTCTTTCGGCCGTGCCGTGTACCCGAGCCCGGGCTTGCCGGAGTTCCAGTAGCCCTCCGCGGAATCGACGACGTAGTGCGAGCGGTTCGCTGCGAGGTCGTAGTGCACCTCGTCGAAGACGAAGAACTCGCACTCGGGTCCGAAGTAGGCGGTGTCCGCGATGCCGCTCGCGCGGAGACACTCCTCGGCCCTGCGGGCGACGCCTCGCGGGTCCTTCTCGTACGGCGCGCGTGTGATCGGATCTGCGACCTCGCACACGAGCGAGAGCGTCGGCGCCTCGGTCGCGGGATCGAGGATCGCGGACGACGGGTCGGGGATCAGCAGCATGTCGGAGTCCTGGATCGCCTGCCAGCCACGGATGGAGGAGCCGTCGAAGCCGAGCCCGTCGTCGAACGCGGCTTCGTCGAAGGCGGTTACGGGCAACGAGACGTGCTGCCACGTCCCGAGCAGGTCGCAGAACTTGAGGTCGACCATCGCCGCGCGCGTCTCCGAAGCCCACTCGAGCGCCTCGCGTGCCTCCGGCAATGCCTCGCTGCCGTTTCGCAGGTAGTGCCGCTCCGCGGTCTCCGACATTCTTGCCACCTCCGTTTCGTCGTCGTGGACCAAACAAAAAGACCCCGGGACTCCACGAGTCCCGAGGCCACGTCGCCTCGCCGGAGCCTTCGCCGACTCCAGCTCTCACCGTAGCGGCCATGTCGGACGGCCGTCAAGCCGGACTCGGCCGAAAGAGCGTCTAGCGCGAGCGGGACGCTCTCGGCACGTGTGCGCCGATGTCGGAGCTGCGGTGAGCCGCGGTGACGTGAAGCTACTCTTCGAGGTGCTCTTCGACGTCAAAGCGCTGCTGGCACGCCTTGTCGAGTACGTCGTGGGTCGTGCTGACGATGGCGAAGAAGAGGAAGAGGCTGACGAATCGTGAGTCGTGGGCAAAGGACGGCCCTCGTTTCGAAGAGACGGACCGCAAGCTGCTCGAGCGAATCGCATACCTCGAGAAGAAGATCGCCGAATCTGCTTCGGAGTACGCCGCGTAGTTGACCCCGCCGGCGGGCGCCGCTATCGTGGCTGGCTTGATGCTCCTCGTGCGTATCTGAGACACCGGTTGCCGGGGCCCACCGACAGGGCCGGGCAGTGGCTTGCACGTTTCTCGTTACGCAGTTCTTCGAAGGAGCTTCAGATGACAGACACAGAGCAGGCAGCAGTCATGGAGGTCGTCCCTCGTCGACTTGACGCGGCTGTCGAGGTGGACGCGCTGCGCAAGGAGTTCCGCCGCCGCGACGGCAAGCGCCGCGGCGAGCGGCGCATGCGGGTCGCCCTCGACAGCGTCTCGT
>DATIBA010000169.1:0-5911 GCA_035457765.1 Gaiellaceae bacterium
CCCTCGAGGATCGCCTCCTCGAGAGAGCGGGGCGAGCAGCAGTCTCCGGCTTCCTCGGCCGATACCCCCGCTGTGCGAAGCCCGCCTGCGAGCTCGTCCTCCGGAACACGACCTTGTGCGAGGACGAGCAGATCGACCGGAACCTGCTCTCGAAGCTCGTGCGCGAAGACGTTCGCGAGCTCGACGAGTCCCGCACTCGCCCCTGCCAGGGCGCGGTGCTGGCGGATCTCGACACCCGCGCGATACAGGCGCTGGAGGTACAGGTTGCGCCGGTACTGATGGACGGCTTCGCCTGCCGTCACCGAGGCGACCGCGAGCGTCACGTCGTTCCCGGCCAGCGCGAGCACCTCGGCGACGTCCAGCCCGGAAGGATCCCCGCCCCAGTCCGCGACCACGATCCGAAGTCCACTCGGAGCACCCTCGGCGAGCACGGTCCAGGACTGCTCGACCGCAACGCCGTCCAGCCGAAGAGCGGGCGAAAACGGACGGGCTCCCGTCGCCACGACGACCCCCGCAGGCTCGAGTTCGAGGACCGTCCGGACGTCTGCATGGGTATCGAAACGAACGTCGACACCTACGTCGGCCAGTCGCCTGGCGAAGAGGTCGACCAGTCGACGGCCGATCTCGGCCGCACCAGGCGCGTCCCGGGTCAGAGCCATCTGACCGCCGAGCCGGGCCGAACGCTCGAGCAGCACGACCTCGTGGCCCGCCTCTCCGGCCTCAGCTGAGGCTGCGAGCCCGGCCGGCCCCCCTCCGACCACGACGAGACGATCGCGACCGTCTCCCCGGACAGCCCGAGGAAGCGTCTGCTCCCGCCCGGTTCGAGGGTTCACGGCACACGCGATCGCAACGCCGGCGTGGTAATGGGCGATGCACGTGTTGCACCCGATGCACCGCAGGACGGGCTGGCCTGCAGCAGCCTTCACGGGCAGCTCCGGATCGGCGATGAGCGCTCGCGTCATACCGACGGCATCGACGATCCCGTCGCCGATCAGGCGATCGGCGCGCTCGGGATCGACGATGCGAGAGTTCGCGACCAGCGGCGGGCCAAGTCTGAAAGCTTCCGCATGCTTCGCCACGGCGTTCTCCTCGATCGGTGGCGGCGGGACGATCCCCACCGAGCCGAGATAGGTCGACGAGTCGCCGAGCGCCACCGAGACGTAGTCCACACCCCCGGCGACCGCGGCCTCGGCGATCTTTGGGCCGGCACCGGAGTCCCCCGAGACCCGGACGCCGAGGCAGAGATCCGGCGCCGCGGTGCGCACGGCCTCCAAGACCGCCCGGAGGAAGCGCCGCCCGTCCGCCCATTCGTCCTCCCGTCGATTCAGCGCAGGGTCGAAGAACTGCTCGACCAGGTACCGGTGAGCCGCCGAGACCTCGACCCCGTCGAGACCCGCGTCGGCGGCGAGCGCGGCCGAGCTCGCGTACCCCGAGACGATGCGCTCGATCTCATCCGAACGCACCGCGCGCGGCTCCGTCCGAAACCGCTGGCTCGGTACGGCGGACGGCGCGATCGCCGGGGGTCGTGGCGCGCTCGCGATCTGCTCGCGACCGCCGTGGAAGAGCTGCACGAAGAGGCGCGTCCCATGCGGCCGCACGGCTGCCGCGACCCGTTGGTAGCCCTTCACGATCTCGGGGAGATATCCACCGAGCGTGTGCGAGGTGAGCAGCCCGCTGGGGTCGACCGCGGTCGCTTCGAGCACGATCAGGCCGACGCCGCCGCGCGCACGCGCTTCGTGGTACGCGACGAAGTCGCCGGTCGGCAGGTGGTCGTGGACCAGCGTCGTCTGATGCGCCGTCGAGACGATCCGGTTCGGAAGCTCGACCGGACCGACCCGGAGCGGGCTAAGAAGGCTCGAGAACACGCTCGAGCGCCGCTCGTTCGGCGTCCGTCAGCAGCCGGGACTTGCCTGCTTCGCGATCGCGAGCCACGAGGACGGCCTCCGACTCGGCGGAGAGATCGCCTGTCACCGTCCGGATCTGCTCCTGCAGCGTGACGCTCGAGTTGCCGATGCGAACGAGGCGGCACGAGATGATGACCTCGTCGTCTTCCAGGCGCAACTCGCGCCTGAAGTCGATGGCGACCCGGGCGAGAACGAAGTCCCACGTGTCGGTGACCCCGTCGAGAGCGAGATCGACCCATTCGTCACGGCACTCCTCGAGGTAGCTGGCGTAGACGGCGTTGTTGACGTGCATGTACGCGTCGACATCGCTCCACCGGATCTCGACGCGCTTCTCGTGCGTCATGGGCGGCGATGCTATCTCGCCGCAGCCGCGAGAATGCGCGCGGTGTCAGAGGTACGCACACTCATGTTCCCGCAATCCATCGCCGTCGTCGGCGCCTCCCCGCGCAACATGGCCGCGGTCGAGACCGTCGTCCGCAGCGGCGTCCCCGCGTGGGGGGTGAACCCGAACCGGGACGAGGTGGCCGGGCTTCGGTGCCACGCGAGCTTCGTCGACCTTCCCGAGACGCCGGAGCTCGCGTTCCTCATGGTGAACCACGAGCGCGTCGAAGCCGCGTTCGAGGAGGCCGCCGCCGCAGGGGTTCGCGCGTTCGTCGTCCCTGGCCTCGGAGCCGAGGCAGGGCGGGCGGCGAAGCCCACGACAGAGCGTCTCGCCGCGCGCGCCGGAGAGCTCGGGGCAGTGCTCCTCGGCCCGAACTGCATGGGTTTCGTCGTTCCCGGGGGAGCCGCGGCCTGGAACGGACGCCCTCCCGAGACGACCGCGGCCGGGAACGTCGCGGTCCTCTGCCAGTCCGGATCGATCGCGGATGCGTTTCTCTCACTCGGCGGCAGGATCGGCCTTCGTTGCGTGATCTCGTCGGGCGCCGAGGCCGTCACCGACGCGGCCGACTTCCTGTCCTTCTTCGCCGAGGACGACCGAACCCGTGCGGTGGGGCTCTTCCTGGAGACAGTCCGGCGACCGCAAGCATTCATGGGGGCGCTCGCCGCCTGTGCCGGGGCCGGCAAGCCCGTCGCGTGCCTCAAGGTCGGCCGCTCGGATGCCGCCGCCCGTGCCGCCCTCTCCCATACGGGAGCGCTCGTCGGCTCGGATCGCGCCTTTTCGGCCGTGCTCAGGAGATTCGGCGCCATCGAGATCGGCGACTTCCACGAGCTCGTGGAGACACTCGAGATCCTCGGACGACGACGCTGGCCGCGAGGCGCTCGGATAGGCGCCATCTCGGAGTCCGGCGGTGAATGCGCACTGCTGGCGGACCACGCCGAGGCGGCCGGAATCCCGTTCCACCCGCTCCCGAGCGAGCTTGCGGCGAAGCTGAGCCGCGCGTTTCCGAACTTCATCGCTCCGGACAATCCGCTCGACGCCTGGGCGATCGCCGACGAGCGCGAGGTCTATCCCGGATCGCTCGAGCTCATGGCCAGGTCGAAGGCGTTCGACATCCTCCTGGGTCAGGCCGATCTTTCCCAGTTCCGCGACCCGGGCAACGACGACTGGTGCGAGCTGACTCTTCGCACGCTCGCGCGTCTGGCTTCCGAGCACGACCTCTTCTGCGCAATGACGACGGTGCACAGCGCGGACCCTCCGAGCAGGTTTCAGCAGCTCGCCCGCGAGCTCGACGTGGCTCTCCTTCGCGGCCCGCACGACTCGATGAGGGCAATCGCCAATGTGGCTCTCCGACGGCCCTGGCGGCCTCCGACGGTGGATTGGGATGCGCCCGATCTCCGGGATCTCCTCGTACCCGGATCGCTCCCGGAGCACGAGTCCGCACTCGTGCTCGAGCGCTACGGTGTCCCGTTCGCGCCACGTCGCCGTGCAGCGTCGCCCGAGGAAGCCGAGCGCGCCGCCGAAGAGCTCGGCGCGCCGCTCGTCGTCAAGCGCGACGGACCCGCTCACAAGAGCCGAGACGGCGGCGTCGTCCTCGACGTCTCGACCCCTTCCGGGGCGGCGGACGCGGCACTGCGTCTCGGAGGCCCGGTCCTCGTCGCCAAGCAGGTCCCCCGCGGAACGGAGGTGCTCTGCGGGATGACGCGAGACGATCACTACGGGCCGGTACTCGTCGTGGGCGCCGGGGGTGACGCGGTGGAGGAGCTCGCCCGCGTTACGGCCACGGTCCCGCCGCTGGACCTCGAGAGCGCCCGTGAGCTCGTCACCGACGCCGGCCTCGACGACCCGGACGCGGGAATCGCACGCACGGTCGTCGCGCTCGCCCGGATCGCCACGTCGCACCCCGAGGTCGAGTCCATCGACGTCAACCCGCTGATCGTCGCACCCCACGGTGCGATCGCCGTCGACGCCCTCGTCGTCGTCTCGAATTGACCGCTCCGATGACCTGTGGTTCACTCCCGCAGGGGTCGACCGGCAGGCGGAAGGAGGACAGGCGATGCTCCACCCACGCGAGTCGAGGTACGGGCGACGTGAGTTCCTCGGACGGTCCGCGGCCGGAGTCATCGGCCTCTCGAGCCTGAGCTCCATCCTCGCGGCCTGCGGATCCGGGAACGGAAAGACCACCGACGAGCTCCAGATCGCGACGCCCGAGAACCGAGTCACCTGGCCGTTCTACGACGACAACCCGATGATCGGGTCGGGGCTCGAGCCCGAGAGCGGCACGCTCAAGATCTACAACTGGAACGGCTACCTCTGGCCGCGGATCAAGAAGGACTTCGGCAAGGAGTACGGGGTCAAGGTGGAGGAGACGTACTTCGACACGATGGACGAGGCGATCGCGAAGATCGCCTCTGGGGCGGTGGACTTCGACGTATTCGTCCCCGTTCCCGACCGTCTGGGACGGCTCGTGGTCGGCAAGCTCCTCCAGCCCCTGAACCACGACTACCTCCCGAACCTCCCGAACGTCTGGGCGTCGGTGCAGGACCCGTGGTACGACGGGGAATCGCGCTACACGGTCCCGTACGTGACCTGGACGACGGGCATCGGCTACCGCACCGACAAGATCGGGGCGACTCCCGAGAGCCTGTCGAATCCGTACGAGATCTACTGGGACGAGGCGAACCGGGGCAAGACGTACATCCTCGACGACAGCCGGGACGCCATCGGGCACATGCTCCTGAAGAACGGCATCACGAACATCAACTCGGAGGACCCGAACGACATCGAGCTCGCAAAGGAGGAGCTGAAGTCGTTGATCCCCGCCGTCAACGTCAAGTACTCGACGAACGACTACACGAACCTCCCCGAAGGCCTCGCGTGGGTGCACCAGATGTGGTCTGGCAGTGCCATCTCTGCGCAGTGGTACCTCCCGCAGGGCACCAAGCCCAGCGCTCTCGGCTTCTGGTTTCCGCCCGACGGGGGCGGGACGATCGGCAATGACAACCTCGCGATTCCCAGCTCGGCGAAGAACCCCGTCCTCGCGCACCACTTCCTGAACTACCTGCTCGACGAGAAGCACGGGTACGACAACTTCTCGAACTTCGTCGGCTACCAACCGCCGTTCACGAAGCTCGATCCCGACAGGCTCGTGGCCGACGGCGTCGTTCCCGCGAACCTCAAGCCCGCGATCGTGCGCGAGAGGGACTTCGAGCAGGGTTACTTCATCACGGAGCTCACTCCCTCGGGTGCGACGGCGTACCAGAACGCCTGGGCCGAGTTCAAGGCAGGTGCCTGAGCCCGAGCGCGCGCCGGGCGCCGGGCGTTCGAACACGTTCTGGGCAGGTCTCGCCCTGCCCGGAGTCGCGTGGCTCTGCCTCTTCTTCCTGCTCCCCTTCTACGTGATCCTGTGCGTCGCGTTCGGAAGCGTCCACCCGATCTTCCAGACGCCGATCCCCGAGTGGAACCCCCTGCGGTGGAACACGGCGGCGTTCGAGTTCGTATTCGAAGGGCTCTTCACGAGCGGCGCGGCCTTCCAGACGGTGTTCCTCCGCACCCTCGTCTACGTGACGATCGCGACGTCGCTCTCGTTGGCGATCGCCTACCCCGTCGCCTACTACGTCGCGCGCTA